>CANSRZ010000009.1 GCA_947649575.1 uncultured Clostridia bacterium | reverse complement strand
TGCTACCAGAAGTATTTGTCAAATATTCAGATTTTGTATTGTTGTAAATTGTATAACTTAGTCCAGCCAATTCTGCTGCGCTTGTGATAAGCCACGGGTCATCTGCTGTTCCACTGCCTGCCCAGTCAGTGTCTACACGAGAAACATCCTGATCCCAATAACTGTTATTGGTTGGCTCTGTTGCGCCTTGGGTTGTGTCGGGTTGTTGTAGTTTTGGTGAAAAGTCCACAAGGCCAAAAACTAGGCCAAAAGTCATAGACAATACAGCTAAAATTATTCCTGTGATGGATATAAAATTTACTTTATTTTTATATGTACGCATACAACCTCCTTTCCATCAAACCAAACGGACGACTATCAGCAATTCGCTTTTCATTTACTATAACTCAATTGTAACATTTTTATCAAAAATTTCATAATAAATTACGCTATTTTTGAGTTATTTTTACAATTGTGTAGTATTTTCATTTTCAGTATAGCAAATCCCCCCCCCCCGTGTCAACTAAATCTCGAACAAAATAAAATTAATTTCAGTTGACACGGGAACAACGCCAGGCTTCGCGGGATAAGTAATGATTGTTATAGAAAGTGTCATTTGACCCACGGGCATGACCTGGTCGATGAATAAATTCTGACTATTTTATATATAGAATGGTTAAATTTTACAAAAAACTGCTATTGCACTTAAATTATTTGACAAAAATATAAATAAAATATACAATTATAAATCATAGGAGCAATTATGAAAAAAGTTATTTTAGACGGTTGCGAAGCTGTTGCACGCATTGCATACAAATTTAGCGAGGTTATTCCAGTTTATCCAATAACCCCGTCCTCTCCTATGGCAGAATATTGCACAAAACTTTGTGCTAAAGGCGAAAAAAATCTGCTTGGGCAAAAAGTTGAAACTATTGAAATGCAATCTGAAGGTGGCGTTGCAGGTGCTATGCACGGCGCTTTGCTTGCTGGCGCGTTATCAAACACTTTCACGTCAAGCCAAGGGCTACTTTTAATGCTTCCAAACATGTTCAAAATTGCTGGCGAGCGCTTGCCTAATGTTATTCATGTTGCTTCACGTGCAGTTGCAACACATGCACTAAGCATATTCTGTGACCATTCTGACGTTATGGCCGTGAAGTCAACTGGCTATACAATGCTTGCTTCAAAAAGCGTTCAAGAGGCACATGATTTTGCACTAGCCTCTCACCTTTTGGCTTTAAAAACAAGATTGCCAATTTTACATTTTATGGACGGATTTAGAACAAGCCATGAAATGCAAAAAATACAAATATTTGAAGAAGCTGAGCTTAAAAAACTTATTAATTTGAAGAAATATAAAGAAATTTTATCAAAAACAGCACTTTCTTCTGATAATCCACTGCAATTTGGGACTGCTCAAAATCCTGATACATTTTTCCAATGCAGAGTTAAAAATGACGAAGTCTATAAAAATATCCCAAATGCCCTGCAAGAGATTTTTGATAACATTTGCAAAATTTCTGGCAGACAATATGCTCCATATATGTTTTATGGCAATCCTAACGCAAAGAACATGATTGTTGCAATGGGTTCAGTTTGCGGAACTTTAAAAGAATTTATTGAACAAAATAATATTCAGGATATTATGCTTTGTGACGTCAAACTTTTCAGACCTTTTGTGCTGGATATCCCTCAAAGCGTGACAAAAATCTGCGTGCTTGATAGAAGCAAGGAAAATGGAAGTTCTTCCCCTCTTGCTTTGGACGTGATTGCTCGCGCTCAGGCAAGCGGAAGAAAAATCGAGATTGTGCAAGGCGTTTTTGGACTTGGCGGAAAAGAGTTTGCTCCACAACATGCAAAGGCAGTTGTTGAGAATTTAAAAGCCAAGAATTTAAAAAATTACTTCACAGTCGGAATTGAGGACGATGTTAATTTTTCTTCATTACAGCTTGATGAGAATTTTAAAACCTCTAACAATGCTTTTTCAATCAAAACTTTTGGCTTAGGCTCTGACGGCTCAGTGTCAGCAAGCAAGGCAACAGTGCGAATCCTTGGCGACAAGCATGACAAATTTGTTCAGGGTTATTTTGAATATGACTCTCGCAAATCTGGAAGCATGACCATTTCTCACATTCGCATAAGCGACAGCCCAATTGAGGCTGAATATCTTGTCAACAACAGTGATGTTATCATGATAAACAACTTTTCTTTTGTGCATAGATATAACTGCTTGGAAAGCTTGAAGCAAAACGGAACTGTTATATTCAACTCTATTTTTGACAAAGACGAACTTGGCAAAATTTTGCCAATAAGTTATGTAAAAATTTTAAAAGAAAAAAATGCAAAAGTATTTGTGATAAACGCACAAGAAATTGCAAAAGAACATGGGCTTAATCAAAAAATAAATATAATCATGATGACTGCTCTTTTCAAAGCTGGCAATCTATTGCCTGAAATAGATGCAAGTTATGAGATTGAAGAAGAAATCAAACATACATTTGCTCGCAAAGGTCAAGATACAATAAACAAAAATATTTCAGCCATGAAAGCAAGCATAAATAGTTTGCAAGAAGTTAACTTATCTTCGCTTATTGGCAAAGAATATAAGCAAGAAAAAATTGGCGGAGAAAAATTCACAAAACAAGTTCAAAAGCCAATCATGGACTTGCAAGGCAATTCAATTCCTGTTTCAGCTTTCTCTGATAACGGAAGTACTCCAACAAATTTAACTCAGTTTGAAAAACGCGGCATTGCTTTAAACTTGCCAAAATGGATAAAAGAAAATTGTATACAATGTGGTCAGTGTGTGCTAGCCTGTCCTCACTCTGCTTTAAGAGCTTTGCTGGTTGACAATAATATCGAGAATGCCTCAGATTTTGCACAAGCAATAGGAGTGAAAGACGCGCTATATAAAATCCAACTCTCGCCTCTTGATTGCACAGGATGTGGAGTTTGTGCCAACACCTGCCCTGCCATCAAAAAAGCGCTTGAAATGCTGCCAGCGCAAGAAATCCTGGAAAAGGAAAAACAAAATTATCTTTGCTATTCAGCCTTGCCACAAATCAAACAAGAGATTTTTAAAGATGATTATCCAAAAGGATTGCAATTTAAAAAGCCATATTTTGAGTTTTCAGGCGCTTGCGCTGGATGCGGAGAAACTCCATATATCAAGCTTGCAAGCATGCTGTTTGGTGATAGAATGATAATCGCCAATGCAACAGGCTGTTCAAGCATTTATGGAGGCACTTATTCTGCTTGCCCATTTGCAAAAGACAAGAATGGAAAAGGTCCAGCATGGGCTAACAGTTTGTTTGAGGATAATGCCGAGTTTGGGCTTGGCATAAAGCTTGGCGCTCAATATAACAATAACTCTGACAAAAATGTTTGGATAATTGGCGGAGACGGCTGGGCATATGATATAGGCTTTGGCGGGCTTGACCATGTGCTTGCAAGTGGCGAAAATGTAAATATCTTAGTGCTAGACAATCAAAGCTATTCAAATACTGGCGGGCAAGCAAGCAAAGCAACTCCAATTGGAGCAAATGTTAAACTTGCCGAGAACAGCAAACACACTCACAAGAAAAATCTTGGCCAGATTGCAATGACCTATCCAAATGTTTATGTGGCAGAGGTTGCGCTTGGCGCTGACATGACTCAGTGCATAAAAGCGTTTAAAGAAGCCGAAGCCCATAATGGAGTTAGCCTTATTATTGCCTATTCGCCTTGTGTTAACATGGGCTTTGACTTGGCTGACATGATAAGCGAACAAAAGCTTGCCGTAGAATGTGGCTACTGGCCACTCTATCGCTTTAATGGCGAAAACTTAACGCTTGACAGTTCACTTAACGAAGATAAATATTTTGACTTTTTAAGAAAAGAAAGTCGTTATTCTTTAACACTTAACAGCAAAAATGCAAATTTGCTTGAAGAGAATAAGCAAAATGCCATAAAAAATTATAACAAACTTAAAAATTTAGCAAAAAAAGAATGAGTATAAGCTCATTCTTTTTACATTCCATATTTATCCAAAAATTTATTGACTGCCCTTGTATATGCCTTAGGGTCAGTTGCATAGCTCATTATATGCGAGGCGTTTTCAACTAATAACACTTCTCGCCTTTCCTCTGGAATTGCCTCACTCAATCTATAACACATCTCAACAGGCACAAAATCGTCAGCCTTGCCATGAATAAACAGCACTGGCACTTTGCATTTCTTTAATTGTTTGACTGCATCAGCACTTTTAAAGTCATAGTTTCTTGTGCGTTTCATATAGGCATTAAAAATATTTATTGTTGGCTTTGTTAAAAATTTTAAATGATGACGACAAACATGATACATTTGACGATAAACATTATCAAATCCGCAATCAGAAATGGCACAAATCACATTGTTTGGCAGTTTTTCACCAAGAGCCATGCACACGGCACTTGCCCCCATTGATTGCCCAAACAATAGTATTTTATAGTTTTTATTTCTTTCAAGCATAACATCAATCCATGTTTTGATATCCAGCCTGTCCAGCCAACCCATGCCAATCATATCGCCCTCGCTTTTGCCATGAGCGCGACACTCAACAGCCAAAATATTATAGCCTCTCTTCAAAAACATCTGTGCATAACTGTTCATATCTTTGTATTCCCCGCCATAGCCATGAACAATAATTGCAAGTTTATCACATTTTGGATTTTCTATCAAATGAGCATATAAATTTAATTCATCATAAGATTTTGTTGTCAAGGTTTGACAATCTTGCTTGTCCCACCAAGAGTGGTCAATTTTATAATTTTCATAATTTGTTTTAGTGTTGGCTTTTGCTAATTTCTTTGCGATAGATTTTGCAGACATCGACATTCTGAAACTGCCCGCACCTATCAAAATCAGCACAAGCATTATTACAAGAATAAGCCCAAGTAAACAAATCATAACGATTGCAAAAATATCCATATTCTCCCTCTTATTCTATAATCGCCTTAACGCTTTCACCAGTTGATGCATCTTGATAGCTTAGCCAATAGCCAAAGCCGTCTTGTTTATCTTTGTCAATTGCAAGCCAAACAGGATAGCCTGAAAGTTGTTTTGGAGGAACACGAGAAAACATTCCTGGCACGCCATAACAAACATATTTCAAGTTATCATCCTCATAAATCAAGCCGAAAACATAGTAATCTCCGCCACCGTCAACCTCAACTTTAACCCATTTAGAATTTGGAATAAGCTCTTGCAAATATTCCTCAGGCTTATTCTCCGCAAAAAGTGTGTCCACTTGGCTTTTTATTTCGTTATAAAATTCCATGCCACTGTTTTTGTTTTCAGACTCTTCTAAGGTTGGATTTTCAAGCTCTTCACTTTCTTGCACGCTTTCGCTGAAAACAAGATTTTTGTTATTCTCATAAAAATATTTTTTGTACATGCATTCACTGCAGTCTTTGCTTTCACAATCGCTATGCTTGCTTTCTATCAAACTTTGACTTTCAACTTTTTCTTGGGCTTTATCAAAATGCTTGTCAATTTCTTCTTCAATCTCTTGCTTTAATTGCTGGTCATAATCTATTCCAACACTGTCCAGCAAACTTTCAACATCATCAACGCTTTTAGTTCCGCGAAGTGACATCACAACATCATGCAAAGCGTCCTCCAAGTCAGATGAGCCTTGGCAAGAGCCAAACAAGATTGGACTAGGCTCTCCGCCAACAAAATTGACTATTGCACAAGAGAAATCGCTTGGCATATTTTTTACAGGCGACCCAAATGAAAACAGCATGTTTGAAGTTCTTGTTAAGCCAGCTTTAATAACTCCACTATCAGAGGTTATCCCCAAACTTAAAATCCCGCTTGGCTCTGACGAGAAATTATACAATCTCAACCTGCCATTCAATGAGCCGTCTTGATATTCAAGCGATAAAACTGCTTTTTTGCTGTTGTCATTTATTCCTGACAACACAATTGATTTTTTACTTAACATAAAAACCCCTTTAAGTATTTTTTTAGCCAAAGCTTAATTTGCCTACTAAAATATTATACTTTTAAAGAGGATATTATGTTAAAATATTTTATGTTGAATTTTATCAAAAAAAGTTTAAATTTGTCTTTAAAAATTAATTCTTTCCAAGTCTTTTGCTGATTTTCTTTAAAATTTCTTTTACAGAAAATCCTGCTTTTGCATAAACTTCCTCACCTGGCGCGCTGAACATATAGTCATCCACACCAATGAATAAGCCGTCACTGCCAATATATTTAAACCAAGAGCAATCATTCGAAGCCTCAATTGCAACTTTAAGTTTGGCTTTTGGTTGCAAAACTTTATCTTTATAAGCTGAAGATTGTTTATCAAAAACTTCCATACAAGGCATTGAAACAACAGAAACATCATATTTTTTATCAAGTTCTTTTGCAACTTCCAATGCAATTGAAACCTCACTTCCGCTTGCATAAATCACAATATCAGCGTCTTTCTTTGCAGGAAGAAGCACGTAGCCACCTTGCATAGCATTTTTATATGAAGTGTTTTCAATCTCAGGCATTTTTTGTCTTGAAAGGATAAATGCCACAGGTCCAAGTCTTGAAATACAATGGTCATAGCCTGCCACAAGTTCTTGTGCGTCACAAGGTCTGAACACATTAAGCCCAATAATAGAGCGAAGTTGAGCAAGTTGTTCAATCGGCTGATGAGTTGGTCCGTCCTCGCCCACCATAAGGCTGTCATGCGTGAACATATACACAACGCCCAAATTCATAAGCGCAGACATGCGAATGGCTGGAAGCATATAATTTGAGAAAGACAAGAATGTTGAACAGAATGGAATAAAATCATCATACAAAGCAATGCCGTTGCAGATTGCACCCATAGCATGTTCACGAACGCCAAAATGGATATTTCTGCCACGCTTGTTGCCTGCAAGGAAATTGCTTGCATTATCTATAAACGCCATTGTTGATGGAGCAACATCGGCAGTTCCGCCAACAAGTTGAAGGAGTTTTGAAGCCACTTCGTTTAAAATATTTTTATTAATCTCACGACCACTCATGCCTGTCCATTTATAGCAGTTCTTTGCAAGTTTTTCAACGTCAAAACGCTTTCTGTCAAAAAACTGCATAAACTGGCGATAAAGGTCAGGATTAGAATTGGAATAAATTGCCAAATCTTGATTCCACTTTTCATGATTCAGTTTGCCTTGTCTTGTGCTTGCAACGCACCAATCACGAACATCGCTTGGAATAAAGAAATCCTCATAAATTCCTAACTTTTGATTGAAAGCTTTGACTTCTTCTTTTGAAAGCGCATAGCCATGAATAGCCGATGTGCCCTCTTTTTCAGTTCCAATCCCGATTGTTGTTTTAAAAATCACTATTGTAGGATTATCAGACTTTTTAGCTCTTGCGATTGCTCTTGAACATGCATTAAAATTATTGCCATTTCTGCAATGAATAACATTCCAGCCCATCGCTTTAAATTTTTTTGCAATATTTTCACGATTAGCAAGATTTAAGTTGCCGTCAATTGTAACTTCATTTGCATCATATAAAAGAACAAGCCTTTTCAAATTTAAATTGCCCGCAATTGAACAAGCCTCTTGGGCAACACCCTCCATAAGGTCGCCATCACCGCAAAGGCAATATGTGTAGTTATTTATAATCTGGAAGCCAACAGAATTAAAACGCTCTTCCATCAGGCTTTCTGCGATTGCCATTCCAACAGCGTTGGCAATCCCTTGCCCAAGAGGTCCAGTGCTAACTTCAACGCCGTCAGTCACGCCATATTCAGGATGGCCTGGCGTTCTTGCCCCTGCTCTCCTCAAATTTTTGAGGTCTTGAAGTGAAAGGTCAAAACCGAACATAGACAAAAGCGTGTAATAAAGTGGACACGCATGTCCAGCAGACAACACAAATCTGTCTCGGTTGAGATAATCTATTTCAGACACATCAAAATTATAGTGGTCCTTAAAAAGAGCAAGCATAATTGCAGATGCCCCAAGCGAAGTCCCCGAGTGACCAGACCCTGCTTTTGAAATAGATTGAGCAGTGATAGATTTTACATAATTTAAAGTTTTATCAGCTATATTCATAACGCCTCCCCAAGAAAATTTATAATTTCTTTAACTGCCTTTGTAACTGCAGTATGTTTTATTTCAATAGTCAAATTGCTTTCTTTTTCAAGATATTTATCATGAGAATCAAATGCAAGTATATTTACAGTTTCTGCTTTGTTTATCAACTTTTTTGCCAACTTTAAATATATAATCAAACTTTGTTTTGTAAAGGCTTTGCGATTTTTTTTAAACAAGTCAAAATCCACAGTTAAAACCGAATTAGAAAATTTCGCAAAATTAGCACTTGCCATAAATTCTCGTTCATCAAAATATTCAATGCCACAAGTTTCAAGCACGGCTTTGGTGTCCATAAGGTCATATTCAATATAAGCTTTTAAGTCAGCAAAAAACATATCAAGTTTTTCTGAAAGTTTTTCAGAAACAGACCTGCATAACTTGCCGTCTAAGCAAACAAGCACAATGTTTTCAAAAGCAGCATTCATGTCTATATATTATCACAAAAAATCACAAACTCAAATCATTTAGCAAAATATAATCAGATTATTAACACTTTTTTTAAAAGTAAGCCACATTAATTTGATAAAATTCTGCTATTTATTCTTGGCTTTTTCTTCTTGTTGTTTATATTTTTTGCTTTTCTTCCTTTTTTTAGATTTTGGTTTAACTCCCCACACAATCACAATAGCGATGAAAAATATTGAAACGATTAAGGCAAAATCAGTCACAGTTGCGCTTTTGCCTCCAAGCACAATATTGCCAGCTGAATCAACACTCATTGCAATCGAGCCATAAGTTGACGTCATATAAACCTTGCAATTTATATTATTCAACCTATCCAATGTTGAACTGTTCGGATGCCCATAACTATTCTTTTTGCCAACAGATATGACTGCCACCGACGGCTTAACATAACTTAAAAATGTTTCACCACTTCCGTTGCTTGCTCCATGATGAGCAACTTTCAAAACATCAGCTTTAAGTTCCTCAGGGAAGCGTTCTATAACTTCATTTTCAATCTTGCTTTCAGCATCACCAGTAAAAAGAAAACTTCTGCTTAAATATGTAATTTTTATAATTGGACTGTATGCATTGTTGTCATTTTTATAATTATCCTTGTTTGGCGAAAGAAACTTAACTGTATATTTTTCATTCCCCCAGTTTATGCCTGCACAAGAATATCTTATTTTGCAGTTAGGCTCGTTATAACCCGACACAATTGCAGAATTATATACATTTGTTGTGCTTACTTCATAACCCTCAGGATTGCCAAAAGTTTGAATTTCATAATTGCTATACACTTTTGGCCTGTATAAACAGTTAATTTGAAAATTTTCAAAAACATCACTTGCTCCGCCCACATGATCGGCGTCTTGATGAGTTAGAACAAAATAGTCAATGCAATCAATTTTTTCTTGTTTAAACAAATCAGTCAAATATTCGCAAACATCATCACCACTGCTTGTTGGCCCTGCATCAATCAACATCGTTGTCTTGTCAGGGAATCTTATAAATGCACTGTCACCTTGCCCAACATCAATATAATGAACCTCAAATTCATTATTAGCAAAACATTTAATTTTGCCAGATAATCCATAAACATAGTTCAATCCGCCCGCAAAGATAAAAACAAACACAAACACCACAGCCAAAACTGCGGTTAATCCTAAACGAATCAAAAGCGTATAATTCTTAAATTGTTTTTTGCTCTTTTGTTTATCCATAAATTTAATCTATAAATTTAATATCTTTCAAATCATTTTCAAATCTATTCTTTTTCTTTTTAGCAAAAATTTCCATGATTGCAGGCATAGCGTCAATCGTTGCATTATAGCCCTCTTCAATCATTTCTTCCATGCCGTCAGTCTTTGTAGCCTTAAATCGTTTGGTTTCTGGCCCAATCACAAGGTCGCTATACATATAACCTCGCACAGCATTACTTTTCATCAAAATTCTGATAGAACACATAACAACATCAGTCAGTTTTGACGATTTTGTGCCATAACCTCTGCTCTTGTTGACGTCAACTGAGATAACATAATCACAGCCATAATGGCGAGCAATATCAGACGGGATTGTGTTTTGAAGTCCACCATCAGCAAGAAGCATTCCGTCATAATTAACAGGCTGAAAAATTGCAGGAACAGCGCAGCTGCCCATAACAGCTTTTGCCAAGTTGCCTTTAGACAGAACAACTTCTTTGGCAGAAATCAAATCAACTGCAACAGCAGAAAACGGAAGTTTTAAATCTTCGATATTAATATCTCCCAAATTCTTAGTTACAATTTCGCCTACGCCGTCAATCTTAGATGGAACAAAAGGCACCATATTAGACCGTATATCCTTTGTCCTGATGTTTTTTGCAATATCATACATTTCTTGAAAAGAATATCCAGCAGAATAAAAAGCGCCAACAAAAGAGCCCACAGAAGTGCCTGTGACATAATCAAATTTTAAACCGAATTCTTCAAGAGCTTTTATCACTCCAAGATGAGTAAATCCTCGTGTTCCGCCACCGCCAAAAGCGATACCGATTTTGATATCTGATTTATTAAAAAAATTGAATTTCATAACAATATTAGTATAACAAAAAAATAATCAAAAACTCAAATAAAATTCAAAAAAGAAAATAAATAAATTAAAAAAAGTTAAAATTCGCAAAAAATATGACATTTTTTGAAAATAAATAAAAATATTTCATAAAAACTCTTGCAAAAAGTTAAATAATTTGCTAAACTATAATAGCATAAAAATCCAAGCCCTCTTGGTCAAGCGGTTAAGACGCAGCCCTCTCACGGCTGAATCAGGAGTTCGATTCTCCTAGGGGGTACCATAACAAAACAAAATTGAACCGCTATAAAAAAACAGACTGAAATAGTCTGTTTTTTTGTTATTTTGTCACAAGTGTCCAACCGCTAAAAAATTCTGATACGTCAACAACCTCGCCAAATTCAGCCGCCCAGAAAAGTTCTTTTTGAAGAGGCAAACCATTGTTCATGCCTTCAACAAGCCCAAAACCTGCAAAGTCACCGTCTGAATAGCGTTTTATATTATTTACAACAGAATAACAAGAACTTACAACAACAGAATCTGCCTCACTTCCACCAAAGAAAGGTTGAAAATCTGAAAAATTCGAGTCAACCACGGCACTGCAATTTGTAATAATTAATTTATATCCTTGAGGATGTATCCACTCTCCAACCAATCCAGAAACAGGGTGAATGCCATTTACAACATCAATAAAGCCATAAGTTGCACAATTTTCTATCACACAATTAGCTTTGTAATCTTTGCCATAATCACCTTCACATCTGCCAGCAATGCCGCCAGCGCGATTATCTGCCTTTATCGTAGCTTTATTAATGGAATTTGTGATATTACTTGCATTAACATAACCGCTAATGCCACCAATAGCAAATCCCTCACTAAAAACATTTCCATAATTGATACAGTTTATAACTTTAGCTCCACTATTTAAACTGCCTGCAACTCCGCCTGAATACTTCCCAGCGACTAAAATTGTCCCATAATTAACGCAGCCAGTTATTGTTGCTCCTTCTGTCCAACCAATAACCCCTCCAACGTCATTGGCATTGGAATCATTACTTATCATACTGCCATAATTTGTACAGTTTTCTATTCTTGTGCCTGAATAAGCATATCCTGCAATGCCACCTTGCCTTAAACCTTTCGTTCCATCATTTAATGAAACATACTCTATCGTGCAATTGGCTGTACAGTTTCTTATCACACCGCTCCCGCTCCCTTCAACCGCAGCCGCAATGCCACCCGCATAAACTCCTGTGAAAGTTATTTTGGAGTTGATTAAATTAACATTTTCCACGATTCCTTTGTTTATGCCAAATAAACCAGAAAATCTATCATCTTCCACAATAAGCATGCCCGAAATTTGATAATTTCCGCCGTCATATTTCCCCCAAAATTGTTCACCCATCTCATAACCGATAGGGAACCATTCCAATCCACTAAGATTAATATTCCCCACTTGCCTGAAATATTTACCTTCAAAACCAGCTTCTCCGCTTTTACACATAGCCGCAATGCCTGCCAACTTCTCGGCAGTATCAATAATATATGGACTTGCTTCAGTCCCCTCGCCAGACCAAGAAGTGTCGGCAATTTCAACC
>CANSRZ010000008.1 GCA_947649575.1 uncultured Clostridia bacterium | reverse complement strand
CGGGGTAGGTGAAATCGGAAAAAATATGACCGCCATTGAATGCAACGATGAAATCATCGTTGTGGACGCAGGACTAACTTTCCCTGGCGAAGATTTGCCAGGAATTGATATAGTTATTCCTGATATATCTTATTTGGAAGCGAATAAAGAGAAAGTTAAGGCAATTATCTTAACTCACGGGCATGAGGACCATATTGGTGCTCTCCCTTTTGTGCTTGCTTCCTTAAAAGTGCCAGTTTATGGTTCAAGACTGACGCTTGCGCTTGTTGAAAACAAACTTAAAGAACATCCAAATGTTAAGTTTAAAGGTGTGACTGTTAAGCCTAAAAATGTTCTCAAAATTGGCGCTTTTACTGTTGAGTTTATCAAAGTTAGCCACTCAATTGCAGGCTCGCTTGCTCTTTGTATTGGCACTCCTGCTGGCAATATTGTGCATACTGGCGACTTCAAGATTGACTATGAGCCTATTGACGGAGTTATGACTGACCTTCCTCGTTTTGGCGAACTTGGCAAAAAGGGCGTTAACTTGCTTCTTTGCGAAAGCACAAACGTTTGCAGACCTGGCTATTCAATGAGCGAAAAGTCTGTTGGCAGAACACTTGAAGATATCTTTAAAAATCACACTGAGCAACGTATTATTGTTGCAACTTTTGCGTCTAACATCCACAGAATGCAACAGATTATGGATTTGGCAGAGAAATATAAACGCAAGATTGCTTTCACTGGCAGAAGCATGGTCAATGTTAGCGAAGTTGCCATGAAAGTTGGCGAACTCAACTTCAATCGCGAAAATATCGTTGATATTGAAAAGGTTGAAAAAATGGCAGACAAAGAAGTCTGCATTTTGACTACTGGCAGTCAGGGCGAGCCTATGAGCGCGCTTACAAGAATGGCTGGCGGGGAATTTAAGCAGTTTAAACTTAGGGAAAATGACCTTGTTATTTTGTCAGCCTCTCCAATTCCTGGCAATGAAAAAAATGTATATAATGTTATCAATGCGCTTTACAAACTTGGCGCAGATGTAATTTATGATGAACTTGCCGACGTTCACGTTTCAGGTCACGCTTGCCAAGAAGAACTTAAACTTATGCATAGCCTTGTTAAACCTAAATTTTTCATCCCTGTTCACGGCGAATACAGACACTTGAAAGTTCATAAAGAGCTTACTATGGCTCTTGGAACAGACGCAAGAAACATTATCATCCCAAGCCTTGGCATGCAAGTTGAACTTACTCCAAATTCTATCAAAGAAGTTGGATTTGTGACAGCTGGGCAACGCCTTGTTGACGGAATTGGCATTGGCGACATGGACTCTAACGTGCTTAAAGAGCGTAAACAGCTTTCAGAAGAGGGCATTTGCGTGGTCGTTGTTTCTCTTAACAACATTAAAGGCGAGTTAACCTCTGACCCATTTATTATCACGCGCGGCGTTGTTTATGCTGATGAGCAGGAAAGCTTTGTGCAGGATGCTAAATCTGCAATTATTGCGTCATTAAAAGAAAGCGATTTGCGTGGCATGGAGCCATCTGTTATCAAGGCTTCAATAAGACGCAATGTTTCAAACTTTATCTTTAAAAGAACAAAGCGCCGCCCAATGATTATCACAATTGTAACTTTGGACTAATAAAGGCAAAAAATGCAAATATTTGATGAGCTTAAAAACTATGCGAAAGCAAACAAAGTGCCAATTATCCGCGATGAAAGCGCGGATTTTTTGCTTGAAATAGCAAGAAAATCAAATGCTAAAAATATTCTTGAAATCGGAACGGCAATTGGATATAGTGGCACGCTTCTATTGAACGCTTGTCCAAATGCAAATCTGACAACGATTGAAATAAATGAGCAGTCCTATAAAAAAGCAATTAAAACCTTTGAAGAGACGGGCATTAGCGAAAAAGTTAAAGCAATTTTGGGTGACGCAAAGGATGTTTTAATCCAACTTGTTGAAGAGAAAAAGCAATTTGATTTTATTTTTATGGACGGTCCAAAAGGGCAATATGTGAATTATCTTTCTGACTGTAAAAAGCTGTTGAAACACGGCGGAGTTATATTTGCTGACAACGTGTTTTTACATGGCCTGGTTAATTCTAATCAGCCCATTAAGCACAAACATCGTGCTATGGTCACAAAAATGCGCAAGTTTTTGGAGGTTATTCAAAATGATGCCGAACTTGAAGTGACAATATTTAATATTGAAGATGGAATTGCGGTTTTAAAGAAAAAGTGAGCTATAGCGTCGAAAAAGCGCGAAATTGCCAAGAAAATTTATAAATAATCAAACAAGAATTAAAATTTCTTGTTTTTTTTTGTAATATTTGGTAAAATAATGTTATGTATTTTGAGGCTAAGATAATTGAATTTTTACAAAGTAATGCAAGCATGGGTTGGGTTAGATTTTTTACTTATTTTACGTCACTTGCAAGCATTGTAGGGCTTGTGTTTTTTGGCTTGATTATTTTCAACAAAGACAAAGCTTTGGCTTTGTGGTTTGCCTTGACGTTTGCATTCACGGCTATATTCAATCTTGTGTTGAAAACTATCATTCGCAGACCAAGACCGTTTGCAACTTATGACTTTATATTAAATCTTGGCAATGAAAGCGGATTTAGTATGCCGTCTTCGCATTCTGCTCTTGCTGGAATGATTGCGGTGTTTATGTGTTTTATCGCTCTTAAGTTTGGCAAATATAAAACCACAAAAGTGTTGACATTTATTGTTATGATTTTGTTTGTGGCTATGATTTGTCTGTCGCGCATGATGCTCGGGGTTCATTATTTAACAGACACGCTTGTAGGCGTTGTCGAGGGCGTTGGGATTGGACTTCTTTCAGTGTTTTTGCAAGAGCTTTTGATAAGAAAATTAATAAAACGCTTACAGAATAAAAACAAAGATTAAATTACGAGGGAACTATGGATAAAGGAATTTGTATTGTTACAGAAAATGAAGAACAGACAATTGCCGTTGGTGAAAAAATTGCAGGAGTTTTGCAAAAAGGCGACGTACTTGTTTTGAAAGGTGATTTAGGAGCTGGCAAAACACATTTTGTTAAAGGGATTGCCAAAGGTGTTGGAAGCGGGGAACTTGTCACAAGCCCAACATTTACAATTTTAAACGTTTATGAGGGTGGACGAGTTGTCATCAATCATTTTGATATGTATCGCTTGTCTGGCAAAGAAGAGGCAAGCGAGCTTGGCTTTGAAGAATATTTTGACCGCACAACATCAAACGGCGCAAGCGTTGTTGAATGGCCAGAGCAAGTTGAGGGGCTTATCAAACCTCCATATTATGAAATTGAAATCAAAAAAACTGATAAAGACGAGCAACGAAAGATATATTTCAGGAGGGTGACATTATGATAGCCTTATCTACTGCTTTCCCAAAGGCTATGATAGCTTTGGAAATTGACGGCAAACAAGATTTTCAAGTTTTGGACGTTTCTTGCAAACAGGCGGAGAATATCTTGAAAGCAATTGATAGTTTGTTAGATAAAAATGATTTCGCTATTCAGGATAACGATGTTTTTGCTGTCGTTGTTGGGCCTGGCTCTTTCACGGGCCTTAGGATTGGCACGGCGCTTGTGAAAGGCTTTTGTGCAGGTCTTGACCAAGTTTGCAAAGTAGTTCCAATTTCTTCCCTTGATTTGTTGGCGTTTGAATATGTTAAACAAAACAAGCCTGAATCTGATTTTGCATGTGTTATTAATGCACTGAGTGGGCTGTATTTTGTCTGTCAATATCATGCAAACGGAGAAAAGAAAGGCGAAGAAGCCTTGGTTGACAGCGAACAATATAAATTGTTAAACCTTGAAAAAATTGGAATAAAAGGCGAAAATGTGGCAAATATTGAGATTGAACTTTGTGCTGAAAGTTTATTGGAATATGCTAATATTTTGGCAAGATCTGGCAAATTTTGCGATTTTCACACTTTAAGCCCTGTCTATTTGCGCAAAAGTCAGGCAGAAGATGCTTTAGATCAAAAAAATCTTAAAAAATCTTGATAATTTAGTAGACTTTTGACGGCAAGTTATGTAATATATAGGAGAGCAGTTGAATACTGTTTTAAGTAGGCAAAAAATTATAGTAAATTTTAAAAAACTTGTTAAAAACGCTTGCCAAGAGTTTTAAAATAGCATATAATTATGCAAAACAAAAGGAGCTATTATGAAAAAACCTGTTTATATCAGATGCCCAAGATGTGAGCTTAACTACATTCAAAAAAAGGATAAATTGTGCAGTGTTTGCAAGGCTGAAATGGCTGCTAAAGAGGATTATATCGATGATATGGATCTTGAACTTTGCCCAATTTGCAAAACCAACTATATTCAATCAGACGAAATTATGTGCGCTTCTTGCTTGAAAGAACATCAAACTGAGGACGGCGAACTTAGCGCTGATTGGGAAGATTATCTTTCTCGTGAAGATGACGAGGATGAAAGCACTATGGAGGATGAAACTGGTGATATGGCATCAGTGACAGACCTTACAGAGTCATCTAGCATGCTTGACGATGCAACAGACCTTGATTTTGGCGATGACGCTGATGAACTTGATTTTGAGGATGAAGACATTGACCTTGGCGAAGAGGAAGAAGAGGAAGTTGAGGACGAGGATGACGACTTTGACTTTGATGACGACTTTGACGATGAAGATTTTGATGATGACTATGATGACGATGACGAATAGCAATAAATTTTTGCTATAATATATTCTCTTACTTTTCTTGATAAGAAAAATAAGCAAAAGAAGACTAAAAATAACGTCTTTTATGAAAAACAATTTTCATAAAAGACGTTATTTTGACTTTAACTTATTTTCAAAAATAAAGATAAATAAAAGTACAATTACAAATTTTAATTGCTAATCAAAATTTAAGGCCATGCACAATTTTGTACTTTGCATGAAACGCATTTTATTTTTATATAAAAAAGCACATCAATTTGATGTGCTTTTTACTTATTTTTGAATTTTGTCTTTGTTTTCTTTATCTTGTTGTTTGATTAAGTCTTTCTGACGTTTTGTTTCTTCACTGACAATTCGTCTTTCAACAGAAATCAAATATTCATTGCTGTTAACTTTGTTAAGTTGACCATTAAGAATTTCAATTTTTTCATTGATTCTTGAAAGTTTGCTTGCATAAGATTTAAATTCACGTTCAGTATCCTTTGTGATCTTGCCTTTGCTGTTCAAGCGGGCATCTTTAATCACAGTTTTATGGTCATCTTCAAGAAGTTTACGTTGGTCTTCAAGCTCTTTGATGTTAGCTTTGATTTCTTCAACTTCTCTGTCGCGTTCAGCAGTTGCTTGCAAGGTGATTGCTTCTCTGTTAAGGCTAATCTTGCGGTCATAGCTTTCTTCTCTAACTTTTTCAATCTTTTTGATTTTGATATGGCGAAGAAGCCAGCCAATCACTGCCACAATAACAGCAACGCTTGTTATGATTGACGGGATTAAAATCCAGTTCATTTGATTAACAGTTGAGCCTGAATTCTCATCATCAGGAGTGGTATCTGAATCGTCAGGCTTTTCAATCAATTCGCTTGTCCAAACGGTATCTTGATAACCTGCGCTGTTTTTGTCATTAGCCTGAGTAAAGAATTCTTCAGTGCTTTCTTCAAACATTATATTTGAAAGATATGCCGAGCCCTCTGTGTGTTGGTCAACAACAAGCCCGAAGCTTAAATTGCTTACTTGGTCAGCTGTTGCTTTGAAGTAGATTGTATAAGTTTTGAATTCATCGTTAGAAATAAGTTTTTCAATGATTTCAAAGTCTGTTAAGCCAATTTTAACACCGTAATTGCACTTGTGTTTATCTTTAATTTCTTCCTCGGTGAAAACTGTGCCAGGTTTTTGAGCAAGTTTTGTTTTTAAGTCAAATGTTAATTTGTAATATTGAGTTGATGAATTTAGTGAGAAAGTATATTTTGATTTTAAAGTTCCTGAAGTTGGAGATGTTCTTGCTGAGAGAACTAATAAATTGCCTTTGGTATATTCAACTCCGAATTCATTTTCATCACCTTTAACAATTCCGCCAACAAGTGAGCCTGCTTTGCCGTCAACAGAAAGTTCATAAGCAGGGGAAGAGGTGAGCTCATAGCCAATCGAGCCGTCTACATCAAGATTGAGCATATAGTCAGTCAAGTCTGCTTTTTGAGTTTTGCTATTAAATACATCTTCAGTTATGCTTGCTTTATCAAATGAGAAATTGTCAAGATAAACAGTTCCTGTCATTTTGTCATCTTCTGTTCCGAATGAAATCTTAACTTTTACGTTATGTGATGATGTCAAAGCAGTGCGGAAATAGATGTCAACATTGTTATCCCAAATGTCATTTGTTGAAGCAAGTTTTTCTTTATAAAGAGTGATATTGTTTTCGTCAATTACTTCAACTAAAATTTGAGCATCTTTTTCAATTTGTCTGTTAAGAGTTTTGTAACTAAATTTGAGATTATAGTATGAATTTGCCTCAAGTTTAAATGTGTTTGAAGTCAATGATTGCCAGCCATAATTTGCATTATGCATCATATAAACATTGTTGGCTTCACCAGGATTTTTCATGGTGCTGTTTTTGTCATAGGCATAAGGGTGACCAGGATATGATGTAGCCCAATCATAATTGCCTTTATAGGTTGCATTGTAAGCAGCTTCATTATAAAGATAGATAACGCCGCCTGCAAGCCCAACTTTATCACTTTCTTTTTCTGGTTGAGTTAATGTCCAGTTTTTTGCAGTGAGTGGATATGCAAGTTCTTTTCCTTCAATTTCAACATCATCAAAATAAAGGTTGTTATCTGATGCAACAGAGGCTGTTTCTAGATTTAAAAAGTTATCAGCACTTTCTGCATCAGCAGATGAAGCATAATCAATGCGGATATTGTCTACAACAACAAGTCCATTTGCAGGTGTTGTTTCATTGCCAAGGGCAAGTTGAAGATTGATGCTGCTGTCATAGAAAGCTCTGCCTTTTACATAGAAAGAAATTTCTGTGTAATCATTTGTGGCTTTATTGCTTGCATTTGATGAAAAGCCTGTTGAGCTGGCTGATTGTAAAGTTACTGCATCTTCGATTTTATTTCCATTATTATCTGTGAAATAAGTGTCAATGATTTTGTCGTTCTCTCTAATATTAACATAAAAAGCGCCAGTGATTTCAGAAGTTTTAACTTTCATGCTAATTTTATAAACAGTGTGAGCTTTAATTTCGATAGGCTTGCTGTTTTCAAGAACAAAGTTAGCCTCTGTATTTTTGTTTGTATACATTACAAGCGCACGAGTGTTTTCGCCATCAAGTTTTTTGCTGATATCATAAGAAAGGTCATTTCCAATAAAAGAGTAGCCTAAATCTTCAAAAGGAACTTGTCCTGCTTTTGTAACATCCATCACAACGGCGTGTGCATTTGATGCATTTTTAACTATCTTCCATTCTTCAGTAAGTCCATTTGTGCCAGCAGATTTTTCGAAGTCAAAATCATAGTCGTTTTCAGCCATGAGTTTATCCCTTATGGTGTTATCAGCAAATGTGAGCGCTTCTAACAAAAATTTGTTTCTTTTTTTTAAATTATTTGTATAGTTATCCTCAAAGTTATATTGTTCTGTTTTTAAACAGTCAGCAATAAATGCGTTTTGGCTGAATTGCTCGATTGTTACTTCGTCAAAGAATGCAACGCCAAAAGATTTTTCTGTGTTAGACTTCCCAAGATAAAGGTCAAGTGTAACTGTTTGCTCTTCATTGCCAGTTGCAATAAAGAAGTTATAAGTTGCCCAGCCTCCTGTTATGCCCTCATAAGCAAGCTTGATTTCTTTATCATTAGCGTCAGTCAAGCCTGTAACATAAATAGAGCCATAAGCCTCATTAACATCAGCATAGCCGTCAAGAGAAGTTGCTGCGTCCACAGAAAGCTTGTAATATGAGTTAGCTTTTAAAGTGAATTCATTTGAACGATATCCTCGTTTAGCAGGGGCAGGAGAAACGTCACGGTCATACTTAGAGTTTATCATCAAAATTTTGTTATCTTTTCCGCTATATTTGCCAGGGTTGTTTGTAAGATTATAGATATTTTGATTATTGTTAAAATTTGTACCAATATCAATAATCATTCCTTTTGAGAATGCATCATAATCTATTGCTGTCCAACCTGAAAGGCTGTTTCCCTCTGAATAAGACGATGTGATGTTGAAAGAGTTTGAGTTGACCAAAGTTGTGCCAACAGTTTCGTCAGTCCATTCAGTGATATAACTTGACTCATCTGCAAGTGCAGGCTTTGTTGCCAAAGATAATCCGCCTACGATAGAGAATGGCGCAACAAGTGCAAGTCCAAGTCCAATAATTTTTGATTTGATTTTAAAATGTTTGCTCATAGTTAAGTCCTTTTATTAATTTTGTTTTGCATTTTAAATATGCTCATGCCATGCTTATAATTATACTATAATCTTCAACAAATATCAAATAATTTTGACATATTTATTTATAATAATACTATTATGACGAAGAAATATAAACATAATAACGCCCAAAAGCTTAAATTTTCTAGCAATAACACACATAAGCTTTCTTTAAAAGAAAAAATTTGGCTTATTCTCAGCGGAAGTGTTATTGGCATTTTGAATGGCTTTTTTGGAGGTGGCGGTGGAATGGTTTGTGTTCCTATTCTTGAAAAAGTGCTTAAATTGCCAAATAAACATGCTCACGCAACGGCAATAGCAGTTATTTTTCCGCTAAGTTTTATCTCTGCTATTATATACGTTTTTAACGGATATGTCAAGACCTTTCCTTTGTTAATTGTGGGAATCGGCGTGATTTTAGGCGGGACGCTGGGGTCTTTTTGTCTTAAATGGTTTCCGCCTAAGGCAATTCGGATAATTTTTGCGGTTATTATGCTGGCAGGAGGAGTGCGCTTAATTTTATGACCATTTTTTTGTACATCCTGTTTGGCTTTTTGTCTGGCATACTTGGCGGAATGGGCATGGGTGGCGGAACGCTTCTTATTCCATTATTGACAATTTTTTTAGGATTAGAACAAAAACTTTGCCAAGGAATAAATTTGATTACATTTTTGGTTATGGCACTGGTTTCTTTATGTATTCATTTAAAAAATGGCTACATTGAAACACGTGGAATTTTTTATATCATATTTTTAGGAGTGATATTTTCAATAGGCGGAGCATTAATAGCAGGCTATTTGCCGTCAAAAATATTGCGCATGTGCTTTGGTGCATTCTTGTGCATACTTGCAATTATTGAGTTTATCAAAGTGTTTAAAAAATAACACGCAGTCATAAAATAACTGCGTGTTTTATCAATCATCAATATTTTCTATTTTTAAATAATCAACATCAAAGAATTCAGAAAATTCTATATTCAAACCAGCATAAAAATCGTAAAGTGTGTCAAGTTGAATGGTTTTTATGTCGCCATGTAAAATTGTAGAAATAGTTGATTGTGGCACTCCTGTTAATTTGAAAAGTTTGTATTGATTTAGATTTTTCTCTTTCATAATTTCCTTTAATCTTTTTGTAACACCAGCCAATAATTTCATAATATCCTCCAAATAATTCGATAAATTGAATTTTTATAAAGTAATATTAAAAATTTTTAATAAAAATATACTTCGATATGTTGAATATTTGAAAATTTGTGCTATAATTGTGTTTAAGGAGGTTTTATGATAGATTATTATGCGTCTTGTGCAGTAATAGGGCATACATCGTTGTCTATTGGGACAGATAGAGAAAAATTATTAAAAATTACTTGTGATCAAATTAGGCTTTTGATTTATGGCAAACATGTAGGGTACTTTTATTTTGGCGGACCTAGTGAATTTAATAATATTTGCTTAGAAGCTATAAAAATGTTAAAAAAGCAAGACCCAAGCATTAAATATCTTGTGCATGCTATTTACATTGTTCATCGAGAGGATTATCTTTATGGTCGTAAAAAAATTCGCTACACGCCTTATCAAGATTATGATGACTTACAATATTTTCCATTAGAATTTACTGGCTGGCGACTTGCTTTATATTATCGCAATTGTGCCATGATTGACAGAAGTGATTATGTTCTTTGTAATGTATTTAGGGATGAGAATAGTGGAGCATATAAAGCAATTAAATATGCAAAAAGAAAAAAGAAAGATATTATAAATATGGTTTTTTGTCATCTTTAATTTTTTTAAAAAATTTCTCAAAAAAGGTTTACAACTTTGTCTTTTTGTGCTAAAATGTCTACAAATGGAGGAGTCTATGGTAGACAAGGATAAATGTATTGGCTGTGGAACTTGCGTTGCTATCTGTCCTGTTGAGGCTATCAGTTTTGTGGATGGCAAAGCAAAGATTGACAGAAACAAATGTATTCATTGTGGTTCTTGTGAAGCAAGCTGTCCTGTTAGGGCAATCAAATTAGATTAAAGGAGTAAGACGTGGAAAATATCGCAGTTATTGAACTGAATGAAAGTAATTTAAGATTAACAATCTTTAAAACAAATAATGGCAAGTTTAAAATCATTGAAGAAAAAGAACAGCCTTTTAAACTTGGCGATGAAATTGCTCAGGAAGAACTTATGCGTCCAAAAACAAGAAATGATATTTTGGATGTTCTCAAAATTTATCGCAATATGATTGAAACTTATAAAGTTGAAAAAATCATCGCTGTTGCATCTAACATCTTGCAAAAAGCCAGAAACTATCGCGGCTTTATTGAAGAGGCTTATAACAACACTGGCATCAGCTTTGCAATTCTTTCTGAGGATGAGGTTATCAAATATTTCTATACATCAGTTGTAAATTCAATTGATCATTCAAAAGGAATTATTGTTAACGTTGGTTCTTATTCAACAAACATTGTTAAATATAACCGCCGTGCAATTTTGGCTAGCGAAACCATCGATTATGGCGTTGTAAATCTTTTGACTGATCATTCAGGCGAAAAACGCTCTTATGAAGATATGGTTAAGGTTATCAAAGGCAAACTTGGCTCAGTAGATATTAAAAATATTTGTGAAGAAGATATGACTTTTGTTGGAACAGGTTCTGCATTTGTTAACTTTGGCAGAATTGCCAAAAAGATTGCGCGTTATCCTTTGGATATCGACGAAAACTATGAGATTTCAAGCGAACTTGTTGATAAAACCACAACTTTTATCAATGGCTTAGAACTTGAAAAAGTTGGCAAAATCAAAGGCCTTGGCGAAACTGATGCTTCAAAGGTTATCAGTGCTGCTGCAATCATTCAAGCGGTTTATGAGGAACTTGCAATTGAAAACCTTGTTGTTTCAACGGCAAATATTCGCGAGGGGATAATTTTAAACAACACAACAATTCCTGTTCAAGAAAAATTTAATGATTTGTTGTACAACTCTCTTGAAAATTATTATGAGTTTATCAAAGATGAACACTCAAATAATGTTAATGTTTATTCAATGGCGCTAATTTTGTTTAAACAACTTAAAGTTATGCATAAACTTCCAAGATTATATGTAAAACCTTTAAGAGTCGCTTCATATATGTTTGACAGCGGGAAGAATATCAATTATAACAACTTCACTAAATATGGCTTTGACGCGATTGTTAATTCTGGCATTTACGGCTTGACTCATAGAGAACTTTTGCTTGCTGGCTTTATCTGCCTTTGCCAAGACCTTGACAACTTTTCTTTGAATGAATGGATAAAATATAAAGACATCTTGCTTGAAGAAGACCTTGACGCTGTTCGCAAACTTGGCGTGATTGTTAAACTTGCGGTGGCGTTGAATGCGTCTAAGAAAAATGTTATCACTGACGTTGTTTGCGATATTTTGGGGGATAGCATCATTATGAAAACTGTTCTTCAAGATGGTGCAAATGCTACTTTTGAGATTTTGGAGGGCATGAAAGTTGCTCCAGCTTACAGAAAAGTTTATAAAAAGAGCTTGCAAATTATTTAAAATGCACAAAAAACGCTTAAATTTTAAGCGTTTTTTTATTTTTATATCAAATTTATTTTATTTTTTTAGAGTTTTTTGTTAAAATATAATTGATAGTTTTTACTCACTT
The DNA here is from genome assembly GCA_947649575.1 of uncultured Clostridia bacterium. Taxonomy (GTDB): domain Bacteria; phylum Bacillota; class Clostridia; order Christensenellales; family UBA1242; genus Caccovivens. Next base: position 7,496 of record CANSRZ010000008.1, on the reverse strand, counting down.
TACGCAAGGAGGGAATTATGATTAAATACAACTATGCTATTGAACTTGGCGGTGGTCAAACAAAAATTTATCAAAAAGACTGTGGGCTTGTTTTGTGCGAGCCAACGCTTGTTGCTGCGGAAGCGACTCCAACTGGCTATTCTGTTTTGGGGCTTGGCAAAAAAGCAAAGGCTTTGATGGGCAGAACTAGCGATGAAGTTGAAGTTTTTACTCCAATCTCAAACGGACAAGTTATCAATTTTGAATATTGCCAAGAACTTCTTGAATATTTTTTTGATAAACTTGAATATAAGAAAAATACTGGCAATATTGCTGTGCTTGTTAACTGCGGGCTCACTGTTGAGGATAAAAAATTATATAGAGATTTGTTACATAAAGTTGGCTTTAAAGAAGTTGCATTAATTCCAACAGCAGTTTGCACTTGTGTTGGCGCTGGCAAAAATATCAGTTCAACAAAAATAAATATGGTGGTAAATCTTGGCGGAGGAAATGTTGACATTGCTGTTATTAACAGAAATTCTATCATCAAGGGCGCAACGCTTGGAATAGGTGGACGCAATATTGATAGTGCAATTGCTCAAACCATTGCCTATGACCACAAAATTGTGATTGGTTTGGCATCCGCTGAATCACTTAAAAATGAAGTTGGCAGTTTGTATGCCAATGATACTTTAAATATGGAAGTTACTGGTGTTGATGTTGAAAGTAAAGTGCCACGTTCATACATTATTACTTCATCAGATATCTATTCAATCATCGTGCCTTTCTTTGACGAGATTATCCGTGCAACTGAAGTGACAATCAACTCTTTGCCACCTGATATATCAGCAGATATTATCAATAATGGCGTGCTTTTTGCTGGCGGAGTTTCTCAAATTTCTGGCTTTGACGATTATCTCAGAAAAAATTTCCGTTATGCTGGCAAAATTGTAGATGACGGGGAGTTTACTTCAATTTTAGGTGCTGGCAAACTTTTAGATGACCAACTTTTGTTGAATAAAATTATAGAAAATTTTTAAAAAATACTTGACAAGTCCCCCCCCCGCAGTGATATAATGCTCCTGAGGAGGGGATTATGCCACATTATTACATAAAATATAAGCCTGGTTATAGAGCAAACAAGCCTGTTTGGGATGAAGAGCGTGAGAAAAAAAAGCTTGAAAATAAGATTGCGCGCATAAAAGATGCAGAAGAAATGAAAAGAAAGAATGCTGAAAGAAAACAAAAGGCAGAGACAGAAAATGGTCAGCCAGAAGCTTAAAAAGTTGAAAAACGCTTAAATTTAAGCGTTTTTTTGTTTGCTTTTATTGTGATTGCGCTTAAAAATTATAAATTTATAACTTTTATTAAACTTTTTTAAATAAAAAAGAGGGAATTTGCTGTTTTTGTTGTATAATAAGAATGATTAGTGTTTTTGTGAGGTCTGTTTGGAGAATAACAAAGGTTATCCTAGCGATTGGCTTTATGAACTTAAAGCCAAGAACAATATTGTAGATATTATCGGCCGTTATGTTCACTTGGAAAGAAAAGGTAAAAATTATTGGGGGTGCTGTCCATTCCATAATGAAAAGACCCCTTCTTTTGCTGTGAATGCCGACGACGGTGTTTTTCATTGCTTTGGATGCAAAGAAAGCGGGGATGTTATTTCTTTTGTTCAAAAGTTTGAAAGTTGTGAGTTTTATGATGCAGTTAAAATTTTGGCAGAAAATGCGCATATGGAAGTGCCTCAGTTTTCAGGCAGCGGCAACTCGGCTCAAAGGAAGAACGAAAAAGAGCGCATGCTTAAACTTTTGGATGCAACTTATAAACATTATCAAGAAAATCTTTATCTTCCGATTGCAAAAAAAGCTCAGGAATATATCAAATTGCGCGGCTTTACTCGCCGTGAACTTGAAGATTTCAAGCTTGGCTATGCCAATGGCTGGACTGACCTTATTGAATATTTAAGAAAACAGGGCTTTACATACAAGGAAATGGTGGACGCTGGTGTGGCTCAGATGAAAAACGAGCGTTATTATGATGTTATGGCTGACAGACTTGTTTTTCCAATTTTTAACGCTTTTAACGAATGTATTGGTTTCAGTGCTCGTGTTTTGGAACAAACTGATTTTGCAAAATATAAAAATACAGCTGAAACTATGGTTTTTCAGAAAGGGAAAGTCGTGTTTGCAATCAATCTTTTAAAAGCTTTGAAGCAAAAGGGTGGACTTGACCAAATTATAATCGTTGAGGGGCAGATTGACGTTGTTGCTATGCATAGAGCGGGCTTTAAATCCACTGTCGCATGCATGGGAACAGCTTTAACTTATGAAAATGCGCATGAGCTTAAAAAAATATGTGACAAGGTTGTGCTTTGCTTTGACGGTGACACGGCAGGCGAAAAGGCTACAATCAGAAGCATCGATATCTTGAAAAATCAAGGATTTTCTGTCAAAGTTGTGGCACTTCCTGAAAAAATGGACCCTGATGAAATCTTGAAAAATAAAGGCAAGGAATTTCTTGCTCAATTGATTGAAAATGCAGTGCCAACAATGGACTATTTGATTGAGGTTGAGCGCAAAAAGTTTGACTTAAACAAGGCTGATGAGAAAGGTAAATTTGTTAACGCTTGTCTTGAACATTTAAGAAAAATCAGTTTGACTGAGGCTGAACCATATCTTGATAAACTGAGAAAGCTTGTCAATATGCCAATTGATATTTTAAGGCGCGAACTGCTGAATTTTTCAGGCAAAAAACCTGAAAATGCTGTAAAAATTCCAGAAAAGCAAGATGATGTTTTATTAGTGCGCGAAAATGGCAATATTAGAGCAGTTAAGTTTGTTTTGGCTTCGCTTATCCATCAAAAAAATTATGTTAATAAAAAAATAGATTATAAAAAACTGTTGCCAAGTTTTGTTAAGGTCATTGAAGAGGCTGATAAAGCTCTTGCAATAAGTTCATATTTTGACATTTTTGATGTGGACGATATGCCAGTTTTGAAAGACGCATTATTCTTTAATTTTGACGAAATCGGACAAGCTCAGGACAGATATTTTGATGAGTGTTTATGGAGTTTGGTCGAAGAACAATTGCAACTTAAGCAAAAAAATCTTAATGGAGAGTTTAAGGCTTGTACAGATCTTGCCAGCAGAACAAAAATTTTAAAGCAACTTGCAGATATAACAAAGCAACTGAAAGAAAAAAGTTTGGAGGACTATTATGTCAGATAATAAAATTGAATTGGAGATGAAAAAAATCACAGATGTCGCTCAAAAGAAAGGCTCTGTGAATGAAGAGGATGTGTATTTTCGTCTACTTAAATATGAAGTTTCAGCAACTGAAATTCAAAAATTTATAAAAAAACTTGAAGCTAGAAAGATTAGAATCATCAGACCTCTTTCTGATAATGAAAACAAATTGGATGAACTTGCTGACATAACAGGTGGCTTTGCTGCTGTTGACGACCCTGTTAAAATGTATCTTAAAGATATAGGCAAAGTTCCTCTTCTTTCACCAGAGGAAGAAATTGAACTTGCAAAAAGAATTTTGAACGGTGACGAAGAGGCAAAAGCAAGGCTTTGTCAAGCAAACTTACGTTTGGTTGTGTCTATTGCAAAAAAATGGGCAGCAACAAATTCATTATCTTTCCTTGACCTTATCCAAGAGGGGAATATGGGGCTTTTGAAAGCCGTTGAAAAATTTGACTATACAAAAGGTTTCCGCTTTTCAACTTATGCAACTTGGTGGATTAAGCAAGCAATAACTCGCGCTATTGCTGACCAGTCAAGAACAATCCGCTTGCCTGTGCATATGGTGGAAACAATCAATCGTTATGGCAGAACAGTTCGCCAACTTACACAGAAACTTTCTCGCGACCCAACGCTTGAAGAGATTGCAGAAGAAATGGGCATTTCTGAAGCAAAAGTGATTGATATTCAAAAGAGTGCACTTGACCCAGTGTCTTTGGAAACTCCAGTCGGTGAGGAAGAGGACAGCAAGATGAGTGACTTTATTGAAGATGAAACTGCAAGAAGCCCAATGGATATTGCATCACAGAATTTGTTGCGAGAACAACTTTTGGCTGTTATTGATACGCTCACTCCTCGTGAGCAACAAGTTATCCGTGAGCGTTATGGGCTTATGGATGGAAAGGCAAAAACCTTGGAGGAAGTTGGCAAAGAATTCAGCGTAACAAGAGAGCGTATTCGTCAAATTGAAGCCAAAGCGCTTCGCAAATTAAAACACCCTAACAGAAGCAAAAAATTGATTGATTTTATTGACTAACGGGGGAGGGTTAAATCCCTGAAAAATAAAGGAATTAGGAGATTTTATGGATATAACAAAAATACTTGATTATCAAAAGCTTGACACAGAGCTTTTTAAGCTTGAAAAGGCTATCAGAGATAACAATCATCGCAAAACTGCAAACGAAATGTTAAAGCGTGCAAATGATGCACAAACAAGGTCTGTTCAGCTTGAAAACAATGCAAAAGAACTTGTTGAGCGCATTAATAAAATTAAAGAACAATTTGAAGTTCAAAATAAAATGTTAAATCAAGTGCTTGTAAAAGATGTTGATAATATGGACGAGAAAGAAGTTGAAAATATGCTTGTGCTGAAAGATAAACTTATGCATAATTCAAATATTTTGGATAAAAGTTTATCGCAGCTTGCAGAAAAAGTTAAGCTAGTGATTGACGAATATCAAAAAGTTGGCAAAATTTATTCTGATGCGAGAAACAAATACAGCGTCAGCAAAGCGTCTTATGATAAAGAGCTTGCTGAAATTGAGCCTAAGAAAAAGGAGCTTGAATCAAGTCTTAAATCACAAGAAAAAGGGCTTGAAAAAGACGCTCTTGAAAAATATAAAAAGCTTAGACAAGATAACATATTCCCTGTGTTTGTGCCTCTTCGTGAGCATTCTTGTGGGGGATGCAATATGGAACTTCCTATTGCAACAATTTCAAAAATTAAAGAAAGTGGCTCAATCCAATGTGAGCATTGCCACCGAATAATTTACTTTAAATAATAATTTATTTTTCTCTTCTTTTTTGAAAAAAAGAAGCAAAAAACTTTTACCGCTTAACGCTTTTTAAATTTGCTTTAAATATATTTCTTTGAATAACCAATCTGCAAATTTTTCAAAGCGTTAAGGAGAAAAATTATTTTATTTGTTTTTCTAGAAAGAATAAGCAAAAATAAAGGTTTTAAACGCTTTATTAAATACGCGAGTTTGTTATAAAGTTGACTTAAGATAAAGCGGATTTATTAAAGCGTTTAATAGTTTCCTTTTGATTACTTTTCTTGTTAAGAAAAGTAAAAAATATATTTATTTAATATAATGTTTAATTGCTTGCACTAGACGAGAGATTTCGTTGATATTGTTAAAATAACTCATTGAAACGCGAACAGCGCCTTGGTCAATTGTGCCAAGCGCTTTATGTTTTTCTGGCGCACAATGATAACCTCCGCGAGTACAGATGTTCCATTTTTCGTCAAGATAATTGCAGAAATCGTTGGAGTGCGTCCCTGGAATGTTGAATGCCAGCACTCCATTTGGATTTTCTGGCTGAGTGTATACATCAACTGGTAGTTTTGATAATTCATAATTTAAATAAGTCGTCAGGTCATCCAGACGATTTTTTATTTCTTCAAAATGATTTTCTACAAACTCAATGCCTGCACCAAGCGCAACTATGCTTGGCGTTGAAAGCGTGCCTGTTTCATAGCGGTCGGGGATTTCTTTTGGCTGATTAAGGTCAAGCGAGTTTGTTCCTGTTCCGCCAAATTTGATAGGCTCTGGAATTGCCTTGCCAGACATGATAAGCGCTCCGATTGCTTGCGGTGCATAAAATCCTTTGTGACCAGCGATAGTTAGAAAGTCGATATTGGATTTCATAATGTCTATTTTTTCATGCCCGCAACTTTGCGCACCGTCTACTAAGAAAATTAAACCGCGTTCTTTGCAAAGTTGACCTATGCTTTCTATGTCTGCTTTGTCACCGTTCACATTCGAAATGTGATTGCAAATAACCATATAGGTATTTTGCCTGATATGTTTTTCAATATCGCAAGCAACAATTCCAGTCTTTTGACTTTGCCTTGCAACAGTAAAATCAATTATCCCTTTCTCTTTCAGATAGTTAAGCGGTCGCAAAACAGAGTTGTGTTCGCTTTCTGTGCAAATAACATGACCGCCTTGCTTTGCCATGCCTAATATTGCAATATTTAATGCTTCAGAGCAGTTCTGAGTAAAGATAACATTCTCTGAATTTGAAGCATTAAAATGATTGGAAAGCTTTTCTCTCACTTCTTGCACTGCCATTGCTGCTTTAACACTTGCTTGGTGGCCGCTTCGACCAGGATTTGCAGTATATTTTGTTAAAGCGTCAATATTTGCTTTGATAACCTCTTTTGGTTTGACAAAGGTTGACGCGCTATTATCTAAATAAATCATAATTTCACCTCTTTTGCAACTTTTGTATATAATAACACTATACTATTATTGAGGGGATGAGGTGCATAAAAGGAGATAAGATGAACTATATTTTAGCATCCTTTCGTTCTCGAAATGAAACTATGGCTTTTGCAAGATTATTAAGAAATAATGGCGTGCAAGCGGGGATAATCAACACGCCATCGCAGATTTCAGGGCAGAGTTGCTCGGTTTCAGTCAAAATTCAGCCCAACGCTTTGGCGATAACTCAGCGATTACTTAATGGTTGTCATTTCCAAACGTTGAACGGCCTTTTTCTAGCTTTTTATCAAAATGGACGCCTTTGCCTAGAAGCCGTTTAAAAAAAAGATGCAGAAATGCATCTTTTGTGTTTGACAAATGTTTTTCTATTATGATATAATTTTGATATTAGGAGGCTTTTATGACAACTTTTGAGATTATTATAACGGTTTTTCTTGCTGGGTTTGCGTTAATGACTTGCGGAATTTTTGCTTTTAAAATCTTGAAAACAAAGTGTGGATTTAAGCGAGATATTGTAAAAGGGCATCGTGAACTTTGGACTTTTTATATAGAACACTGTGATAAACTTAAAGACCTTTTTGATAGAAAAACAACTAAAAAAGAATTAACAGAAGAGCAATTTATGTTTATAACTATGCTTTTCAATCACATGGAACTTTGTTACAAACTTAAAAAGTGTGATATGCTTTCAAGAACTTTCTCTTTAAAAGAGGACTGGCTTGATATTATGTCATACCCACTTATAAAAGTTTACTGGCAAAACACTTATCAATTTAGAGAAAAAGACGTTGCAAAATATATAAATAAGTTGATAGATAATAAATAAAAACGTGAAAAGGATATGTGAAATATCCTTTTTATTTTTGTGTTTCCACGATACGCCCAGGATAGTATTGGTCAAAAATTTACAAATTTGTCAAAATATTAAAAAAATATTGTTAAAATTTTAATTTTTTTGTAAAAACTATTGACAAAGACCTAGGGAATATGATAATATATCAATGCTGACACGGAGTGTCGGCACGAACAATGACAATTA
>CANSRZ010000007.1 GCA_947649575.1 uncultured Clostridia bacterium | reverse complement strand
ATTAACGCTATCTGGTATTGTTAAAGATGTTAAACTTGAACAACCACTAAATGCAGAATTACCAATAGTTGTTACACTATTTGGTATTGTTAAAGATGTTAAATTTGAACAATTCCTAAATCCGCCAGCAATTTCTTCTAATTCATCACAAAGTAAAACAATGTCTTTTGTTGTTGCTGGGAAAAGGGTATTACGTCCATTTCCTAAAATTTTTACTGGATATGAGTTAATATATTTTGGAATTATTACAATTGTGGCAGTATTATCAGTATAACCTGTAATAATTGCTTTGTTATTAGACACAGTGTATGTATATTTACTATAATCAATATTAATCCATTTAGCATAAATTCTTGAATTTGTTGTAAATGTTGTAGTTTCAGCGAGTGGTACATTAAAATAAGGGTCTAAAAAATATCCATAAAAATATTTTTCTATCATAGGGTTGGTTGTTATATCTTCTGGTTTAGTTAAACTTGCTAATTTATAATTTGTTTCTTCATTGGCATAAACAGTGTTAAAAAGGATTCCGTCGACATAAACATCAACTGCGACTTTCCATTTTGCATATAATTTGATATTATATGAAGGCATTTTTGTTGATGTAAATGGTTGCAAATTGTCGGTATACCAATAATCAAAAGTATAACCTGACTTTGTAGGCGTAGGCAAGTTTAGGTTTGTTCCTTCATTTTGCGTAATAGCACTCAATATGTTTCCACCATTAGTATCAAAAGTAATTGTATATTGATTTAAGGATTCAATCCATTTTGCATACAATGTGGTATCTTTATTTATTGTGTCTATTGCAAATCTAAATTCATAGTTATAATTAGAATCAATATACCACCCATCAAATACATAGTTGTTTTTTGTTGGGTTATTTGGTCTGCTAATAAGTTTACCTTGTTCAACTTGTATGCTATCAACATTGCTTCCACCATTTGTGTCAAATGATACCACATAATATGTTGGCTGTGTCGTTGGTGGATCATTATTATTTTTGTTAGGTCCACATGCAGTAAAAAGTAGAGTGCCACATATAAGCACAAATGCCAAACATAGAATTGACTTCAACTTTTTCATAAAAAATTGCTCCTTTTCAAGAGCAATTATAACATACAATTCAATAAAAGTAAACAATATTGAGAATATTTCAATATTATATTGAAAATGCTTGCATTTTACCAGTTTAGTTTCAAGTAGTATAAGTTGCTCCATATTTTATAATTAAGGTAGCATTTTGGAGGTTAAAATATGGATAAACAAGACTTGATTTTTAAGATAAGCACTATTCGCACAAATGCTAACTTATCTGCAAGAAAGTTATCACTAAATATTGACATGCACGATAGTTATATAAATAGACTTGAAAGTCAAAAAGATTTCTTGCCAAGTATGGAAGTGTTTTTTAGGATACTTGAAGAATGTAATTGTTCAGCTGAAAAGTTCTTTTATCATGACTACAACAACTATGAAAGTGATATGGAGATTTTAGAAAAGTTTAAGAGTTTGAGTGAAGATAAGAAGAAAGCATTATTAGAGTTTATAAAATAAAGTAGTCAGTTTTGACTACTTATTTTTTTGTGGCTTATGAAAATACTGCTTGTCTATGCAAGTGATAATCTCGCCAGTGTTTCGGTCAATAAACTTATGTTTATCACTAAAACAATAAAGATTGTTGCCAGTTTCTTTTATGCTGTCTTTATTTGCTTTGTCAAGTATATCACAAACACCTTGCTTATTTGTGGTTATCTCATGCTTATTTGAAATTGGAAAATCTTTGCTATAAGATATGATTTGTACAAATTGTGGTAGTTTGGTGTATGTGGGGTTATTTGGGTTTATATTTTCGGTTTTAGGCTGAGATATATAATCAATAACACCATAAGGCTCGGTTGCCCTTTGAAAGTCTGTAAAACCTTGTTTCCAATGCTTTTTAGTTCAAAGTGGTGTAAAGTTTTTTGGTATTTCATTTTTAAACATTAAAATCAAATGTATATGAAAATGAATGTTATCTTCAAAAGATTCAATAGCACGAATATAAAAGCACTTACCAAAGTTTCTTTTGATACATAACATAAAAGATTGAAATTTCTTTTTTAATTCAGTTCATAACATTATATTTGAAGTAGTTAAAGTTAAAAAGACACATTTATTAGGAACTAAATCAAAAGTATATAGTTTTTGTCTAAACTGCTTTAAGGTCTTTTCATATTTTTTGGTTGTTATAAAAGGATTGTCTTTGTTTCGTGTTTTAGTTGGTAGTACACGATTTTTAACAATAGCACCTTTAAAATGATTATAATTTTTTTGAACTACTATTCTATCATTATTATAGATAGTAACTTTGTATTGTTTATCTTTCATAAAACATCTCCATATATTTTGGTTTATCTTGTAAAAATTTTTATATCATATATATACAGAGTTTTATTTACTATCTTATTGATTTGTTTTGAGTTTAGTTTGCAATGTGCTATAATGCTAATATCTAAAATGATTACAAAAATGAATATATATTATAAATCAAGTAGGAATATTTGTTTTGGTGCTGTTTTAGAAAGTGTAAAATTTGTGTAAAGAATTATTTTAAAACTTAACAGAGTAGCGAGAAAATCATAAATTGCAAAAGTTACACAAGTTACACAATAAATCACAAAATCTACAAAAGCTACAAGTAATAATAGTTTTATTTGGCTATTCCAATATCATTTTAGGAATAATATATTATTGGTAAGGTGGGGGTCGCGGGTCCGATTCCCGCCAGTAGCTCCAAATATATGCAATAAAAAGTCTTTTTTGAGGAGTTATATATGAAATTAGTTCTTGCATCGTCTAATATTAGTCAAAAAAATATATTGGAAGAGGTTTTGAATTTAGTAGGTAAATCTGCAAAAGAAGTTTCTGTTGCTATCTTAAATGAAGCATCGTCTGTTGAAGAAGGTGATAAGAGATGGCTTATTGAAGGATTAGATATATTATCAAAAACCTTTGGAGGCACAATTGAATTAGTCAATTTATTAGCACTTGATATTACACAGATAGAAAAACGAATTGAAAAATATGACATTATTTTTTGCTTTGGAGGAAGTACTGAATGGCTTAAAGTAGTTTTTGAAAAAACGGGGTTTTCAAAATTACTGCCTAAGTTGTTAAAAAATAAAGTATGGATTGGCAGCTCCGCTGGCAGTATGATTTTAGGTAGAATGCCAACAACTATTACACAGGATTATATTTATAATGTAGAAAATTATTACGGAATTACAGATTATCTAAAAATCGTAAATTTATCAATTTTGCCACATGTTTTTGGAGAATTTGTTCCAAAAGATTCTTTTGAAAAATGTATTGAAGAATCAAAGAAACAGCAATATCCAGTTTATGTTTTATCTGATAAGTCGGCGGTTATTGTAAATGATGAAAAAGTATATATGGTTGGAGAGCAATGTTATAAATTACAAGCAGGAGAAATTATAGAGAAATTATAATTTTGATTTTCGCGAAATCAAAAGTGCGATCGCGAAATCAAAATTTGATTTATTTTTTGATTATTTTGATTTTTATGCTAAAATTTAGTTGTCGCAAAATCAAAATGAAGAAATCAAAAAAAAGACTTTGTGAACGCAAACCACAAAAAACAACAAAAAGTTTTTTTTAGATACTGTATTAAATGGAAAGTGTCTTTTTAAGGAGTTTGATTTGATAAATAATTGGATTGATTTTAATTATTCTAATCCGCTTGAATTTGATTCTAATAAATTTGTTTTTTTAGTTCATGCAATTCAACTCGGCTCACCTATTTCAATAAATGGTAGACCAATGGATCGCAAATTCGGTATCGGTTATAAAATTTTTCGTGATTTAAAGAAAAATCTTAAATCACCTGAACCAGATTATGATTTGGTGGATAATCCTTTTGATATTGCCAAAATGACTATAATTGATTGTAGTTTAATTGGTCGAGGAAAACATCATGAAAAATGTTTTGAGCAATTAAATACATGGAATCCTGTTGGCTTTATCTTATCAGTACCAGCTGAAAACATTTTAGTGGCTGAAAAAAAAGATTTAAATAGTGATTTTATAAACCCTGAAGAAGAAATACAACATTATACTAATGCTGATAATGGGGACCCGTGGGACTTATTGCTAAATGGGATAGGCACATATAATCATGTACTGATAAAAGGAAAATGCGATAAGATAAAAATTATAGGCGTTTTTGATAATGAATGGGCACTCAGGGACTCGCCGCAAGCATTCAAAAACTTTTACAAAGAATGGGCTGAAAAAATTTCTAAAAATGCTAATGTTCCTTTAATAACTATTTCTGACCAAAAGGAGTTATTACAATCAACTCCAAGCGAGGTGGGAAAAGAATAATATTTTGAATTTGTAAAATTCAAAACCGTCGAAATTTAAGTTAAAATATAATGAAAAATGTGTTTTGTAAAATTTAATAAAATGTAAAAAACAAATCACGAGCCAAGGTTTCGTGATTTTTTGTTGAAAAATATAGGGGAATATAAAAAAGTTTTTAATTTATTAATAGTTTTAATAAATTGGGGGATTAAATTTTTTGTCAAATATGAAACAAAAAGCAATATGTTGTGTTATAATTATAAAACAATATTGAGGAGGAATAAATGAAAGAATTTTATCTTGAAGACGCACCTATTGCTTATTATATTGAAGATTTGGCTGGCAAGGACTGGATTGTGTTTATTCACGCGGCCTTTGTTGACCACAGAATGTTTGAAAAGCAATTTGAATATTTTTCGGGGAAATATAATTTGCTTGCGGTTGATATTTTAGGACACGGCAAATCTGTTAAAGCAAAGAAAGGCGATTCTATTGAAAAAATGTCAGATTGGATAAATCAAATTTTTGAAAAGCGCAACATTAAAGCGGCTCATTTTGTTGGCGTTTCGCTGGGAGCGGTGTTTGTTCAAGATTTTGCAAACAAATATGAAAGCAAAGTTTTATCACTTGCTTGTTTTGGTGGTTATGATATCAATGATTTTGACTTTGAAAAGCAAAAAGGCAACAACAAAGAACAAATGAAAATGATGATGAAAGCAATGTTTTCAATCAAGTGGTTTGCAAAAGCAAACAAAAAGATTTCTGCCTACACAAAAGAGGCTCAAGAAGAATTTTATAATTTAAACTTACAATTTAAGAAAAAATCATTTAAATATCTGGCAAAATTGAAAAATCTTGTTAATAAATTCCCAAACAAGCAAAGGCAATATAAGCTTTTGATTGGCTGCGGAGAACACGATATTGCTAATGAAATTGAAATTGTCAACGAATGGGCAAGAAAGGAACAATGCGCTAAAGTTATCTTGAAAGAGGCTGGGCATTGTGCAAATATGGATAATCCAAAAGAATTTAACAATTGTTTGCAACAATTTTGGAGATAAATGGCAAATATATTTCTTTATTGTTAAAACAAAAGTTTTGCAAACTTAAATTTTTATGATAAAATGAAAATGATAGGAGTTTAATTTGTTTTATAAATATATTTACAACTCGCCAATAGGTAAAATTTCTTTGGCAAGCGACGGTGAAAATTTGATTGGGCTTTGGCTTGAAGGGCAAAGAGATATTTTGAAAGACAAAGACTATCTTTTGAAAAATGACTTGCCTGTTTTTGCCAAAGTTGAAAAATGGCTAAACGATTATTTTGCTGGCAAAAAGCCTGATATAAAAAATTTGCCTATCAAGTTGCAAGGAAGTGAATTTTCTGTTTGTGTTTGGCAAAGGCTTTGTCAAATTGAATATGGGCAGACTGTTAGTTATGGGCAAATTGCAAATTATGTTAAGCAAAAACTTGGCAAGCAAAAAATGTCTGCACAAGCTGTTGGCAGAGCAGTGGGACGCAATCCAATTGCAATCATAATCCCGTGCCATAGGGTTGTTGGAGCAAGCGGGAAATTGACAGGCTATGCAGGTGGGTTAGATTTAAAAATAAAACTTTTGAAACATGAAAATTGCGACATGTCAAAATTGTATATTTAATCAACATTTCAGTAAAATCAGCAAATTCGCCATAAAAAGTGATAATTTTGTGCAAAAATCTTGTTTTATGTTTGACTTTAATTAAATTTCTGTGATATTATATTTTTGTTAAGGAGGTTAAAATGGCAACTAAGAAAAGTTCAAGTTCAAAATCATCAAGTTCATCAAGCTCTTCAAAGAAAACTGTTTGGAGTTTGAACAAAATCTCTTTTTGGACTATCGTTGCAGTAACAATTCTCTATCTTGTTGCGCTTGTGCTTTCAGCTTGCGGAATTAACGCAACTGTTGTTGGCGCTTTGCAAGGCGTGGCAACTGCTATTATGATTGTTATTGTTTCTGTCCTTGCTTGGAGATTTGTTAGATCTAAGCCTGTGGTTTGGAAAGTTTTGTATATCGTTTGCCTTTTGGTTGTTCTTGCTGGCATTGTTGTTCCACTTGTTTTATAATAGGCAAAGCGAAAACTCTGCACGAATGCAGAGTTTTTTTATTTCTTGATTGCTTTTTAACTATGGATGTGCTAAAATATCATTATGAAAAGGGCAGAGCTTCTTGCTCCTGCTGGCAATTTGGAGAGCTTTTATAGTGCAATAAATAACGGCGCTGACGCTGTTTATCTTGGGCTTGACGATTTTAATGCCAGAGGGAACATTGAAAATTTTAATTTAGAAAATATCGAGGATGTTATCAAACATGCTCATCTTTTTGGCGTTAAAGTTTATTTAACTTTAAATATTTTGTTTGACGACAGTGAAATAGCGAACATTTTAAACATTGTTTCAAAACTTTTAAAATTTAATGTGGACGCTTTTATTGTTCAAGATTTGGGGCTGGCTTATTGCATTAAAAAGAAATTTCCTAATGCAGTTTTGCATGCAAGCACTCAGATGGGAATTTGCAATTTGGAGGGGGCAAAGTTTGTGCAAAACTTTGGCTTTTCACGGGTTGTTCTTGCTCGCGAAACTAGCCTACAAGAAATTACACGCATTCATGAAAATTGCGATATTGAGATTGAATATTTTGTTCAAGGCGCGCTTTGCGTGTCATATTCTGGCAACTGCTATATTTCGTCACTTAGTAGCGGAGCTAGTGGTAATCGTGGCAAATGTAAACAGTTTTGCAGATTGCCTTATGTTTTGACTTCTGGCAAAGAAAAACGAGAGGGATACTTTCTTTCTGCAAAAGATTTTTGCATGCTTGACAGGTTGCAAGAACTTGCTGAGGCGGGGGTTATCAGTTTTAAAATTGAGGGCAGAGCAAGACGCGCAGGTTATGTTGGCGAAGCAGTTGCAGTTTATCGAGAGGCGCTTGATGGCGAACGCAATTTGATAGCTCAGAAAGATAGATTAAAAACTGTGTTCAATCGTGGGGGCTACATTGAGGGCTATTTTAATGATGATAAAAAAATTGACAGCCATATTCAAGGTCATCGTGGTTTAAAAATCGGACAGGTTATAAAAGTTAACAATGGCAAAAAGTTTAACGAAATTACAATTAAGTCTAAATATAAAATTTCGAGGGGTGACGGCTTGAAGTTTATCTTGCAAGACAATGAAATTGCCTCAATCGGTGTGAACGATGTTAAAGAAATTGCTAAGGATGTTTATCAAATTACGACCAAAGCAGTTGTTAAAAATAACTGCGAAGTCAGCTTGACTTTAAATTCCTTGCGTGAACAAGAATTAAAGCAAAATGTAAGAAAAATCAAAATAAAAGCCTCTTTTTATGCAAAAAACAACGATTTTGCAAAAATTATATTGGATTATAACAATGAAGCTATTGTTGAAATGTTGTCAGAGGAGAAAAATCAAGAGGCGATAAATCAAGCTTTGACCAAAGAAGAAGTTATATCACAACTTTCAAAAGGTTGTGAAATGTTTGAATTAGATTTTGATAAAATTGAACTTGGCAATGTGTTTATTCGCAAAAGCGTTTTGAATGATATTAGGCGAAAAACAATTGAAAAACTTAAAGATGCAATTCTTGAAAATTATAATAAACAAAACATAAAAGATTTTGTTGAACGCGACATTGATTTGTCTTGTTTTGATAAAAAAATGCCTACAAAGCAAATTTATTTTTTCAATGATATTGCACAGCTTAAAAATATAAACTTGAAAAATGCAAAGCTTGTTTATTGTCCAAAAGAATATAATCGCATTCTAATCAAAAAAGTCTGCGACCAGATTGAATGCGAATTATATTTAAACATGCCCATATTTGCAAATGAGGCAGATATAAAACTATTTAAATTGATTTTAGAGGATAATCCAAATTTAAACATTTTTGCAAATAATTATTATGCTTTAAACTTAAATAATTCACGAAAAGTCATTGTTTCCACCAATTTAAACGTGTTTAATTCTTATTCAGTTAAAGCTTTGCAAGAGCTTGGAATTGAGGATATAATTGTTTCAGTTGAGGTCAACGAAAGTCTTAAAAATAATGGAACACATCTTTATGGACTTGAAAACTATAAGCCAATTGTTATGAACTTTTTACATTGCCCATTTAAGGAACATTTTGCAAGCAAATGCGATAATTGCAAGTTCAAATATGGCGTGAAATATATTATGCAAAATAATAAATCCTTTGAGCTTATAAGAATTAAGGCTGTCACTTGCAATTTTGCTCTGCAAAGTCAAGAGGTGTTAAGAGCAAAGTTTGCTGAATTAAATAATGCTACATTTTTGTTTTAAAAACATTGAAAAAGTTTAAAATTTATTAAAAAACTTGTATTTTGACAATAATTTTATGCTTTTCTTTATTATAATAGTTGAAATCTATGTTTATTTATGCTATAATTTATAAGAAACGGAGGACAAAATGCATACTCAAATGCTTGCTGGCTTTAAAGAAACTATGTCAAATGTTAAGAACTGGTTTCAGGAATATCTTGGTGACGCTGGAAACACAATCCTTGTTTGCATGTTATCAGTAACAGCTTTGCTGTTGCTTTGGAATATGGCTCAAGGTTTTATCGGCAAAACTAAGCTTTTTAAAGACGGCAAAACAGTAGGTTGGTTTATTGTAAAACTGATACTGCTTGCTGTAAATGTAGGCGTTCTTGTATGGCTGTGTCTTATGTATTAATTTTTATGAGGTGAAATTATGAAAAACTTATCAACTTTACTTGCTCTTCAAAGCGATTTCTGGACAAAAACATTGCCAATTGTGCGTTATGTTTTGTTCTTTATCATTGTTGCATGTTCAATCATTATGATTATCACAGTTATTATGCAATCTAACACTGCTGACGGGCAACTTGATGTTATGACAGGTGCACAAGAAAGTTATTATTCTCAAAATAAAGGCTCTTCTCGTGACGGCAAACTTAAAATAATCACAATTGTTATGGCAAGCATAATCATTTTCTGCGTTATTTTATATCTCGTAACTATGCTCATTAACGGGGTTGCTTAATTTTTAAGGAGCTTTTGCAATGAATATTAAAGCTAAGATTTTGGAGATTTTATCAAAAGATAGTTTGGTCTATTCTGGACTGAACAATCTTTTTTGTTTTCTAGAAAATTCTTTGGACGCAAATTCAGAACAAGTTAAACGAAATTTCTTTGAGCTTGTTGCAAGCGGGGATTTGTTTGAAATCAAGAAAGGCAAATTTATAACAATTCCATCTCATGGCTATGCAAAGGGTTCTTTTATAGGCAACGCCAAAGGATTTGGATTTTGTAAATTTGATGGGACGACTAGCGAAAAGGATTTGTTTGTGCCTGGCAATAAAACTTTGGGCGCTATTGACGGTGATAAAGTTATTGTCAAGATTGGCTATGACGGCTTAGAGGGTGGAGAATGCGAAGTTGTTTCAATTTACAAATCAGTTCCGCATCTTGTTGGTGTTGTAACAAAGTCCAATTCAACTTTCTTTTTAGAGCCTGACAATCAAAATATTCCTTTCAAAATTAGACTTTTGAACGGAAACCTTAAATTTCAAAAAAATGACCGCGTTGTGATTGAAGTTCGCAGAAATACAAAAAATATCTCTGGCTTGGTCATTGAAGTGCTTGGACATTGCGATGATATAAAAGCGCTTGAGTTGGGAATTATCCGTGAGCATGAACTGTTTGAAACTTTTCCTGAAAACGTTGTTGAAGCTAGCAAAAAAATTCCTAAAACTGTCAAGGTGGAACAAAAGAAAAACAGACTTGATTTGACGGCAGAAGAGATTTTTACTATTGACGGGCTTGACGCAAAAGACCTTGACGATGCGGTTTCTATCAAAAGGCTGAAAAACGGCGGCTATGAACTTGGCGTTCATATTGCTGATGTCGGCGAATATGTTAAGCGTGAAAGTGTTATTGATGAAGAGGCTTTCAAGCGTGCAACAAGTGTGTATTTCCCAACCTCAGTTTTGCCAATGCTTCCAACAAGTTTGTCTAATGGCATATGTTCTCTTAACGAGGGCGTTGAACGATTGACTCTTTCTTGCATTATGCAAATTGATAAAAATGGAAAGGTAATCTCTCACCAAATTTGCGAAAGCGTAATAAAAAGTGTAGGGAGGCTTAATTATGACCAAGTCTACAAAGTGTTAACAGGTCAAAAAGCTGATGCTAAGCATGAAAAAGTCAAAGATAGTTTGCTTATTATGCATGAACTTTCAAAACTTCTTCAAGCAAACAGAAAAAAAGAGGGCTCGATTGATTTTGAAATCGGCGAAAGCCAATTTGTTTTTGACGAAAAAGGTCTTGCAATAGATGTTAAAAAACGCGAAAGAAATGACGCACATAGACTTATTGAAGATTTTATGGTGCTTGCTAATGAAACAGTTGCAAAAGAGTTTTGCATAAAAGGCATTCCATTTGTTTATCGTGTGCATGAGCCGTCTAAAAAGGAAAAACTTGCCTCAGTTTGCGAATTTATCAAAGGTCTTGGCGTGAGAATTCCTCCTATCCCTGACGATGTTACTCCTGACTATTATCAAACTCTTATCAAACTCACCGACGGAAACACTTATAGTGAAACTGTTAACAAAATTTTGCTTCGCTCAATGCAAAAAGCAAAATATGATAACAAAAACTTAGGGCACTTTGGCTTGGCGCTTGAATATTATTGTCATTTCACTTCGCCAATTCGCCGTTATCCAGATTTGACTATTCATAGAATTATCAAAGAAGTTTTGCATAAAAAAGCACTTTCAAAAACAAGAATTGAAGAACTTAAAGAGTTTACTTTTGAAAGCAGCCAGCAGTCAAGCGTTATGGAAAGAAATGCCGACAGGGCAGAACGTGATGTTGACGACCTTTGGAAAGCTTATCTTATGAAAGAAAAGGTTGGAGAAGAATTTGAGGGTGTTATCACTTCAGTTACAAATTATGGATTGTTCATAGAACTTGAAAATTCTGTTGAGGGATTGCTCAGAATTGAGGATTTGCCACAGGATGGATATCTGTTTTTTGAGAAACAACTCAAACTTAAAGGCACAAAATATGCATTTATGATAGGTGACAAAATCAAAATAATTGTGCAAAATGTCAATATTTTTACTCGAAAAGTCGATTTTGGCTATAAAAATTAAAAAAAATAGCAAATTTTTTCAATTTTTTTTAAATTGGGTCTTGAAAATGTGAAAAATAAGTGTTATAATAGGAGGTGAAATGAAGATAATAACTAATAACAAAAAAGCATATCATGACTTCTTCATTTCTGATCCTGTTGAAGCGGGCATTGCGCTTGAGGGCAGTGAGGTTAAATCTATAAGACTTGGTGGCATAAATATTAATGATGCTTTCGTTGTTATCAAAAATGGTGAGGCATGGTTAAAAAATTGTTACATCAAAACTTATGAAAAAACTTCATCATTCTTGCCTGATACTCGAAAAAATAGGAAACTTCTCTTGCATAGAGCTGAGATTGATAAACTGGAAAGAAAAAGTCAAGAAAAAGGGTTTTCAATCATTCCATTAAAAGTCTATTTTTCTGGCGGCAACGTCAAAATTGAAATCGGACTGGCAAAAGGCAAAAAACTTTATGATAAGAGAGCATCTCTCAAAGATAAGGCTGTCAAGAGAGAAATTGAACGAGCTATCAAATCAGGCTGATAACCCTCACGGGGGCGTTATTGGTTTCGACGGAGAGCTGGCAAATAAGCGTAAAGCGCGTGGTGGTGCTTGCCCACCTAAAAACAAGCATTTAAATATAAACGCAGACAGAAATGTTGCGGTTATGCCAATGGCTGCTTAATTTAGTTTAAGCCTTGCATAACTTGGTTGAAATTTCAACCTGCTTGATTGTAAAGGTCGCTTGCTTACAACGGGTATCATTAAGAGCGAAACTCTAAATAGAAGTTCTAGAATATATTTAGAAAATTATACTAGATTGTTAATGTTTATCTGTTTATGGAGGAAACATTAATGAAATTTAATCATAAACTAAACGCGTAGAAAAACTTATTTACACTTTTCGGACGCGGGTTCAAATCCCGCCGTCTCCACCAAAGATAGCTTAAGCCTATTAAAAAATTAAAAAGGAAGTGAATTTATGGAATCAGTAATTTTAAAAGTTGTTCTTGTTCTTGCAATCATTATCGCTGGAGGTTTCCTCTTATTCTTCATGGCGGATATTTTGATGGCTATTTTCAATGGCAAAAAAGACGAGAAAATCATCAGTGCAAATGAAAGTGATGAAGTTAAAAAAGTTGAACAACAACTTGCAGGCGCAATTGGCGAAAAAGAAGCAACTGCTCTTGTAAACGGTGCTGTTATCGAAAACTATAATCCAGATGAAGAAGTTGCTCCAACTGACGCCGAAGAGGAAGAAGTTGTTGAAGAGGAAGAAGAAACTGAAGAAACAGAAGAACCTGAAGATGACCGCGAAGCTTATATTGAAGCAAGAAGAAAAGCTTTGATGGAACGTCTTGCAAAAATGAACGACGAGGACGAAGAAGAGGAAGAAGAAACTGAAGAGGACGAAGAGGAATCTGAAGAAGAGTCTGACGAAGAAGTAGAAGAAGTAGAGGAAGTTGAAGAAGAGGAAACAGCCGAAGAAGAGGAAGAAGAGGTTGTTGACCTTGACGAAGAAGAGGAAGAAGTTGAAGAAGACACTTCAAGTGAAGAACTTGAAGAGGCTAGACGCGCTCTTGAAGAAGAAAGAGCAACTGCCGCTGCTCTTAGAGCAGAACTTGCAGAAGCTAAACGCAACGCTATCGCTACTGAAACTGCAGAGCCTGTTTATCTTACTGAAGAAGAATATGAAGCAAGACTTGCTGTCCTTAACGAAAGACTTAAAGTTAATGAAAAAGAACTTCGTCAATGCAAAAAAGAATTTATTCCACTTCGCAGAGTTAAGAAAACTCTTGAAAGTGATGAGAAAAAACTTCGTCGTAAAGAAGCTCTTGTTGCTAAACAAAAAGTTGTTCTTTATGGCGTAAACAACTATGCAGATATCGATGAAGAAAAAGCAAAGAAACTTGCAGAAGACCTTGATCTTCTTGATGGTCTTAAACTTTCTGTTGAGCATTGCCAAGAAGTTATGTCTAAAAATGAGGAAAGATATCCTCTTCTTGAAAGAATTTTCACTGTTCTTTCTGAACAAAATGAATCTCTTAAAGCAGATATTGAAAGAGCTGAACAAGAACTTGCAGAAGTTAGAGCAAAGAAAGGCAATGATTAAAAATTACAAAATTCCATTTTAAATATAAGCACGCAGTTATAGCGTGCTTTTTTGTTGATAAAATGTTTTCAAATTGTTTTAGGCACGGCAAATAATTTGCAAGAAAATTAAACCAAAACTTTTTACACTTTTGCTTGACAAAAAATTATTTTAAGGGTATAATCAAATCATAATCAAAATGGCGGGACAATTCTAGTAGAAAATTTTGATGCATTCAGAGAGAGGATGGTGGCTGAAAATCCTTTGCTAAAAATTTTTGAATTACACTTGTTTCAAGTTTTGCGTTTAAGTCAAACGAATTGACTGAATGAGGGCTTGGGTTCTTATCTTAGTCGCCTTTCAAAAATTGCAACAATCGAAAATCTTGTTTTCGATTTTGCACATTAATTGGATGGAGATTGGGACGGGGAACCGAAAGTTTAGCTGTTAGCTTGCTTTGGCAAGCGTGTCAGCGTTAAAAACTTTTGGTGCCTCCCCAGCTAAATTTAGGTGGTACCACGAACAGCACGCTTCGTCCTAAAAATTTTAGGATTTTGGCGTGCTTTTTTATAAGGAGAACAATGAAAATAGAGGAGAGAAATTTCACATTAAAAAATGGAGAATTGGCAATTTTATTTTCACCAACAACAAAAGATGCTCAACAATTGGCAGATTATTATAATACGGTTATTAAAGAAACTAGATTTCTTGCAGATACACCAGAAGAGGAGAAGAAAATTGCTGAGGAGATTATTTGGATAGAAAATACTGCAAATGCAGAGAAGGAGTTTATTGTTGCTGTTAGTGTAAATGATAAGATTATAGGGCTTGGGAATATTAAAGGGATGACAAATCATATTCGAGCAAAACACCGTTGTGTTTTAGGGATTTCTGTGCAATCAGCATATTGGAAATGTGGAGTTGCAAGTCAGATTATGGCTACGATGATTGAATATTCAAAGATTTTAGGTTTTGAACAGATAGAACTTGAGGTTTGCAAGCAAAATATTTCTGCCATTAATCTTTACAAAAAGTTCGGATTTATAGAAACTGGTTATCGATATAATGCGGTAAAATATGAAGATGGAACTTATGAAGATTTGATTTTTATGCAAAAAGATTTAAAAGGAGAACTATTATGAAAAAGATTGACACTAATTTATATAACGAGCTTAAAGAGAGAGGGCTTTTGTATCAATGCACTGATGAGGAGGGCTTGAAGAAAATGCTTGAAAGTGGCGTGCCTATCACGTTGTATGAGGGCACTGATCCAACTGCTGACAGTTTGCATATTGGGCATTGCGTTCCTTATTGCATTTTGAGGCGTTTTCAAAAAGCAGGGCATAAAGTTTTACTTTTGATGGGCGGAGCAACTGGCTGTGTGGGTGACCCGTCTGGCAAAACAGAAATGAGAAAAATGTTATCTAAGCAAGATATTGCCGATAATATTGCAAAGATACAAAAAGACCTTAGTGGTTTTCTGGATTTTGATGGCGAAAATCCAGCGATTATTGTTAACAATGCTGACTGGTTTAATAAACTCAATTTTGTTGATTTTATGCGTGATATTGGTGTGCATTTTAATATCAACAAAATGTTGTCGAACGAAATTTACAAAAATCGCATTGAGAATGGCGGCTTGACGTTCTTTGAGCTTGGATATCAGCTTATGCAGGCTTATGATTTTGTTCATCTTAATCGTGAGTATGGTTGCACTTTGCAATATGGCGGTCAAGACCAATGGGGGAACATCGCAGCAGGCACAGAGCTTCAAAGGAAACTCAATTTTGTGAATGGCACTAATATAAATTTGGTTGGTGCAACAAATCCACTATTGTTGACTCCTGAGGGTAAAAAGATGGGGAAGACAGAAAAGGGGGCAATTTGGATTAATAAAGATAAAATTTCTGCTTACGATTTCTATCAAGGGATTTATCAAACTCCTGACGCTTGCGTGAAGATGATGTTTGCACTTTTTACTGATTTGCCGATGCAAGAAATCCAAGCTTTGATTGAAAAAAATATTGTTGATGCAAAGAAAAGACTGTGTTATGAAATAACCAAATTTATTCGTGGTGAAGAGGATGCCAAGTTGGCTCAAGCTATGAGTGAAAATTTGTTTACTCAAGGCGGAGATGATGCTCCTGAGTTTGCAATGAATAAAAGCGATTTTGTAAATGGCATGAACATTTGCGATGTTTTGGCTATTACAAAACTTTGTTCGTCTAAGAGTGACGCTCGTCGCATGATTGAGGGCGGAGCTATTTCTATGAAAGGCGAAAAGGTGAACGATTTTGCTAAGGCAGTTACACTTGCTGATTTTGAAAATGATAGTTTGCTTCTCAAAAAAGGCAAGAAGAATTTTATTAAGGTTGTGTTGCAAGCCTAACGTTTGGCGACTATCAACAAACTAAGTTTGAAGAATTGTTTTATTCGTTCATAACAAAACAAAAAGGTAAATTATGTTTAATTTTGATAAAACTAACGAAATTATTGAGAAAAAATCGCGTTTTTTGGGATTTTTGATTGAAAATGCTGATATGAATAAAATCAATGAAGCACTATTATTTCTCAAAAAGGAGCATAAAAAGGCGACGCATATTTGCTGGGCGTGCAGGATAGTTAATCCATTTTGCGAGAAAGCGGTTGACGACGGCGAGCCGTCTGGCACAGCGGGCAGGCCGATTTTATCAGTTATGCAAAAGCGAGATGTTCAAAACTGTTGTGTTTTTGTTGTGCGCTATTTTGGAGGAATTAAACTTGGTGCAGGCGGTCTTGTTCGAGCTTACACCAAAGTTACAAGCGATTTGTTGAATTAATTTCAATTTCTCTTCTTTTTTGAAAAAAAGAAGCAAAAAACTTTTAATTTTAACGCTTTTTAAATTGGCTTTTAATAACTCTCTTCGTAAAATAGATTTGCCAATTTTGCAAAGCGTTAAGAATAAATTTATTTTATTCATTTTAAAAAATAAGAAAAAGTTAAAATCATTTGCGACACGAAGATAAAGTATTTATCGAGTGCCGCAAATAAGTTTTCTTTTGGTTACTTTTCTTTAGAAGAAAAGTAACACATAAAAGGTGTTTATGCAAATAACTGAGATTGTTAAGATTGGAAAAGGATTGCGCTATAAACTCATGGTTGACGACAACTTTGAGGGCGTTTTTGAAGCCGAAGTTTTGGCAAGGCACAACCTTAAAACTGACCAGGAAATCGACGAGGATTTTCTGAATAATCTTAAAGTTGAGAATGGCGATTACGCAAGTTTTGATAGGGGCTTGACTTTGCTTGAACATGGCATGAAATCGCAAAAGCAGGTGGAGGATTATCTTAAAGGCAAGGGCTATCCACCTGAATGCATTGAACGTGCGATAAATAAACTGATTGACTATGGCTATATCAATGATGAAGCGTACGCGTGCGAATATGTCAGGCTGTATTCGCGCAAAGACGGCAAACGTAAAATTGCATTTGCGTTGAAAAACAAGGGCGTGGCGGATGAACTTATTGAACAGGCGTTTGATCAATGTTTGAACGAGGATACGCAACTTGATACTTGCGTAAATTTGGCAAGAAAGAAAGTTAAAAATATTGAACTTGACGCCAAAGGCAAGCAAAAAATTTATGCGTTCTTGGCAGGACGAGGCTTTGATTTTGAAACTATCAAACATGCGGTTAATATTATTGAGAGCGAGCGCTAAGGGGGAGATAATTATGATTGGCATTGACATAATTGAACTTGACAGAGTGGACACAAGTGATGCATTTCTTAATAAGATTGCTCATGAGGAGGAAATTGCATATATCAAAAAGACATTTTGCGAGCAAGTGCAGCATGAGCGCATTGCTTCACTTTTTTGCGTTAAAGAGGCAGTTATGAAAGCGCTTGGGCTTGGCAAAAATAGTGGAGTGGTTTTCAAAGATATCAAACTTTGTCATGAAGAAAGTGGCAAGCCTTATGTTGAGCTTTTTGGCGTTGCGCATAACAGATTTTTAACAGACTTTTATGGCAAAAAAATAGAAATTTCAATTTCTCATTCCAAAACCATAGCAACAGCAATTGCGATTATAATGTAAAAAATTCTGGATTTTAGTCCAGAATTTTTGATTAATAAAACGCAATAAATGTCGTAATTTGTCAACTCAAAAAATAATTTTTCTACTTTTTTGTTTACATGCATAAAATTTTGCTTTTTGCTCACATTAAAGCAAAAGCTATAGGTCTTTAAAATAAAGGGGTATAGCGATTTGAGGAGATGCAAAAATGTTGAATTTTGATGTTTATAAACAAGAGCTTGAAAGTAGTGCAAAAATTGTAAATCGTTTTATAAATTCGCAAGAATGGGATATAATTATATCAACTTTAAAAAAGGGCAAGCATAATATGCTTGTAAGGGAAGATTTTGACAAACTTGGCAACATTTATAAAGAATTTGCCGAGTTGGAACAAGCAGATCTTCTCGACTTTATGGAGTATGAAAAGGAGTTATGGACGATTTTATAAAAAGAGGCGAAATTTATTATGCTGATTTAAGTCCCGTTGTCGGAAGCGAACAAGGGGGCGTGCGTCCTGTGCTTATAATTCAAAACGACGTTGGAAACAAATACTCGCCAACCGTGATAGTTTCGGCAATCACAAGTCAGCTTGGCAAAGCCAAATTGCCAACGCATATTGAGTTGCCGTCAAATCAATATAACCTGCCAAAAGACTCTGTTGCCCTATTAGAACAAATCCGAACATTAGATAAAAAACGTTTGAAAGGCAAGGTGACCTCACTGTCTGAAAGCAAGATGAAAGAGGTTGACCGCGCAATACTTATATCATTGGGATTTTAACCTTACTTTTCTAATCTAGAAAAGCCAGCCCAAGCGCTGGACGACTAAGAAGAATTAACTTAAATTTTCTATTAAAGGTGCATAATGCACCCAAAAGAGATTGGGGACTTTCGATTTCCCCAAGCCTCTCAAACGACTTACTTTAGAAAAGTAAGCAAACGCAAGTAGTACTTCGAAGATTAAAAAATCCCAATAAAAAAATACTTTGCAAATGGTTTGCTGACGCAAAAAAATTCTTGCGAATTTCAAGCATTTGACAAAGTATTTTTTATTGGGATAACTCTGCAATCAGGAAAACAAAATGAAATATTTTGTTTTATATCAACATTCAGGGCAAAGTAGTTCTAGTATATATAAAATTGCTCTTTTTTCATGTGCAATTAAAAGATCTTGAGTCATAATATCAAATTTATGAAATTATTCTCTTTGCGATTTGTTAAGCGTTGAAATAAAATTTTTAAATGTGACGTCATAATTATCAGGTGCTAAACTTTGCCCACAATATTTGCTTTCGTATGCTTTATGTAAAAGTTCTGCAATTTGCTCCATGTTATACCTCCTTTTTTAAGATGTATTATTTGTAACATTTATAACATGAAAAAAGATTATATTAACCGAATTGTTAAAAAAATTTTTTAATTAATGATTTTTATGCTATAATTGGCTATGTCAATTATGTGGAGCCCTTGGCACGGGTGCCGAAAGGTTAGCGAGGGATGCAAATTTTGTTATGTTTACAGGCAGGACAAGGCGCATGATAAGTGTGGCGCTGATTTTTATGTGACCAAACAATTTAACTTACCTGTTAAGAGAGGGCGCGACGGGGAATACAAAATCAAGAGTGGGGAAGTTATCGGGACTTGTTTAACTAGTGATTTTTTCCTTGATTTGGCAGATGACTATCGTGAAAAGGCGTGGGATATTATTCGCGAGCGTAAAGACTTGAATTTTGTTATTTTTACTAAGCGAATTGAACGTTTTAAGGATTGCATTCCGTCTGACTGGGGCGAGGGCTGGGATAATGTTTGGATAGGTTGTACTTGTGAAAATCAAAGGCGTGCTGAACAGCGCTTGCCTATATTTTTGCAAGTTCCAATAAAACATAGAGTTATTATCTGCGCGCCACTGCTTGAAAATCTTGACTTGACTGCTTTTTTATCTTCCAAGATTGAGGAAGTTACTGTTGGTGGAGAAAGTGGAATAAATGTGCGTGTTTGTGACTTTGACTGGGTTAAAAATATTCAACGGCAGTGCATTGAAAAGAATGTATCGTTCACTTTTCATCAGACGGGTGCGAGACTTAGAAAAAACGGAAAGATTTATATTATTCCAAGAAAGTATCAACATAGTCAAGCAAAGAAAGCGGGATTAAATTTTGACGGCGAAACTCCGTGTGTGTCTTTTTGATATCTATGTAATTGCCTATTGACAAAGCGGACATCTTGGGTTATAATAAAACTATGGAACTAGAAAAATATAATTTTATTTTAAAACTTAATCAAATTTTTAAGAAAGGTTATGTGCCATCACGTGGCGCAAAGGATTATTTTGCTTTGCATAATGGCTCTTGTATTGCTGAATACATCAATTGTTTTGGGCATGCTTGTTTTAACCTTACCGATGAACTTATAAAAATGGCACAGTTTTCTTATCATGAAGCAGGAATATTTTTTAATATACTTGGCAATGAGGTTTATTCAAATGGCAGAAAGGTGTGTGATAAAATGTTCAATTTTGTCCGAGAAACAGGCTTGTCCGTTGACGAGTGCGGTTTATATGACCAAATGAGATATAACCAATGGAAAGTGGCATTTTAC
The DNA here is from genome assembly GCA_947649575.1 of uncultured Clostridia bacterium. Taxonomy (GTDB): domain Bacteria; phylum Bacillota; class Clostridia; order Christensenellales; family UBA1242; genus Caccovivens. The sequence continues at coordinate 49,947 of CANSRZ010000007.1, read as the reverse complement.
ATAGATAAAGGTGGTGATGCAAACAATGTAGCCAGAGGTGATATCCACTTTATGCTTCAAGAAAAAGACGGAAAATGGTCAAGCAAAATGGGAACAGCAAAAACTTTACAATATTTTAGAGAATTGCCAAGAGTGTTCTTCTGCGATTATGATTTATATGGCATTTACAAAATCACAAATCCTTATGTTGAAAGCGAAAGCGCAAATCAATTGTTATTGCAAGCATGAAAATTTTCATGCTTTTTTTATTTTCTTTGCAAATTTGTTTGGCTTTGTGCATAAAGATATGTTAAATTAAACTTGTTGATACATCAACAAGCGAGGCTTTTATGGAAGATAGATTTAAAAAATTTACAGTTTTGATAAACAGAATAAGCAGAAATATTCAAAAAATCAAAAGTATCGAAATGGGCAAGTTTGGATTGAAAAGTACGCAGGTGTCTTGTATTTATTATCTTTACAGATATAATGGTCAGTTTACTGCCAAAGAACTTTGTGATATTTGCGATGAAGATAAAGCCGCAATTTCGCGGTCCATTGATTTTTTAGAGAGCAATGGCTATGTTGTTTGCGATAGCAAAACTGAGAAGAGATATAAGTCGCCTATTCTTCTAACTGAAAAGGGTGAGGAGCTTGGCATGCAAGTTTGTGAAAAAGTTAATGCTGTGCTAGACAGTGCTGGCGGGTGGCTTGATGATAAGCAAAGAGAAAACTTTTATGAAGATTTAAAATTAATAAGTGAAAATCTACAAAAAATTGTAGACAAAATTGGAGGTTAAATATGGCAGTTAAGATTGTGATTGATAGTGCATCAGATATTGATAAAAAGGAGGCTGACAAGTTTGGGGTAACTCTTGTTCCAATTCAAATCAGGTTTGGCGACGAGGAATTTAATGACGGAATAGACATTACTCGTGAAGAATTTTTTGCAAGGCTTGAAAAGTGCAGTGAACTTCCTAAAACAAGCCAAATAAACGAATATGCTTTTGATGAGGCTGTTAAGCCTTTGCTTGAGGAGGGAGACGAGGTTGTGATTATTGCTTTATCGTCTAAGCTTTCAGGCACTTATTCAAATGCCAAGGCAGTGGCTGATAAATATGAGGGCAAAGTTTATGCGGTCGACAGTCTTAACGCAAGTTTAGGTGAGAGAATATTGGTTCAGTATGCTGTTAAACTTGCAAAACAAGATTTATCAGCAAAAGATATTGCAGAAGAACTGGAAAAAGTAAAAAATAGAATAAAAGTTATTGCACTTGTTGACACTTTAAAATATCTCAAAAAGGGTGGCAGAATTTCCGCTGTTGTAGCTTTTGCTGGCGAACTTCTTGCAATTAAGCCAGCTGTTGGGCTGCTTAATGGTGAAGTTAAATTGATTGGCAAGGCTATTGGCGGAAAGAAAGCAAATTCGTTAATTAACAACCTGATTGAAAAGACCAAAGGTGTTGATTTTGATATGCCATATTGCTTGGCTTGGTCTGGCATTGATGCGAGCAAGCTTGACGCTTATGAAAATGACAGTAAACATATTTGGCAAGAAAACAGCCCACGATTTATGATTGGAAGCACTATCGGAACTCATATTGGGCCTGGCGCAGTGGGCGTAGCTTTCTTTGAAAAGGAGTAAATATGAACATCTTTAAGAAATTATATTGCAGAACTTATCAGTTTGTTTTCAAAGCACTTTTGCCAATCTTGCCTTATCGTGAGCCTGAACTTTTGAAGAATAATGATGATATTGTTAAAGTTTTGAAAAGCAAAAACATAACAAGTGTTTTGCTTGTGACAGATAAAGGCATTCGTGGGCTTGGCTTAACTAAAAGTCTGGAAGAAGCTTTAACTCAAAATCAATTTAAACTTGTTGTTTTTGATAAAACTGTGCCTAATCCAACAACTGATAATGTTGAAGAAGCGTTGGAGATGTATAAACAGCATAACTGCAATTGCTTAATCGCCTTTGGCGGAGGTTCAGCAATGGACTGCGCAAAAGCGACTGGCGCAAGGGTTGCAAAGCCTAAAAAGTCGCTTAGCAAGATGAAAGGTGTTTTAAAGGTTAGGAAAAAGCTTCCGCTTTTGATTGCAATCCCAACAACGGCTGGCACAGGAAGTGAAACAACTTTGGCGTCTGTTATAACTGATAGCCAAACAAGACATAAATATGCTATTAACGATTTTCCGCTTATCCCGCGCTATGCCTCTCTTATGCCAGAACTTACAGTTGGCCTGCCAAAACATATAACCTCAACCACAGGCATGGACGCACTTACTCATGCAATTGAGGCTTATATTGGCAAAAGCACAACAAGAAAAACGCGAGAGTGCGCAATGACTGCTGTTAAAACTATTTTTGAAAATCTTGAAGTTGCTTACAATGAGCCAAGCAATATTGAGGCTCGTGAAAACATGCTTTTTGCGTCATATAAAGCAGGCGTAGCATTCACGATTAGTTATGTTGGCTATGTTCATGCAGTTGCGCATTCGCTTGGAGGCAAATATAATATCGCTCATGGCTTGGCAAACGCAATAATTTTGCCTTATGTTTTAAAAAAGTTTGGCAGAAAGATTTATAAAAAATTATGGAAACTTGGAGTTTACTCAAATCTATTTGATAAAAGCACTTCTTATGAAGTTGGCGCAAAGATATTTATTGAAAAGATTGAAAGCATGAATGCAAATATGAATATTGGCACAAACATCTCAGAAATCAAAGAAGAGGACATTGCAGAGCTTGCTAAGACGGCTGAGAAAGAAGCCAATCCGCTTTATCCCGTGCCTGTGCTTTGGACAAGAAAAGATTTGCAAGAAATATATTTTGAGGTGAAAAATGGATAAGGAATATATTTTACAATGTTATCACAAACAAAAAGAATATTTGCCAGAAAATCTGTTGCGAAAGCCAAAAAACAGGGTTGTCGCTTTAAAAAAATTATATAAAAACATTTTGCTTATGAAAGAGGAAATCTGCGAGGCATTGAAAGAGGATTTAAATAAAAGCGAAACTGAAAGCTATATGTCAGAAATAGGGCTTGTTTTAAGTGAAATTTCTTATATGAAAAAGCATTTAAAAGGTTTTGCAAAGCCAAAAAGAGTTGCTACGCCGCTTGCACAGTTTCCGTCAAAGTCATTTACGCTTCCATGCCCAAAAGGGCAGGTGCTTATCATAAGCCCGTGGAATTATCCCTTTATGCTTTCGATAGAGCCTCTTGTTGACGCAATAGCCGCTGGCAATGTTGTTATGTTAAAGCCAAGCGAAACATCTTATCATGTGAGCGCGGTGATTGAAAAACTTATAAAAGCAACATTTCCGCCTGAGCAAGTTTGCACTGTGCTTGGCGGAAGAGAGCAATGCTCGTTTTTGCTAGACCTTGATTTTGATCATATTTTCTTTACTGGAAGCACGCGCGTTGGGAAAATTGTTATGCAAAAAGCTGCCGAACATTTTACAACAGTCACACTTGAAATGGGAGGCAAAAGCCCTTGCATAGTTGACGAAACAGCAAATATTGAACTAGCAGCAAAGCGCATTGTGTTTGGCAAATTTTTAAACTGTGGGCAGACCTGCGTTGCGCCTGATTATCTCTATTGCCACAGCTCAATCAAAGAAAAACTAATAAAAGAAATACAAAAACAAATTGTTTTGCAATATTCTGTTGACCCAATCAAGAATAAAGCTTATCCAAAGATGATAAACTTGAAACAATTTAATGCATCGAAAGATTTGATTGCAAAAGATAATTTGATTTTTGGCGGAAAATTTGATGAAGCAACTTTGAAGATCGAGCCAACAATTTTGAACTCAACTTTTGATAGCCCTGAAATGCAATCTGAAATTTTTGGCCCAATTTTGCCAGTTGTAACTTTTGAAAAACTTGATGAAGCTATCAAGAAAGTTAACAGCCTAAATCATCCGCTTGCACTTTATATTTTTTCATCGTTAAAGAAAAATCAAGACAAAGTGCTTGAAAAATGTGAGTTTGGTGGCGGTTGTGTTAACGATTGTATAATTCATCTTGCAACCTCTGCCATGCCGTTTGGCGGGCTTAAATCAAGCGGAATAGGTGGCTATCATGGCAAAGTTGGATTTGACACTTTTACACACCATAAATCAATTGTCAACAAAAAGACTTGGCTTGATTTGCCAATGCGTTATCAGCCTTATTCAAAGCTGAAATATAAAATAATCAAAATGTTTATGAAATAGGAGAAATTTATGGAAAAAACTAAAAAATTTATTGATTTAAAAACTCTGATCTTGCTTATCAATGTGTTTCTCATTATGGGCGTGCTGTTAGGGGATATTTGCTATATCTCACTTGGCGGGCTTTTGACAAAGGGCTTGACAAGTGGAATTTTTGTGCTTCTTGGAATTGCTAATGTTGTTTATATTTTTGTTAGCAAAAACAAAAGTATAAAATTTCCTCTTATCATGTTGACAGGGCTTGTGTTTGCCATGCTTGGTGATATCATCTTGAATGTAGAATTTATTGTCGGAGCAATTTTGTTTGCAATAGGGCATGTGTTCTATTTTGTGGCATATTGCTTCCTCGCAAAATTTAAATGGATTGACCTCTTGTTTGGCTTGGCTATATTTGTTCCGTCATTGTTATTCATAACTCTTGTGCCAATGTTTGATTTTGGCGGAGCGCTTATGGAAATTGTTTGTGTTGTTTATGCACTTATTATATCACTTATGGTTGGCAAAGCTTTATCAAATCTTGTGCGTGAAAAGAACTTACAAAATATCTTAATTTTAATCGGAAGTATTTTGTTTTTCTTCTCAGACCTTATGCTTTTATTGAATGTGTTTGGAGCTATGCCGAAAGCAGTAGATGTGCTTTGCCTTGCAACATATTATCCTGCTGAGTGCATTCTTGCTTTTGCAATTCTTATGCATAAAGATAAAACTTTAAATGAAACAAAAGCAGTTGAGAAAGAATAATAACAAATTTAAATTTAAAATAAAAAAACAGACTAACTTTCAGCCTGTTTTTTATTTTTCAATAATAAATTCATCATTATTTAAAGTTTTTGAATCAAATTTAAGATTTGCAATTTTGTTTTCTGAGCATAGCTTAATATTTTTTTGTTTTTGTGCCTGAAATCGTTGTGCAATCTTTTTGTTTATTCCTTTGCCGAGTTGTTCAATTGTCATAAAATCTCCTTTTGCTTTTCAGCAATGTGATTATATCATACTTTTATGCGTTTGTAAAGGGTTTTATTTATTTTTTATAATTTAAACTCCTTTCTTGTTATTTTATTGGTCTCACGCTTTTATATGCTTTATTTAAAATATTGATAAATTCATCAGGCAATTTTTTTATTGCTTTTTCTTTCAGGTCGTCATTTATTCCAAACATAGCTTCTGCCATACTGCCAACAATGCAAGCATTTGTATCTGTATCTCCACCAAATGAAATTGCAAGCCTTATGCTATCCTCAAAATTGTTTGCATTAAACAAAGAGTACAAACAGACGTCTATTGTGCTTGAACAAGTATAGTTAAATTCTGTAATCTTAGGCTTTTTAATTTTTAAGTTTAGTTTGTCTATAATTGCTTTTTTTGATAACCCTTGCCTTGAATAAAAAATTATTAATGCTATCGTTTCTGCTGATTTAATAGCTTCTTTTGTGTTGTGTGAGGGGATTGTGGCAAGATATGAGTTTCTTTTAATTTCTTCCTCAGTGTTAAAAAGATAGCCAACAGGTGATATCCTCATCATAGCACCATTGCCAACACTTTCACCTTTGTTGTTTTCTCTTGCCCATTTTGCAAATCCAGGAGAAAACATAGTTTTGAAATAGGGGATGTTTTTTGGCAAACAATCTCCATATTTGATTGCATATTCTTTTAACTTTTTCTCATAACTCATATTATTTAGAATAGCATCAGCAATTGCCATGGTCAAAATTGTGTCGTCGCTGAAAAAAGCATTTTCTTCAATAATATTGTTTATCTTTATTGGCTTTACTTTTTCAAATTGCTCAAACTCATATATAGATCCAGCCAAATCTCCAATTATTGCACCTAACATTTAAAATCACCTCAATTTAAGTTTAACACAAATGAAAGATAAATCCAACAAAAAATACGAATCCATCAAGATTGTTTAGGATTCGTATTTGACATTGTTTGGCGGAGAGATAGGGATTCGAACCCCAGGAGGCTATTAACCTCAACGGTTTTCAAGACCGCCGCTTTCGACCGCTCAGCCATCTCTCCAAATATGTTTTTTGCGAACTTATGTTCACAAGAGTGATAATAACATATTTTTAATATTTTTTCAAGTGTTTTTTACATATTTTTCAAAAAAAATGAAAATTTTTGCAATATTGACAAAAATAATTGACAGCCAAGGCAAAATAATGTATAATATGCAAGTAATCTTTATCTAGGGGTGTAGTTCATCGGTAGAATAAGAGTCTCCAAAACTCCTGAGGAGGGTTCGATTCCTTCCACCCCTGCCAAATATACTAACTAAAAAGTCTTTTTTGAGGTAATAATATGCAAGACATTTTTAGATATTATGCAAATCAAAGGTTAAAACCAAATCATATAGTTTCACAATGGTACATGTATTTAGATGACTTAAAAAAGCAAGTAGGACTCTTGTACAACACACTAAATTGTGAAAAGCTGATGTTTTTAGGGGATGGTGATGGCGTCTCAATATTATTGGCTTTAATGTTGGCAGAAAATAAAGAAAAATGCATAAAGCATATCTATGTATTTGACATAGATGAAAGAGAATTGAATTTATATAAAAGAATAGCAAAAGATAATAACGTTACTGAGTTTGTAGATTTTCAAGTTGTGCGTTATAATATCTTTGATAAAGTGCCAGATAAGTATGTAAATATGTTTGATGCATTTTATATAAATCCTCCATATAGTTCAACAACATCACCAAAAGGTGTAGGGTTCCATTTATGGTTGGAAAGATGTATTGAGATGAGCGACTCTAATGCAAAAGGATGCATTGTGTATCCAGTGGAAGATAGGGATCAAAATGCGATTGATGAAATTAAAGAGAATTTGTTTAGCTATGTAGAAGATAAAAGTTTCAAAATACTGTGTTTACCTGGAGATCTTAGTCATAGGTATGATGAGACAGCATGCATTTCTAAAAATCTGATTGTTGAAAAAACTGAAAATACAGTTTCTCAATATAAAGGATGTAAGATTCCTTTTGACATTGCAAAATCTCTTTATCATAACAATCTTCTTCCACATTACATTTTGGATGATAATACAGAATTAGGACGACCTGTTGAATTTTAATTATCGCAAAATCAAAACGCTGTCGCATTATCAAAACAACGAAATCAAAAACGAGACTTCGTTGTTAGTTGACACATAAAAACTGATAGAAAATCGTTATCAGTTTTTTTGATTTTTGATTTTGCAAAGGTCTATTTATGTTTGATTATTTTTTGAATTGTGCTATAATTGTTTGCAAGTAGGGGAATCATGAAAGTTGATAAAATCTTAGGGCAGTGGTATGATGTAAACTGCTATTGTATTACAAACGACAAAAACGAATGTTTGCTTGTTGAGGCAGGGGCTGAATTAGAGGATATTAAAAGGCTAGTCGGTGATAAAAAGGTTGTGGGATTGCTGTTGACTCATGCGCATTTTGACCATGCTTTATATTTGAGGGAATATATTGAGTATTTTAAAGTCCCAGTTTTTGCAAGTAAGGAAGCAGAGCAAGTTTTAAAAGATAGCAGTCTTAATCAAGGTGATACTTGGAAGCTTGAAGAGGATTTGCCAATAACATATTTGGAGGGTGATGGAAGCTCTAAAATTGGAGATTTTGATATCGAATATTTTTCAACGCCAGGACACAGCCCATGCTGTATGTGCTTTAAGATTGAGGATATTTTGTTTGCAGGAGATGTTCTGTTTCACTCTGGGATTGGTCGAATTGACCTTAACGGAAGTGATAAAGATGCTATGCTTGAAACACTTGACAAACTTAGCAAAATCACTTTTGCAAAATTGTATTCTGGTCATGGTGAAGAAAGCGATTATGAAAGACAAAAACGAAATATTGCTGTATTTAGAAGATTTTTGAATAGATAACAAAAAAATATGCACAATGCATATTTTTCTAATAGTTTTCTTCGTGATTATAAATTTGCGGATTCATATTCATATATCTTTTTGCATGTCTAACTTTTTTGCCATTTTTATCAAACATAATAGGACTTTTGCTAACCTCACGCATAACTTTTATTCCAGTGCCCACCATGTTTGGTGTTTGGCTAGCAAAAAATTTTCTATGTTTCATAACATAAGGACCTTTCAAGGTCTCTCGTATATCCATAATCTCCCTCCGTATATTATCATTATAAACCAGATTGCGAAATTTGTCAATAGTAGGGTGACAAAAAAGCAGTTAAACTGCTTTGTCTAATTTTTTTTAAGTCTTAAATCGTTGCCATTCAACTGAATGCAAATTGACGACTGTTTGTCAATAATTCTGCTTGCAATGCGCTCATCATAAACATCGCGGATATCTTTTACGTCTAAGTTTGAGGTTATAATTGTGCTGAGAGAACGCATTTTTCTTTCGTTTAAAATTGCGTATAACAAATTAATAGAAAGTTGTTGTTTGATTTCTGAGCCAAGGTCATCTATAAACAAATATTCGCAGTCAAGATATTTTTGCAAAGTCTGATCTTTTTTGTAACTATCAAAAGTTGAAAACGCTGAAACAAGATCTTGATTTAATGCAAAAGCGGTTGTCAAGTTGACTACTTTAGAACGCTTGATAAGCTCATTTGCCATACATTTGATAAGATGAGTTTTGCCAACGCCAGTGCCACCGCTCAAGAAAATAAGCGTTTTTGAATGCTTTTCTTGATTGCACCAATCTTGCATAATTTTGTAAAGTTTTTGCATTTCCTCTTTGTTTTCAAACTTATTGAAATCAGATTTATCAAAATCCTCTAAGTTTTGAAAACCACTTTGCTTGATTAAAACCTTTGTTATTTCCTTTTTAAGGCAGTCGCACATCTGACCATTGATATAGCCGTTGTCCTCACATTTTTTGCATGAGTAAACAGGGGAAACATCACGGCAGTTATGCTGGTTAAGCCAAGCTTGATAAGCAGATTTTTTAGCTTCAAGTTCAGGCGAGGTTTGCCCAGTTTTGGCAGAAGTTATCATGCAGTCGACGTATTCGTTGTACAGTTTTTTAAATTCAGGGTGTTGCGAAAACTTTGCATAACTGTTTTCTGCAATTTTTTCAGCGTCTCTTCGTCTTTCGGCAATAACATTTTTAGCCTTAGTTAAAATTTCGTTATTCAAGTTTCCCTCCTAAATTTCAATTTCGTCGATTGACTGGAACAGGGCGTTGACATCAAGGTCGGCATAGCTTCTACCTTTAAAGTTTTCAAACTTATGATTGCCAGAATTTTGATAACTTGGAAGCGAAATTTTTTCAGCTTCGTCAATAGTTTTAACGCCTTTGTCGTGCCAATTAGCTAAGATTTTTGCAAGATATTGCATAGGTGAATTTTTATCTTTTGCCAAACTTGCGCCAAAATCAATAAGCTCTTTAGGCATTTGCCAAACCTCAGTCCAAGTTTTATAGTTTTCTCTGTCAAGGAAACTAACTTTTCTTGTAACGGCAAGTTTATCAAGCAGGTCTTTGATTTCTTTATCAGTTTGGATCACGCCTTGAACATGTTTCTCAAACGCGTCAATCGAAAGCACGCCAAGTTTATAAAATTTAAGCACTGTTGCATCCATGGCTTCAAGCGTTCTGATTGAGTTTTTGAAGCAATATGAAGCAAGTTCAAGCAAAACTTCTTTATCAAAGCCATAGTTAATCCATTTAAGGATATAGTTTTCAACTTCGCTGTCAAGGCTTTCATAATAAATGCCAATTGCCTTGTTGATGTTTTTTGCAAGAGTGTAAAGCTCATGCTTATTATTTTCAAATTCCTCAATTTCAAGAATTGAGAAAAGTTTAAGCTCATAATAGTGCATTAAGATTGTGTCAAGCATATTGAAATTTGCTTTACCTTTCTTTTTTAGATTTTTTGCAAGATAGATGATTACATCCAAGTTAAATCCAAGGTCGCTCAGCCATTTGTTCACCATGTTGCGCTCTTCAATATATGCATTTCGCTTTATGCCAAGCGCGTTCAAGATTTGCCCAATCTCGTTGTTTTTATCTTCAAATGCAATCAGGCGCTCTTCAACCTGAGAGGCGGTTGTTATGCCCTCATTTGCCCAATTTTTGGCAACAGTGAGAATATATGCATAGCCAACGCCTGTCTTTTTTGTGTCAATGCAATATTTGATAATCATCAAAAGTGCTTCTTGCTCAACATGAAAACGCTCCAAAAAGTCATAATATTCATTGAATTCATTTTTAGTTACGTCACGCAGCCCTTGAAATAGCTCAATCACCTGCGCATTAAAAAGCTCATATTTTTCAGGCTTGTACAGTTTTGTGCTGTTGATGATGTTTTTTAAAGGGATATATCTTATCTCAATAGGGTAAGTCTTTAAAACTTGAACAAGTCCTTGTTCTTGCCAATATTCAAATGCCTTTTCAATTTCTTCTTCGCTCATGTTCAGGCGTTTGGCAAAGTTTTCAAGGCTGTTGTCAAAAGAAGCCGAGCTTTTGCACATATAAAGCCCATAAAGATACACCTTAACAAACTCGCTAGGCGCAAAAGGAAGATAATCATTGATAAAAATATTATCCACCTCTGTTTGTGAACTGGCAACATATTCAGTTGAATATTTACAAAAACTCATATTAACCTCGTTAGGAGTATTTTAGCATATATTGATTTAATTTACAAGAAAATTTGGGTTTATGTATTAATTTTTTACAACTTGAATAGTTATAGAATATGAAAAGATTGTTATGTTTAGCGTTAATTATGCTGTTTGTACCTCTTTGCTTTGTGGGATGCGGGCAGAAAGAGGAAAGTTTGAATTCTTATGAAATCCAAGCTGTTTATGATACAGAAAACGGTCATGGGCTTTTTTGCAAGCAAAAAGTGGGATATTACAACAGAAGCGACAATTGTTTGAAAGAGATTGATTTTCATCTTTATCCAAATGCATTTCGTGAGGGTGCAAAAGCCAAGGTTGTGTCAAGTGCAAACGAAAGCAAGGCATATCCAAACGGCAAAAGCTATGGCAAAGTTGAAATCAGGGGCGTCACAATAACAGACCTTGTTTCTGGCTATTCTGTTGGCGGAGTTGACGAAAATATTTTGATTGTCAATCTTTCAAAAGACTTATATCCTGACGAGTTCGTTGAAATAGAAATGGAATATTATGTAACTTTGCCTAATATCAATCATCGATTTGGCTATGGCGCAAACACAATCAACTTTGGCAATTTTTATCCAATAGCTTGTGTTTATGAAAACGGAAAAGGCTTTGTTCAAGATTTATATCATTCCAATGGCGACCCATTTTACAGCGAAAGTGCAAATTATAAAGTTGAAATAACTTATCCAAGCAATATGACTTTGGCTTCGACTGGGGATATAAAAAACGAGAGTAAAGATGAAAAACTTGGCAAAACTACAGTCATAACAGCAAACAATGTTCGCGATTTTGCTTTTGTTTTAAGTGATAAATTTTCTGTTAAAAGTCAAAGCGTGGACGGCATTATGGTCAACTATTTCTATTACTCTGACAGCGACCCTGACGCTTCACTTTTGGTGGCGGTCAAAGCCATGAAAACTTTTAACAATCTGTTCGGCAAATATCCTTATGCAAGCATAAATGTGGCTGAGGCAAACTTTGTTCATGGGGGAATGGAATATCCAAATCTTGTTTTAATCAGCGATGACATAGCCTCTCATCAAGATTATGAATATGTAATTGTGCATGAACTTGCTCATCAATGGTGGTATGGCGTTGTCGGCAATAACGAGTATATAAACGGCTGGCAAGACGAGGGTTTGACAGAATATTCCACCGCGTTGTTTTATGAGCATAATAAGGAATATGGTTTAGAACTTGAAAGCATAATGAAGAATATCAATAAAAATTACAAATTGTTTGTTGATGTTTACACAAGCGTAAACGGGCAGTTGGATACAAGCATGAACAGACGACTTGACGAATATTCAACAGAGCCAGAATATGTCAATTGCACTTACACGAAAGGTGCAATCATGTTTGATACATTGAGGCAAACGGTGGGTGATAACAAATTTTATAAAGCCCTAAAAACATATTACAAAACCTTTATGTATAAAACTCCGACAGCTGTTGAGTTTATCGATTGTATGAGTCGAGCAACTGGATATAGGCTTGATGCTTTCTTTGAAAGTTGGCTTAACGGAAGCGCTGCAATATTGTGATAATTAAACAAAAAACTGCAAAAATTTATGATTTTTTGCAGTTTTTTATTTGTTTTTTAAATTTTTGTTTTAAATTTGTGGTTTTGTTATTAAAATATTTCTATTTATTTATGCAAATTTTCTTCATTGTTACTTTCGGCAGCTGTTACAAGTTGAGGCTCAGAATTCATAAGTTTATTATGTTCAATTGCCACCCATTTAACTTCCTTTTTAAAAACTGAATGCAAATAAATTGGAAGATACAAAAGCATAAAGAATGGATTTAGCAAAACGCTAACAAAGGCATGCCACGCTGTTATATTGATATTTTTGCGCTCTGCAATCAATAGAACAGCAGTGTAAATGCTTAAGAAAATATACAATGCAACTCCGTTTGCAGCAACGCCAATTCCTGGCAAATACCAAATTGGTTTGTGCAGGCAAAGACCAATAATCATAAGGCTTAAGTTTACTGCCTGATAAAGCAAGATTGTTGCCATTGTGAAAGCCAGTGGAAGAACGCCAAGACCAGTTTGAAATTTGTTTACACCAAGTTTGCCATTTTTTTCTTTTATGGCAGATTTAAGGATTTTCTTTTGATAAATTTTGTTTGCCTGAGAAAAGCCTTTGCACCAACGCAGGCGTTGATTCCAAGAAACCTTAAGTTGAGTAGGTTGTTCATCAAAAAACTTTGCTTCTTCATTGTAGGTTGTTTGAACATTGTTTAAGATTGAATAAAGTTTAAACTCATAATCCTCAGTCAAAGTGAAGAACTTATAGCCTCCAACTTTTTTTAGCAAGCGATGAGATATATAAAAGCCTGTGCCACAAATATTTACATTAAGTCCCAGTTTGCTTCTTGGCTTGTTTTCAAAGGTGTTAAACATAGAAAATGTTAATCCACTGCAAGATGAAACCCAATTGTCATTCCAATTTTTTGAATTTCGATACCCAACGCAAACGTCATAACCTTGGTCAAAAGTTTTGTTCATTTCTTCAATAAAATTTGGATATAAAACATTGTCGGCGTCGAAAATAAAATATGCTTCATAATCTGTATTTTTGTCTGCAAACAATTCTTGAAAAAGCTCGTCCATTGCATGACCTTTGCCTTTGCGTTCCAAGTGTTTTCTAACAAAAACATGAGTGCGTTCATATTTTTTAGCAATTTCACAAGTTGGGTCTTCTTCGCTTTCCACAATCAAAAATGTGTCGATAAGGTTATGGTCATAAGTCTGAGCTTTTATGCTGTCCAAAATTTGATGAATAACTTTACTTTCATTTCGGGCAGGGATAACAACTGCAAATTTATGTTTAGACTTGGCAGGCGGAAACTTTTTTGCAGGCATAAAAGAAACAAAGTGCATAATGATTTTGAAAAGCATTAACAAAAAGCTAACGCCAAACAAACAATAAAAAACTATATTGCAAATATGATAAACTAAATAATAGGTATCCATAATAACTCCTAAAATAATTTTCAATATATTATATGTTGTCTTGAAAATTAATTATTATGTTTTTAAAATATAAAAACCTCAAAAAGAGGCAAAATTTAAAAAGAGGGGATTTCCCGTTTGGGAAGTAACAGGTTTTGCAATCTGTCTGGTGGACTGCCGGGGCGCGTTTTGAGCCTTGCACTGTGTGCAACAGGCGAATGGCCAAGCACTCACGCTTCTTCGACCTGCTTCGACCCGGAAGAACGGGGTTCGGGTGCTGGAAGCACCGCATGCAAGCACACGGCATTGTAACAAACGTTTAAAAGTTCATTACCCTGGTGGACTGCCGGGGGCTCGAACCCCGGACCCTTCGATTAAGAGTCGAATGCTCTACCAACTGAGCTAGCAGTCCATAACAACATGTGTATTATACAATAATGAAGTGTTATTGTCAACAAAATTTTTAATGTTTTTCAAAATTTTTATCTAGTTCAGAATTTGCTTTTGACAATCATTTTGATTAGTGTTAAAATACAACTATATCAAAGGGGGATATATGAGAAATCTAAAAAAAATTTTGGCAACAGACAACAGACGCAGGCAATATTTAATGAGCAAAAGAAAATATTTTGAGGCTGACAATGATAAATTACAAGCAGAATCTTTAATCATGGAAGATTTAAAACAGCCTGAAAAATTTGATAAAAATGCACAAGAACCTGAAATGTAAAAATTAAATAAAATAAAAATATTCTCACAATAGTAAGAATATTTTTTAATATATTAAAAAATCGGCTTTACTGGTATGAAAGTCGAAAATTAATAAGTTAAAGCATGGTCATAATTTAAGAAACTTCTTGTTCTTGAGTATCTTGTTTATGTTCTTTGTTTGATATTTGAATTTTTCCATAAAGTCGTTCATAGTCTGACATATATCGTTTTAAGACATATTCGATTTCTCGGTTCTTTGTTCTGCCGTTCAGTTCAGCGGTGTATGTAAGCTTGTCCAACAGCTCTTTTGAAACGCGCAAAGTAAATCTCGGATAGTTCCTTTTCATTTTTTCCCTCCTTTTGTTAGGATAGATATAAACTATCTGTAATATATATAATAAATTTCTTTGATTTTTTTGTCAAATGTGTTAACATATTTTTATGAGAGTTACTGCAGGGAAATTTAAGGGGAGAAACCTTATTGATAACAAATTTGAACATATTCGTCCAACTGCTGATATGGTTAAGCAGGCGGTTTTTAATAAACTGCAATTTTCTTTGAACGGTGCAAGGGTGCTTGACCTTTGTGCTGGAACGGGAGCGCTTGGCATTGAAGCGTTAAGCCGTGGTGCAAAAGAAGTTGTTTTTGTGGATAAAGATGCCAGAAGCTGCACGCTTATTAAACAAAATTTAGCAAAACTTGGCGTAGAGGCAAAGGTGGTTAAAATCGGAGCAATAGAGGCTTGTGAAATACTGAAATACCAAAAATTTGATATTATTCTTTTTGACCCGCCATATAAAAGCGAACTTTATGAAAAAATGCTTGACAAGATTGCCCAAACACGCATTCTAGCCGATGACGGTATTTTTGTTGTTGAGCAAGCAAAAGAGGATAAATACAACTGGAATTCCGCCTTTGAAATCCAAGACGAAAAGATTTATGGAATAAAGAAAATAACATACTTTTCTTTTAGAGAAAAGTATGCAAAAGAAATCTGAGTATAAATCAATTATATTGCTGGCAGTCGCCAAGTGCTTGGACTGGTCGAAATAACAAAATAGTTTTTAAAAGTAAATTAAAGTTAAAAAGAAACCTTTCGACAACTTTGTAAAAGTTAAGAAAGGTTTCTTTTTTAGTTTTCTTTTGGTTACTTTTCTTGTTAAGAAAAGTAACCATTAAAATTATATCTTTGGTTCAAAGTTCTCAAATATAATGTTGTCGCAATGCTTGACAACTTTCATGTATTCCTCTTGACTGCGGACTGTCCATGCAATAAGCGGAAGTTTTTTAAACTTGCGCACAAATCGATTTGGCAATGAGTTATGGTCATAAGAAATGAAGTCTGGATGACTTACTTTTTTGCAGAGCATTAAACGTTTGAGCGCAAACTTTTGAAAAAACGGAAGCCTTTCACCTTTAAAGAATGATGCAAGTTGACCGCGTAGCATATTTGGCGCATGCTTATAAAAATAGTTAAGTACAAACGGATTAAAAGCTTGAATTGCAAATTTGCCTTTATAGTTTGATAGCATTTTTATAACTTTGTTTTCAAGTTCGCCAACCTTGCCCTCATTTTTAACTTCTATAAGCAGGGGAGTTTTGCCGTCAACAAGCTTTAAAACTTCTTCAAATGTAGGGATTTTTTCTTGGCTGTCTGCAAGCGTTAATCTTTCAAGGTCAGATTTAGTCAAAAATTTGATATAACCATCATTGCCAGTCATGCGAGCAAGGCTGTCATCATGAAAAACAACGACAGTTCCGTCAGAAAGAAGTCGAACATCAAGTTCGATTGCATAGCCAGCATCAAGAGCATTCTTAAAAGCTGACATTGAGTTTTCAGGAGCTTGTTTATCATGAAGTCCACGATGTGCGATTGGAATTTCTATAAGCCAAGAATTTAAATTTCCCATGAAAGAGACCTACCTTATTTGTTAAGTTATTTTAGTATAACATATCCGATAAAATTATCAAAATAAATTCGACAAATTTATATAGTTATTGTATGAAATCTTTTATTAAATTATCCCAATTGCTTCAAACACTTGCGTTAAATGCTTTTTTAAGGTATAATATCTTTATTATGGAAAGACTTAAAAAGATAAGAAATTTTTGCATAGTGGCTCATATTGACCATGGCAAAAGCACACTTGCTGACAGACTGATTGAAAAAACTGGGACGCTTGCAAAACGCGATATGCAAGCTCAGCTTTTGGACAGCATGGAACTTGAACGCGAAAAAGGCATAACTATCAAATTGACACCAACTAAAATGAATTATACTTTTGAGGGCGTTGATTATGAGCTTAATTTGATAGACACTCCTGGACACGTCGACTTTACTTATGAAGTTTCTCGCTCGCTTGCAGCTTGCGAGGGGGCAATCTTGATTGTGGACGCTTCCCAAGGAGTGGAAGCACAAACGCTAGCTAATGCTTATCTTGCAATTGATAACAATTTGGAGATTTTGCCTGTTATTAATAAGATTGATTTGCCGTCGGCTAGACCTGAGGAAGTTAAACAAGAGATTGAAGATGTTGTAGGCGTGCCTGCTATGCATGCGCCTTGCATTTCTGCCAAAGACGGAACAAATATTGAACAAGTTCTTGAAATGATTGTTAAAGAATTTCCATGCCCAAAAGGCAGCGAAACTGAGCCTTTAAAGGCTTTGATTTTTGATAGTTATTATGACAACTTTAAAGGTGCAATTTGTCTTGTTAGAGTTTTTGACGGAACTGTCAAAGTTGGCGATAAAATATCCATGATGCAAACTGGCAAACAGTATGAAGTGACCGAAGTTGGCGTGTTTGTTCCGTCAGCTAAGGCTGTTGATGTGTTAAGGGCTGGCGATGTTGGCTATATTGCAGGCTCAATCAAAACTATTTCTGACGTGGCTGTGGGCGATACAATCACTCATTCAGCAAATCCTTGCAAAGAGGCTCTTCCTGGCTATAAAAAAGTTCAGCCTGTTGTTTATTGCGGAATTTATCTTGTTGACGGCTCTAAATATAACGAGCTTAAAGACGCTCTTGAAAAGCTTAAACTTAATGACGCCTCTCTTGAATATATGCCAGAAGTCAGTGAAGCCCTTGGCTTTGGCTTTCGCTGTGGATTTTTGGGGCTTTTGCACCTTGAAATCATTACTGAGCGCATTGAGCGTGAGTTTAATCTTGACATTATCACAACTGCGCCAGGGGTTAGCTATTTATTGCATAAGACAAACGGCGAAGTGCTTGAAATTTCCAATCCGTCAAAGTGGCTGAGTCCCGTTGAGATTGCTTATGTGGAAGAGCCTGTTGTTAAAGCTAGCATATTTACTCCGCCAGAGTATGTGGGGGCAATTATGGAGCTTGCGCAGGAAAAGCGAGGCATTTCTAACGGTTTAGTTTATTTAGACAAAACCCGTGTTAGGGTGGATTACACTTTGCCACTTGGCGAAATTGTTTATGACTTCTTTGATAGTCTTAAATCTCGCACAAAGGGCTATGCTAGTTTTGACTATGAAATGGCGGGCTATATGCAATCAGAACTTGTGCGCGTTGATATTCTTTTGAATGGTGAAAAATGTGATGCTTTGTCGCTGATTGTTCACAAAGATAAGGCGTACACGCGTGGGCGTGCGATAGCGGAAAAGCTTAAAAAGATTATTCCTCGTCAGCTTTTTGAAGTGCCTATTCAGGCGTGCATTGGCAACAAGATTATTGCGCGCGAAACGGTTAGTCAAATGCGTAAGGACGTGCTTGCCAAGTGTTATGGCGGGGATATTACGCGTAAGCGCAAGCTTCTTGAAAAGCAGAAAGAGGGCAAGAAGCGCATGCGTCAATTTGGCTCAGTCGAACTTCCAGCCGAAGCCTTTATCTCAATTTTAAAATTAGATAATGACGAATAAGAATTCCTTTCTTTTTTGAAAAAAAAGAAACAAAAAACTTTTACTGCTTAACGCTTTTTAAATTTGCTTAAAAGTAAGTTCTGCGTTTAATTAATTTGAAAATTTTGCAAAGCGTTAAGGAGAAAAATCATTTTATTTGTCATTCTAGAAAGAATAAGCAAAAATAAACGTCTTAAACGCTTTATTAAATACGCGAGTTTGTTGTAAAGAAGAATTTACTTAAAGCGGATTTATTAAAGCATTAAATACTTTTCTTTTGGTTACTTTTCTTTAAAAGAAAAGTAATACACAAAAATAAAAATGAAAAAGATAAGGATATATGTACATGTGCCGTTTTGTGAAAGTAAATGTAGTTATTGCGACTTTGCTTCCTTTGTGTGCGGGGAAGATTTAAAGCAAAAGTATTTTGCTAAACTGGTACAGGAAATTTGCGGCTGTAAATATAAAGATAGAGAAGTGCAAAGTGTTTATTTTGGTGGCGGCACTCCGTCAAGCGTGGACGAAAAATATATCATATCTGTCATGAAGTGCCTGAGACATAATTTTACTTTTTCAAATAACGCCGAAATAACAATTGAATGCAATCCAGCAAGTGAAAGCTTAGACAAACTTAAAAAATATCGAGAACTTGGCATTAATCGAATATCTTTTGGCGTGCAATCGCTGAATGATAATACTCTAAAATTTTTAAATCGCCGTCATACAAAAAAGGATGCTGTCGAGGCAATAAAAGACGCTCAAAAAGCGGGCTTTGAAAACATTTCAGCTGACTTGATTATCGGCGTGAGTGAGAGTCAAGAAGATTTGATTGACAGTGCTAAACAACTTTTAAATTTAGGCGTTAAACATATTTCAGCATATATGCTTCAAATTGAAGAGGGAACGCCATTATATAATGCTTATCAAAATAATAATTCAATTGTGCCAAGTGAGGACTACTGCGTAGGCATGTATGACCGACTTGTTGTTTTTTTAACAGAACGTGGCTTTTGCCACTATGAAATTTCCAACTTTGCTTTGCCATGCTATCAAAGCCAGCATAATCTTGGCTATTGGCGACTTGATGATTATATCGGCTTTGGACTGTCAGCACATTCATTTGTGGACGGCGTCCGCTTTGCAAATAGCAACAACTTTAATGACTATTTTGAAGACAAAAACATAACACGCGAAGTTTTAACGGCTCAGCAAAAAATAGAAGAAAAAATTATGCTAGGGCTTCGCTGTCAAGAGGGTGTTTCAATCAAAGACCTTTTAAATTTAGGTTATGATATCATGACAAACCCAAACTTGTCGAATTTTGTCGAAAACGGAATAATAATTTTGCAAAAAAACGGAAAAACGCCCGACAAAATCACAATCAACCCAGCATATTATGGCGTCAGCAACAGTATAATCGTAAAACTTTTGCCATAATAAAAGCCACTATCAAAGTGGCATTTTTGTTATTGTTTTATTGGCTCAGTTATAATAAATGGCTTTCTAGTTCCGTTTGCTGTACATTTGTAATCCTTTTCTTTGCCAATTGCGTTTTTTGCAATATATGTTTGACTATAAACTTCGCCTTGAATACAATCTGCAAGTTTATAAAATCTAAGTCGTTTTGGTATTGAGTCATTAAAAAGCGTTTGAATATGTGTGTATTGGATATTAATATTTAACTCTTGCAATTTATGGCATCCAAGAAAGGCGCATTTTTGAGCGTATACAATTTCAGAGAAGCAGTTAACTCTTTTCAAATCTCGGCAGTCGTGGAAAGCGTACAGCCTAATCGTTTTTAGCGTTGAAGGCAGGTTGACAGTTCTCAGGTTATATACTTTTTCAAAAGCATTACCGTCAATTTCTTCGTAACCTTCAGGAATTGTGATAGTGTCAACAGGGGAATATCTTGCAGAAGTACCGTCGTAGTCATCATCATTTGACATTTTTAGTTTGATGATTTTTTCTAATTCATTTTTGTCTAAAACTTTATTCATACTTTTCTCCTTTGATGATTTTATTATAGCACACACAAAAGTTGCTGTCAATAGCAGATTTTTTAAATTTCTTTCATAAAACACTTGCAATTAAAAAAATCACGGAGTGTCCGTGATTTTTTGTATTATTTTTCTTCTTCAGTTGATTTCCCTTTTATTTGATTTTCAGGCTGGTTTTGAACTAACTCATAACTAGTTTTTATCTCTGTAGTAATTTTATATGTCTTGTCTTTATCTTTTAAAGTTTCAATATTTTTATTTTTATCTTTCCAATACTCAACAGTCAAATTTTTGATTTTGCCAATGTTTTGAGATTGGGCCATTTTATTTAAACAACTTAATGTTGTATCACTAATTTTAGCTAAAGATGAAATTAATACTTTATGATTAATCTCAATTAAAGAATTTTTTGCTGGATGGTCAGTGAAGTATGTTTCAATAACCTTTTCCCATTTACTTCCCAAATAGTTTAATAAAATTTGCTCATCAGAGTATTTCTCGTCTGTCAAAAAGCAAAACTGATTATCAAAGCAATTTGTGTAATCACTTGGTGCAACAAATCCTTCTGGTAAAACTATTATTGCTTTTCCGCAAGCTTTTGTGCCGAATGTAGTGTGTCCATTTTTATGTTCTACGCTTCCAATTTGCCAGTTAATTTCTTTTTCTATAGTTTTCATAATTTTCTCCTTTGATGCTTCCATTATATCATAATAACGAAAAAAATCAATATCTTTTTTTGAAAAATTTTATAAAAACACTTGCAATTGTGAAAAATATGTGTTATTATATGTTTGTAAAGCAATTTTGCTTGACAGCGACCAGATGTCGCACGAATATCTTGCAGAGTGAGTTCAAAACTCTGTTGAATTCAATCAAGCCTAAAAGGAGCAAAAATGAAACTGGAAGAAAATATTATGCTTTCAAGATTATTTGATGCTTATGGTGCACTGCTCAGTCAAAGTCAACAAGATATTATGAACGACTATCTTTTGTTCAACCTCACAAACAGCGAGATTGCTGAAAATCGTAAAGTTTCAAGGCAGGCGGTTAAGGACGCTGTTAGTAAAGCAACCAAAAAACTTGAAGAGTTTGAAAATCGGTTGGGATTTCTCAAAAAAGTTGATATAATGGAAGAAGAAATCGAGAAATTAAAAGGGAGGAAGAAATAATGGCTTTGTTTTCTTCATTATCAGAAAAATTTAATCATATTTTTTCCAAGCTGACAAAGCGCGGACGCCTGACTGAGCTTGAAATCAAAGAGGCTATGCGAGAAGTTAGAATTGCTCTACTCGAAGCTGATGTCAACTATATGGTTGCAAAGGACTTTGTCAAAAAGGTTAGCGAAAAGGCTGTTGGGGATGAGGTTTTAAAAAGTTTGACTCCATCTCAACAAGTTATTAAGATTGTTAAGGACGAACTCACTGAGCTTATGTCTTCAAACGATCAGAAACTGAAAGTTAGTCCAGCGCCACCAACCATCATTATGATGTGCGGTTTGCAAGGTGCGGGCAAAACTACAATGTGTGCGAAACTTGCCGCTCATTTAAAGAAGTCTGGCAAAAAGCCTCTTCTTGTGGCCTGCGATATCTATCGTCCTGCCGCTATCAATCAACTTCAAGTTGTGGGTAAGCAGGCAAATACTGAGGTCTTTGAAAAGGGTACGCAAAATCCTGTTAAGACAGCTAAGCAAGCGGTTGAGCATGCGCTCAAACAAGGCTTTGACACTGTTATCATTGATACAGCTGGTCGTCTTCACATCAATGAAGAGCTTATGACTGAACTGAAAGACATCAAGAAAGAAGTTAAGCCGACTGAAATCTTGCTTGTTGTTGACTCAATGACTGGTCAAGATGCTGTAACAGTGGCTGAAAGCTTCAATCGTGACCTCGATGTGACGGGTGTAATCTTAACCAAGCTTGATGGCGATACTCGTGGCGGTGCAGCGCTTTCAATCAAGGCGATTACAGGCAAGCCTATCAAGTTTACTGGTATAGGCGAAAAACTTGGCGACATTGAACCATTCTATCCAGACCGCATAGCAAGCCGAATTTTGGGCATGGGCGATGTGCTTTCTTTAATCGAAAAAGCGCAAGAGGCGGTTACTGAAGAAGAAGCCAAGAAAATGCAAGAAAAAATGATTGCAAATTCTTTCACTTTTGAGGACTACCTTACTCAACTTGAAAGCCTTAAAAAAATGGGGTCGCTTAAAGACATCTTAGGCATGATTCCAGGCATCAGTGGCAAAATCAAAAACCTTAACATTGACGAGGGACAGCTTGAAATCAATAAAGCAATCATTCAGTCAATGACGCCAGAAGAAAGACGCAATCCTGACATTATCAAAGCGTCACGCAGGCAACGCATTGCCAAGGGCAGTGGAACAACTGTTCAGCAAGTAAACATCTTAATCAAGCAGTTTTACGACAGCAAAGAGATGATGAAGCAACTCAAAGGCGGCAAAGGCTTGCGTGGACTTAAAGGAATGTTATAAGAGCCAAATGTTGCACGGCGAATAAAAGGAGAAAGCATATGAAAGATATTTGGGATAAAATGAAACAAGAAATAGACAAAAGATATAAGAAAATTGGACAACATACTGAATGGTCACCATTTGTTACAGGCAATAATGTTGTCGCTGCTGTTGAAGATAGTAATGGCAATATATGGACGGGCATAAATATTGAAACAGCAAGCGGTGTTGTATGCGTTTGTGCAGAAAGAGTTGCATTATTAAAAATGGTTACTGAAAGTGACACTGTTGTTGCTAAAAGAGTATTGGCTTATGGTCAACAGTTGCCTAAGAAAGAACTTAATAATTGGTCGCCATGTGGTGCTTGTAGAGAATTTCTTATGCAACTTTCAGACAGAAATAAAGATTGTGAAATCCTTATGGACTGGGACTCAAGAGAGACTACAAAACTTGAAGAATTGATGCCACATTGGTGGGGACAATCAAGATTTAAAAACCAAGAAAACGCACAAGAAATAGAGTAGGTTGAATTAGCTTACCAATTTAATTGTGTTGAAAGGATACAATAAATCTGGTTAAACTTTTCTATTGCGTAAGCAAAGAAAATTTTAATAAATTTCTTTTGCTACTTTTCTTGCAAGAAAAGTAGAGAAAAACTAATACAAAAAGGAGAAAATTACAATGGCAGTTAAAATCAGACTTACAAGAATGGGCGATAAAAAAGCACCTTTCTACAGAGTTATCGTTGCAGATTCACGCAGTCCAAGAGATGGCAAGTTCATCGACATTATCGGAACTTATAACCCACTCACAAACCCTGCTGAAATCAAAATTGATTCTGCAAAAGCTGAAAAGTGGCTCAAAAATGGTGCTACTCCAACTGAAACAGCTAAACAACTTCTTGTAAAAAGCGGAATCATTAAGTAAATATTAAAAAAGGAGTTATACTTATGGTAGAACTTGTAGAATACATTGTTAAAAGTCTTGTTATTGACGAGAACAGTGTAAAAGTAACTTTATCGGAAGAAGAAAACGAAAATGTTATTCATGTTTTTGTTGCTGCTGACGATATGGGTAGAATTATCGGCAAACAAGGCAAGATTGCTTCAAGCATTCGTGCAATTGTAAAGTCAATGTCTTCAAAAGAGGGCAAAAAGACTTTCGTTAAGTTTGGAGAGTAAAATGTTGCTCGCAATAGCAAAAATCGTAAAACCGCAAGGCATTAAAGGGGAGGTTAAAGCACAGCCTCTCACTAATGTCCTTGCTGTTTTTGATAATTTGAAACAAGTTAGCATTGAGGGAAAGGCGTATGATATCACGCGTATTTCTTTCCGTCAAGGCTTTTTGTACATAACTTTTAAGGGCTTTGAAACTCGCAATCAAGCAGAAGAACTACGCAATAAAAAAATTATGATTGACAAATCTTTGCTTGAAGAGAATACTGACGACTATGAATTTTTGGTCGACGACCTTATCGGCACTGTGCTTTATGACACCGAAGGTAATTTAGTTGGTCAGATTATGGATGTTGAAAATTATGGCGCTACTGACAATTTCATAATTGAAATTGATGGCAGAGAATATCAAGTTCCATTTTTGAAAGAGGTCTTTTTAATCAAGGACGGCACGCTCGTTGTTGACAGAGCTAAATTCGAGGAGGTTAAAGTATGAAAATAGATATTTTAACGCTTTTCCCTGAGGCTTTTTCAGTACTTGACACTAGTATTTTAAAACGTGCAAAAGATAGTGGAAAACTTGAAATAAATCTTGCAAATATTCGTGATTTTACTTTGGATAAGCATAAAAAATGCGATGATACGCCTTTTGGTGGTGGTGCTGGAATGCTTATGACTCCTCAGCCAATTTATGACGCGGTGAAGTCTGTCAAAAAGAGAAATAGCAAAGTGATTTTTGCTAGCCCTAGCGGTACTCCTTTAACGCCAGCGCTTGCAAAAGAACTTGCAAAAGAAAAACATCTAATTTTTATTTGTGGGCATTATGAGGGAATAGACGAACGCATAATCGACCTTTTTAACGCACAAGAAATTTCTATCGGCGACTATGTTTTGACGGGCGGTGAGCTTCCAACTATGGTGATAATTGATTGTCTTGCTCGCTTTATTCCGGGCGTGATAACCGAAGAAAGTTTAGACGAAGAAAGTTTTTCAAACGGCTTACTTGAATATCCACAATACACGCGTCCACAAAAATTTAAAGGCTTAGAAGTGCCAGAAGTTTTGCTTTCAGGCAACCATGCAGAAATCAAAAAGTGGCGTAAACAAAAAAGCTTAGAAAAAACACAAAAAGTTAGACCAGATTTGATTAATAAATAACTTACTTTTCTTTTAAAGAAAAGTAAGCAAAAGAAATTTAATTTGCGACACTTGACAAAATTTGTCTTCGCGTCGCAAATGACTATACTTTTACTATTTTTATAAAATAAAAAATATTTTAACGCTTTGCAAAATTGGCAAATAACTTAAGCTTAGAAAATCTACAAAAGCCAATTTAAAAAGCGTAAATAATGTTCTTTTGCTTCTTTTCTATAAAGAAAAGAAGAGAGAATAAAAAAGGAGGTAGGCATGAAGATTAATTGGTTTCCGGGGCATATGACTAAGGCGCTAGGCGAGATTAAAAAATTATTGAATAATATCGAT
This sequence comes from uncultured Clostridia bacterium, assembly GCA_947649575.1. GTDB lineage: Bacteria > Bacillota > Clostridia > Christensenellales > UBA1242 > Caccovivens. The sequence goes on along the minus strand of CANSRZ010000007.1, from coordinate 24,483 downwards.
GTTGTCGTGTATGTGCTTGATGGACGTGCACCTTTGTCATGCCTTAATCCAAGTTTGAGTGGGCTTGCTCAAAATAAGCCGATTTTGTATGTGATAAACAAAATTGACCTTGCAGACGAAAGTAAAATTGACAAAATTATTCCAAAGCTTAAAGGCGAGGGCAAAGACTGCATTAAACTTAACAGCACGCTTTCTGGAGCTGGAAAAGTTATCCGTCAAAAAATCAATAATCTTGCAAAAGAAAAACTTGAAAAATACAAAGCCAAAGGTGTTAAAGCTATGCTTAGAGCGGTTGTTGTTGGCGTGCCAAACTGCGGGAAAAGCACACTTGTCAATAATCTTTGTGGCAAAGCCAAGACTGTGACAGGCGACAGACCTGGCGTTACAAAAGGCACACAATGGCTTAATATTGGAGATAATGTTCAACTTTGTGACACGCCAGGGACGCTTTATCCAAACCTTGCTGACCAAGAAATAGCCAAGAAGCTTGCTTTTATTGGCTCAATTAAAGACGAGGTTGTTGAGCAAACTGAGCTTGCCTATGAACTTTTAAAATTATTGCAAGAACAATATTCGAATTTGTTAGCCGAGCGTTACAAAGATGCAGAAACTCTTGAAGATATTGCAAAAGTCCGAGGCTTTGTTATCAGCGGTGGCGAGCTTGATATTGACCGCGCGTCAATTGCTTTAATAGACGATTTCCGCAAAGGTCGCATCGGTAAAATTACATTAGATTGATTTATTCTCTTCTTTTCTTTTTGAGAAAAGAAGCAAAAGAAATCTAAGTTTTAACGCTTTTTAAATTTGCTTTAAAGAATTTCTAAAATTAACAAATTTGCAAATCTTGCAAAGCGTTAAAATTTAATTTATAATTTGTTAAGCGAATTAAAAGCAAATTCATTTGCGACACGACGAGAAAGAATTTATCAAGTGTCGCAATTTAGTTTTCTTTTGGTTACTTTTCTTTAAAAAAAAGTAACACATATAAAGGAGATGTATGGGATTAAAGGGTTACATTGAGGGAGCAATTGGCGAGCATGACGCTAAAGAGTTTTTGGAAGATAATGGCTATAAAATTTTGGCAACGAATTTTAAAAATAAATATGGCGAGATTGATATAATTGCTAAGCACAAGGGATATATTGTTTTTATTGAAGTTAAAGCACGTATGAATTCTGAATTTGGCAGCCCTAGCGAGTTTGTAACGCCTGCAAAACAGCAAAAAGTTCGCAGTACTGCAATTGCTTATTTAAGTGCAAAACATTTGACCGACGCCAATGTACGATTTGATGTTATTGAAATTTTGGATGAAAAAATCAACCATATCGAAAATGCGTTTTAAGTGCTTTTAGTACTTTTTTTGTTTAAAAACTTATGTTTTTGGCTATAATTCTTTCAAATTGGAGGAGAGTTATGGTTCAAGCTAAAAAAAATTCTAAATATGCATTAATAGCGCTTTTTGCAAGTTTTATGTGCGTTAGTTGTGGCTTGGCTTTTTCAAGTTGCGAAAATGCTACCGAGATTAATGCTGCAAATATAACTGAGATTACTGCAGCGGCGAGTGACAATTATGGCATTCGGGTTTCTTTTTTGGATGACAAGCGCATAGAGGATAAAGGCGTTGATATTTATGTGAAGTGCGATAAAAAGATAGACAACGTTATTGTTTGGGAAGAGGGGCAGGAAAAGCAAAGCATAGCTTTTGCTGAAAAGGATAAGTGGTATTCAATGACCTTTCTGCTTGCAATGGCAGAAAATAAGCCTAATACAGAGCAATTTGATAAATTTGGCGAAGCTTTGACGCAAACATATATTTTTAATAGCACCGAGAGAATCAAATTAACTTTTCGCGTTGTTGTTGGAGATGTTGAGCCAAATGTGCAAGGTACTGGCGAGGTCTTAACAGGCTCAATGAATATCTCAAAAGAGTTTGTGCTGAAAGTTAATTAGGTTGTCTTTTCGAGAAAAGGCTACCAGATATTGCATTACTATAAATAACATATTTATCTTTTTTAGTTGCCAGCGCTTAGGCTGGCTTTTCTTTATAAAGAAAAGAAGAGAAAAAATTAAGCAACATTTGGTTGCATTTTTTTTGTTTTTATAGTAAAATACTTTAAAGGAGAAAGTATGTTAGAGGTTAAAAATCTGTTTTTGAAGTTCACAAGGGAATATTTTGCGCTTTATGACATTAATCTGAAAGTGGAGCAGGGCGAAAGTGTTGCGCTTGTTGGTGAAGATGAAAGCGGAAAGACAACTTTGCTTAGAGTTCTTGCAAAACTAGAAAAACCTACAAAAGGTGAAGTGTATATTAAAGATATTCCGCTTAAAAAATTGAACTATAAAACTGATATCAGTGCTGGATATGTTCCTGCAACGCCTGTATTTTTGGAAAAGAAAACTGTTTATGAAAATTTTAAATATATCCTTAAAAAAAGGGGAGTCAGCTCAAGCGAACTTGAAAACAAAATAAATCAAACGCTTATAGACTATTCACTTGAAAAGTTGAAAGACACAAAGGTTAAAGATTTATCTTTGGATGAAAAATATGTGTTATCTTTTATAAGGCTGATGTTCCGCGAGCTTGAACTTTTGATGATTGATAATATTTTTGATGGCATAGGAGAAGCAACCAAAGAGGTTATTATTGATTTGATTAAAGGTTTGAAGAAAAAAGGCACAACTTTATTGATTGCTACTACAAAACCAGAAATTGCACAAAAACTTTGCAAACGCAATGTATATTTTAAAAACGGCTCTGTTGTTGAAAGTTTGGATAACTAAATTTAAAAAATAATATCATTTTGAGGAAGAGAACCTGCTTGCAATTCTTGAATAGAAGAAGTTGGCTCTTCTTTTTTTTCTTCCTTTTTTTTCTTATTTAAGGAAGAAAACAGTGTGGCTAAAGAAGAGATGTCTTGACTGCCAGAAGAGTTTGAAAACAATTTTGTTAAAGCTTCAAATTGATTGCCATTTCCTTGGTTCATCATTGACATTAAAAGGGGAAGCATGCTGTTTATATTGGTTGAATTATTTTCATTATTGACTTGGCTGAAACTCTGATTGTTTTGCGAGTTTGAAAAAGAATATGCCTCAACTGGATAGAGAGGTGTTTGATGTGAGGTATTAGAATTATTGAAATTTTGAGCGGAATTATTGTTCATAAGCCCGCTAAGCATTTGCAAAATATTATTATCCATATTTTTATATATTCTTGTGTTGCAAAAATAGTGCATCAACATTTTGTGTTGCATTCATATAATGAAATAGGAGGCAAAATGAGAAACAGTTTATCAAGTTTTGGAGAGCAAAACATAAAACGAGAAGAAAAGCAAGCAAACGTTAATTCAAATGCAAATTTTTATAACGCAAGCGTTCAAGATGATGTCATGAGTGAATACAACAAAATCAAAAATCTTTCACAGGAAGAGGCAACTGCAAAATTATATCAAGAGGTTTTTAAACAAAAACAAAATGGCTCATTTGATTTCAATAACTTGCTGTCTCAGGTTGAGGGGTTAAGAGGCTATTTGCCAGAAAAAGATTTTGAAAATTTAAAAAGGATGTTGAACACATTAAGATGAATTTAGATAAAATTGACAAAACTTTGCTTGGCAAAGTGCAAGCGTTCTCAAAAGTTTGTGAGATTGAATGTATTGTTCAAGCAAGAAATTTTAATAGAGCAAAGCACTATTTTTTACATAAACAGATCAAAATATTGCATGAATATTTATTCATAAATTCTTTTCGCGTTTTGATAACAAGGGCTCAGCTATTTGCAATTTCTTCATTGGCAAGTGTAAGCAAAATCTATTCAGTAGCCTGTGCCAGTGTGCTTATTGATGTGTCAAAAAAGATTTTGGGGGTTGACAAAACTTCGCTTACTGGCAAAGGCATTACAATTGCTTTTATAGATACTGGCATATCATCGCATGCGGATTTTTTGATTGGCGAGAAGCGTATAAAATTTTTTAAAGATTTCATATTGGATAAAGAAAAAAATTATGACGACAATGGACATGGAACTTTTGTTGCAGGAGTTTGTGCTGGCGGAGGCGTGCTTTCAGGAGGCAAATTTTGCGGAGTTGCTCCATGCGCGGATATCATTTCATTAAAAGCTTTGAACGGATTAGGGGAAGCCTCTGCTGATAAAATTTTGGACGCCATGGAATGGGTTTATCAAAATCATGAGAAGTACAACATCAAAGTTGTGTGCATGAGTTTTGGCAGTGAACCGCTTGGCTATAATGATCCTATAATGAGTGGGGCGGAAGCGTTATGGCAAGAGGGGATTACTGTTGTTGCTGCGGCGGGCAATAGCGGTCCTGAATATCAGACCATAAAAAGCCCTGGCGTAAGCAGTCAAATTATCACGGTTGGAGGCTTTGACGATAACAGAATTGACGACAATTTTGAAGAGAATTTTTTTGAGATTGCAGATTTTTCTTCACGAGGCCCTGCCTTTAAAAGATTTAAACCTGACCTTGTTGCGCCGTCTGTTGACATCACTTCTTGCGGAATTTCTGACTTCTATACAAAGCTTAGCGGAACAAGCGTGGCAACGCCTATGATAGCTGGTATGGCATGTTTACTGCTTGAGAAAAATCCATACTTAAAACCACGCTATATTAAAGAAAAATTGATATCGGTGTGCAAGCCAATCACATTAAACAAAAATTTTGAGGGTTATGGCTATCCAAATTTAAGCACTTTAATATAAAAGTAATATATCAAATTTTGATATATTACTTTCTTTTTTAACAATTTACGCAAGAGGATTTTTCTTTTCAGTTTTGCTTATAATTTTAACAATTTCTTGGCTAGAATTGAAATTTTGCGTTAAATTCATGTTTTTTTTAAGTTTTTCACAATTTTTTATTAAATTATCAAGCTTATTAAATAAATTTTTATTATCACATTTTTCTTCTTCTAGCATTTCAGCAATGCCCATTTTTTGAAAAAGTTTTGCGTTTTCTATTTGATCTCCGCGTGAGCAAGCTTTTGATAATGGTATTAAAAGGGCAGGAATGCGCAGAGCCAATAACTCATTTATAACACCAGAGCCAGCGCGCGAAATTGCATAATCAGCAAAGGCATAGAAATCGCCAATGTTTTCAGCATAGTCAACTTGGATGTAATTTTTATGCTCATGTTTTTCTGTTGCTTGTTTGCCTGCTATGTGAACAATATTATATTTTTGAGTTAACTCATCTAAGTTTTTCCAAATTTGTTCATTGATAAATTTTGCACCCAGCGAGCCTCCAATCACAAGCAGATTTGGAAGCGAGTTATCAAAACAGCCTTGCTTTAAAATATTGCTTCTGTTGCCCTTGAAAACCTTATTTCGAATAGGCTGACCAGTGAAAACGCATTTTTTGTTTTTGGCAGTTTCGCGAAAGGCGCAACACATCACATTGCAATGTTTGAGGATAATTTTGTTTGCAAGACCAAAAGATAAATCGCTTTCATGACTAACAATTGGAATACCTAATTTTTTGCCAGCGATAACAGTTGGCACTGAAACAAAACCGCCTTTTGAAAAAATAATATTTGGCTGAATTTCTTTTAAAACTTTTTTCGCATCCTTAACAGCTGACCATAATTTGAAAGGAATTAATAGATTTTTAAAAGTTAATTTTCTTTGCAATTTAACAGTTCTAATTTCGTGAAAAGTTATATTCTTTTCTTTTGCTAAGATTGCCTTTTCCATTCCGCTTCCGCCCACAAAATGAACCTCATAATCCATGCCCAAATTTTCTGCAACAGCCAAAGCAGGATAAATATGCCCAGCAGTTCCACCACCAGTCAAAACAATTTTTTTCATATTTTTCTCCTTGTTGATATTTTATGCATAACAAGAGTAAATTATTTATCAAAGAAGCATAGAGAAAATGCATGTATAAATATACTAAAAAATATATAAATATGCATTAATTCAAACTTTTGGCATAGGCGTTTACTGAATGATAGAAAGAACGAAAAATTTAAAAATTACTTATTTTTATTGTAAAAATCATGCAAATTTGTTTTTATTATTAAAAAAATTTTGTTATACTTGTTATATAAATAATCCATAACAAGGAGTTTTTATGGCTGAACAAAATTATGATTCAAAAGACATTGTCGTGCTTGAGGGACTTGATGCGGTTAGGCTTCGTCCTGGCATGTACATCGGCACAACTGGCATCAAAGGCTTACATCATCTTTTGTGGGAAATTGTGGATAATGCTATTGATGAAATTGCGAATGGTTATGGCGACACAATTTCTATAACTCTTAACAAAGACGGCAGTGCAACCGTTGAAGATAATGGACGCGGTATCCCAGTTGATATGCATCCAACTCTTCACAAATCTGGCGTTGAGGTTGTTTACACCACTTTGCATGCGGGCGGAAAGTTTAACAATTCCAACTATAAATTTTCTGGCGGGCTTCACGGCGTTGGTGCATCGGTCACAAACGCATTATCAAAATGGTGCAAAGTTGAAGTTTTCAAAAATGGCAAGGAATATGAAATAAAATTTCATTCTTATTTGGGTGACGACGGCAAAATGCATAGCGGGAAGCCTGAATATCCTCTTCGCGAAGTGGGCAAGACGGACAAGTCAGGAACGCGCGTAACATTCTTGCCTGACAGCGCAATGTTTGGAGAATTGACTTTTAACTATGACACGATTGCCGTTAGAGCAAGGGAACTTGCTTTCTTAAACAAAGGGCTTAAACTTATTTTAAATGATGAAAACACTGGAAGCAGTGAAGTTTTTCATTTTGAGGGCGGAATTGCAGACTTTGTGACATATCTTGTTGAGGGCAAAAACAAGATGTACTCAAAGCCTGTGTATTTTCATGCTGAAGAGAAAAATTTTGACTTGGAAGTTGCTTTTATATATACTGATAGTTATACAGAAAACTCTTTCTCGTTTGTAAACAACATTCCGACAATCGAGGGTGGAACTCACGAAACTGGCTTTAAGAGTGCTTTCACAAAAGTGATGAATGATTTTGCGAGAAGCGAAGGTTTTTTGAAAGACAAAGAGGACAATCTTTTGGGTGAGGACTTCAGAGAGGGAATAACTGTTGTTTTGAATGTTAAAATGAACAATGTCCAATTTGAGGGACAGACCAAGACTAAGCTTGGCAATCCTGAGGCTAAAACCTCAGTTGAAACTTTGACTGTTAAAGAACTTGCTAAGTTTTTGGCAGATAAGAAAAATGCTATGATTGGCGAAATTATTGTCAACAAAGCCAAAGGTGCGGCAAAAGTGAGAATTGCTGCCAAAAAGGCAAAAGAACTTACACGTGCAAAGAACTCAGCTGAAAACTTTAACCTTGTTGGCAAGCTTGCAGCATCAACTTCAAGAGATAGAACAAAAAGTGAACTGTTTATTGTTGAGGGTGATTCTGCGGGAGGCAGTGCAAAGCAAGGAAGAGATAGACGTTTCCAAGCTATCTTGCCTTTAAGAGGAAAGCCTTTGAACGCAGAGAAAAAGCGTATTGACCAAGTGCTTGCAAACGAAGAAATTAGAACTATTATTTCAGCGCTTGATACAGGTTTTGGTGAAGATTTTGATTTGTCTACTTTGCGTTATAACAAAGTTATTATTCTTTCCGATGCTGACCAAGACGGTGCGCATATCCGTGCAATACTTTTGACATTCTTCTTCCGCTATATGCGAGAACTTATCAATGACGGGCATGTATATATTGGAATGCCTCCTTTGTATAAGGTTTATAAAAAAGACTATTGCGAATATGTTTATTCCGATGCTGAACTGCCTATGGCTACACAGCGAGCAGGCAAAAACTATCTAATTCAGCGATACAAAGGTCTTGGCGAGATGAACCCTGAACAACTTTGGGAAACAACTATGGATCCTGAAAATAGAACGCTTGTGCAAGTGACCATTGAGGACGCGGCTGAGGCTGAAAAAATGGTGTCAACGCTTATGGGTGATAACATTGAAGCCAGAAAAGCATATATCAATCAGCATGCCAACTTTGATAGAGAGGACGATTTTATCAAGAATTATAAAGAAAGTAAATAGCGAGCCAGATTTTGCAAAATTATTAAAATGGGTGCAAATATTTGGCTTGTGAACGATTGCACTTTGCATTTGATTACAGTTTGCAGATAATTGTCTAACATTTGGTTCTTGAACAAATAAATTTTGACTTTGAATAAAGATTTTATACAATCGCCAAGCGTTAAGCTTGTGGGAGGTGAAAATGAGTGATGAATTAAATAACGGAATTATTGACGGGCAAATGAGCATGCTCGGAGATGAAGAAAATAAGACCGATGAATGGGGTCTTTCTGATGCTGGCGATAATAACGAGGGGAATACTGGTATTATATCAAAATCTCTCCGCGCTGTTTTGCATGAATCAATGATTCCTTACACTGAAACAGTAGTTATGGATAGAGCACTTCCTCGTGTTGAGGACGGCCTTAAACCTGTTCAACGTCGTATTTTGTATGCTATGCTTGAACTTGGCATGACTCCTGATAAACCTTATAGAAAATCAGCACGTCTTGTGGGTGACTGCTTGGGTAAATATCATCCGCATGGCGATAGCTCGGTCTATGACGCAATGTGCCGTATGAGCCAAGATTTTGTGCTTCGCGCTCCTCTTGTTGACGGCCATGGAAACTTTGGGTCAATCGACGGGGATAGCCCAGCTGCTATGCGTTATACAGAAGCAAGAATGGCTCCGCTGGCACTTGAACTTCTCCGTGACCTTGACAAAGAAACTGTTCGTTGGAGCTTGAACTTTGATGATACTTTAAAAGAGCCTGATATGCTTCCAGGCAGATTTCCAAACCTTTTGGTCAATGGTGCGTCAGGTATTGCTGTTGGCGTTGCTACAAATATTCCGCCACATAACTTAGGTGAAGTTATTGACGGCGTTGTTGCTTATATTGACAGTCCAAGCATAAAACTTGCTGAGATGATGAAGATTATCAAAGCTCCAGATTTCCCAACAGGCGGAGAATTAATCCTTGGCGACGGACTTGAAAGTGCTTATTCGACAGGCAAGGGCAAGATTATCATGAGGGCAAAAGTGGCGTTGGAAACAGCGGGTGATAAAACAAGCATTGTTATCACAGAACTGCCTTATCAAGTGAACAAAGCACAATTGCTTCAAAAAATTGCAGAACTTAAAGAAACTGAAAAAGAGAAATATTCGGCTATTCAAGAAATCCGCGATGAAAGTGATAGACACGGAATGCGCGCCGTTATAAAATTAAAGAAAGACGCAAAGCCTAAAAAGATTTTGGAAAATCTGTATAAATCAACAGCTTTGCAATCTTCTTTTGCTATCAATATGGTGGCAATCGCTGGCGGAAAGCCTAAACAAATGGGCTTGATGGAGATAATCTCTTATTACACAGCTTATCAGCGTGAGATTATTATAAGAAGAACTAAGTTTGACCTTAACGCAGCAAAAGAGCGCGCTCATATTGTTGAAGGACTTTTGATTGCTATAAAAAATATTGACGCTGTTATCAAGATTATCAAAACTTCAGTCAGTGTTAGTGAAGCAAAACAAAGACTGCGTGAAAAGTTTAAGCTTTCTGAACGTCAAGCTCAGGCAATACTTGATATGCGTCTTGCAAGACTTGTCAATTTGGAAGTTAATAAGCTTGAAGAGGAACTTAAAGAGCTTAAAGCCAAGATTGCTCTTTATGAAAGCATTTTGGCTTCTAAGAAAATGCAATATGACGTTGTTAAGAAAGAACTCTTGGAAATTAAGAAAAATTATGCAACTCCACGTCGTAGTCATATCTTGAAATCTGCGGAAATTAAGATTGAAGAAAACAATAATCCTAATGACGGTCAAGAGGATAAAAATTATGTTATTGCTCTCAGCGCTGGCAAAACTATCAAAAAGGTGAGTGCTAAAAATTATTCAATGTCGCAAAAGAATTTGAATGACAATTCAACAATCACTGATGTTCATACACAAGTTTACAGTTTTGCAGGCAATGAAACAGTGCTTATGTTCACAAATCTTGGCAACTGCTTTAAGGTTCAAGTGGACAAACTCAGAGATTGCAAACTTAGAGAAAAAGGCTATACTCTTTCTAGCATAGAAAAGGGCGCTAAGGTTGATGAACATGTTATCAAAATCTTGCCTGTTCAAAAAGGTGGTGATTTGTTGTTCTTCACTAAGGGTGGAATGATTAAAAAATCTGCTTTTGACGACTGCGTTGTTAATAAAACTTTCTATCAGGTTGCTAAGGTGGCGGATAAGGATGAAGTTATTGGCGTTGAAGTTGATAAACAAGGCAAAGGTGTGTTGATGTTGACAAGACTTGGCATGTCACTTAACTTTGAAACAAGTGAAGTGCCTGTTCAAGGTCGTGTTTCTGGCGGGGTTAAAGGCGTTAATTTGGAGGGAGACGACAGCGTTGTATTTGCTGGTCAGGCTGACTTTGGAACAGTTGTTTGCGTGACAAATAACGGCTATATCAAGAGGATTAATCTATCTCAATTCCCATTGTCGCAGAGATATAGAAAGGGGCTTAAATATATCAACTTTGCAAAAGGCTCAACTGAAATTGTCTATGCTTGCAAAGGGGATGGCTGTGTGCTTGCCGTAGATTTCGGGCTAAAAATACTTCCGCTTGAAACCAAGAAAATCCCAGAAAGCGAGCGCTTGACAACAGGAAATGAGATTATAAAGAAAAAATTCTTCTCAATTCAAAACTTTATAATTTAATAATAAAGAAAAGGACTATTTTGAAAATAGTTCTTTTTTTGTTTACTTTTTGTCATATTTTTGAGTTCAAAAAATATATTTACCTTAGGCTTTAACTTTCGACAGGGGCTGACATATTTAGCAATATTTCGGCAAAATCCGCCTTGTGAAAATTTAAGCAAAGTTTTATATTTAAAAGTGAGGTTTGTTATGCCGTTTTGCGTTATCAAATCGAGAACTATCAAAATTGTTCTTGGCATGGCTATTGTTGTAGTTCTTTTAGCCATTTCTTTCAACGGAGGTGCTTGCGCTGATGTCTTTTTCGGGCAAAGCACAAGACTTGTGCCAATCTATAATGTTCAAACTGATGAGAAAAAGGTGGCAATTTCTTATGACGCCGCTTGGGGTGCGGATAAAACAGAGGATATTTTGGCTGTTCTTAAAGAATATGATGTCAAAGCAACATTCTTTCTTGTTGGTTTTTGGATTGACAAATTTCCAGAAAAAGTGAAAGCTATTCAAGATGCGGGTATGGAAATTGGAACTCATACTGATACTCATCCAGACCTTGCAAAAAAGAATGCCGACACTGTTAAGAGTGAGCTTGAAACATCTATGAAGAAAATAACTGATATTACTGGTCAAGAGGTTAATCTTTTTAGAGCGCCATTTGGCTCATATAACAACACAGTTATTTCTGTTGCTGACAATCTTGGATTGAAGACTATTCAATGGAATATCGACAGCCTTGACTGGAAAGGGCTTTCAGCAGCTGATGTTAATTCTCGTGTTATGAACAATTTAAGTGAGGGCTCAATAATTTTGATGCACAATAACGCAGATAATGTTGTTCAATCTACAAAATTGGTACTTGAAAATCTTAAAAACAGAGGGTATAAAGTTACAAGTGTTGGGGAATTAATTTATCATGACAATTATGTTATTGACAGCACAGGAAAACAAATCAAAAAATAATAAGGAGAAAATTTTTAATGAACACAAGTATTTTTAATGAACAACTAGTAAACTCAAATTCAGGTCAGCTTGCAGGTAAAATTGTAAGAGGCCCTGTTAAAACGCACGAGGCGTTTGACGAAAACTTTTATGAAATTATGCTGGAAGTAAAACGATTATCAGACAATGTTGACATTTTGCCAGTGACTATTGGCGAGCGTCTGATTGACGATATGGCAAAGCTTGAAGAGGGCAAAAACATTGCTGTGACGGGAGAGTACAGAAGTTTAAATAAACTTATCGGTGACAGAAGTAAACTTATTTTATATTTCTTTGCTAAAAACATTTTGCCTGAAAGTGAGGCAAACAAAATAGAAATTGAACAATCAAATTATCTTAAACTTGTTGGCTATATTTGTAAGCCTCCAGTATTAAGAGGAACTCCGTTTAACAGAGTTATCTGTGACGCGCTTATGGCTGTTAACAGAGTTAGCAACAATAAATCAGATTATATTCCTTGTATTTCTTGGGGGAAAAGCGCTCAGTTTATGGGGCGCTTGGACGTTGGAACTAAAATTGAACTTGAGGGACGCATTCAATCACGTGGCTATAAAAAGCAAGTTCAACCTGATGTGTATGAAGATCGCGTGGCTTATGAAGTATCTTGCAAAACTTTCCAAGTGATTGAGAATGCAAAAGCAGAACCTGTAATCGAAATTGGTTAATAAATAAAAAACGCCATTGGCGTTTTTTTATTTATTAAAGTTGAGAAATGATTTTGTGAATTTTTGTTTAATATGCAAAAATTTGATTTGCATTAATCCATGGCTTGCCGAGATAGGCGTCGAACATCTGGAGTGTTTAGTTTTTGGTTTGTTAAGAACGGATATAATCATATATTATATTTGCTTATAGATAATCGTCGAATAGTTGGATTGTGACCAGTGCTTGGGCTGGTTAAAAGTTTGATAACAGTTCATAATAGGTCGACAAGAGTTGTGTGTAGCGATATTTGATAAGTGAAGAATATGTTTGACCTTGATTTATGGGCTTTGCTGAGCATAAGTTTTCTAAAATTGAGTTTGCTTTATTCATGTGATGGGCTAAGATTTTGAGTGGCTCTGTTTGGGTGTCAGCAAAGATTGTATTAAAATCTTTGACAATGGCGTTTAGCGATGAATAGGTAGAGTTTACTGCCAGACGTGCAGAGATATCATTATATACATTTGTGTCGAGGCTGATTGCTATATCATAAAGAGACTGATAGGTTATATAGAATGATTTAAGGCTTTTTGCAAGCACTTTTTTCTGTTCTTGTTCATAGTCGCCAGCAAATGAGAGCGGTGTAAAATCAACTGAAAATATTTCGCTATCCAAATTTTGATTAAGCTTGATGTTGTTCTGCACAAGCACGGCATCATTTTCTTTTTCATAACAGCTTGCAATTACGTGATAATAATCTTGATATTTCCAAACATAGCCACCAGCGCCAAGCTTTTGATAATCACCAGCAAGCGAGTAAGCTGAATTTTCTAGTTGCGATTTGCTGAGTGAGATAAAATATATTTTGAATGTTGGCGTTGAAAGATTTGCATTAACCTGCGTACTTGTTGGGATAATCAAAGCTGAAACTATATGAGCAATTGCCAAACAAACGCCAAAAAGCAAAAGAAAAGCACTTATTAACAGTACTTTTTTTGATTTTATAGCTTTTATTGGCAGTGAATATTGACTTTTCATAAATTTTTAATACAATTTATGTGTATGACAAAAACAAACATTCTATGCGCAAAAATTTAAGCAAGTTGCTAGACATTTTTGCAAAAAAGGAATATAATTGTTTTGTAATTAAGGAGGATTTATGAATATTAAGCCTATTTTTGACAGGGTTGTGCTATTGCCAAAAGCACCAGAAGAAGAAACTGCGTCAGGGATTATTCTGCCAACCGTTGCGCAGGATAAATCGCAAGAAGCTAAGGTTGTTGCAATTGGTGACGGAACTACTTTTGACGGCAAAGATGTTGGCATGAAAGTTGCCGTTGGTGATGATGTATTATTTTCTAAATACGCAGGCACTGAAATTGAATTTGAGGGTAAAAAATATGTTATTGTTCGCCAAGCTGATATCTTGGCTAAACTTAAATAAGGAGAGGTTATGGCTAAAAAATTATTAGAGGGAATTGAAGCAAGAAAGGCTCTTGAAAAGGGGGTTAACACTCTTGCGGATACTGTTAAAATCACACTTGGCCCAAAGGGCAGAAATGTTATTTTGGGAAGAAAGTTTGCTACGCCACTTATTACAAATGATGGCGTGACTATTGCAAAGGAAATCGAGCTTAACGACCCTTGCGAAAACTTGGGTGCTGAACTTATAAAAGAAGTTTCTGTCAAGACAAACGATGTTGCAGGTGACGGAACAACCACTGCTTGCGTTTTGGCTCAGGCGATTGTACGCGAGGGCATGAAAAATTTTGCAGCTGGCGCTAATCCTATTATTTTGAAAAAAGGAATTTTTAAAGCCGTTGACGTGGCTGTTAATGAAATTAAAGCAATAAGCAAACCTGTTGAAAACAGCAAAGCAATTGCTCAGGTTGCATCCATATCTGCTGGCGACGAGCAAGTTGGAAAGTTGATTGCAGACGCTATGGAAAAGGTTGGCAAAGACGGCGTTATCACAGTTGAGGAAAGCCAAACTTTGAACACGGAGCTTTCTATTGTTGAGGGAATGCAATTTGACAGAGGCTATCTTTCTGCATATATGTCAACAAATACTGAAAAAATGATTGCTGAGCTTGACAATCCATATATTCTTATTACAGACAAAAAGATTTCAAACATTCAAGAGCTTTTGCCACTGTTGGAAGTTATCGTAAAAGAGAGCGGGAAGTTGCTTATAATTGCCGACGAGGTTGAGGGCGAAGCTTTGACTACGCTTATTGTCAACAAACTTCGTGGAACTTTCACTTGCGTGGCTGTTAAAGCACCAAGTTTTGGCGACAAGCGCAAAGCTATGCTTGAAGATATTGCAATTTTGACTGGCGGAAAAGTTATAAGCGACGAGCTTGGGCTTGACCTTAAAACAACAACGGTTGACATGCTTGGCAGAGCTAAGAGCGTTAAGATTGACAAGGACAGCACAACTATTGTTGAGGGGGCAGGCAACGCAAAGGCTATCGCGTCTCGAGTTGGTCAGCTTCGCGAGCAAATAAAAGCAACAACAAGTGATTATGAGCTTGAAAAGTTGAACGAACGTCTTGCTAAACTTGCAGGAGGCGTGGCAGTTATCAAGGTTGGCTCTGCAACAGAAGTTGAAATGAAAGAGAAAAAGCTTCGCATTGAGGACGCTCTTGCGGCGACCAAGGCGGCATCAGAAGAGGGGGTTGTTCCTGGCGGTGGAGTTGCGCTATTAAAAACTAGCAAAAAAATTCAAGAGCTTATCGAAACTCTTGATGGTGACGAAAAGACAGGCGCGTCCATTATACTCAAAGCTATTGAAGAGCCTATCCGTCAAATCGCCAAGAATGCAGGCGTTGATGGCGGTGTTGTTGTGAACAATATTTATGAAAATATCAGCAAAAAGGCTTACGGCTTTGACGCATTAAACTTAGAATATTGCGATATGTTAGAGCGCGGAATAATTGACCCTGCAAAGGTTACTAGGTCAGCACTCCAAAACGCGGCGTCTGTTTCAGCGACCATGCTTACAACTGAGGCGCTTGTGGTTGAGCTTCCAGAAAAGCAATCAAAGCCCGATGTTGATGTATATTAATTTAGGATGAATAACTTACTTTTCTTTAAAAGAAAAGTAAGCAAAAGAAAACTAAATAAACCTTTCTAAACTTTTTCAAAGTTGTCGAAAGGTTTATTTTTGATTTATCTTTTACTTCTTAAAAATTAAGTTTAAAATTTTTGTCATTAACGCTTTATTATTTTTGCGAAACTATTATAATAACGGAACCATTAAATGCAAAAATATTAAAGCGTTAATAAGTCAAAAGTTTTTTGCTTCTTTTTTTCAAAAAAGAAGAGAGAAAAAATTATTTTGTTTTATTGAAACATCTTGAACAGATTTTGAGATATAAACCTTTTGGCGCAAGCCTGATAACTCTGTATAAAAGTTTGAACTTGAATGACATAATGTATTCAGGTTTAAGGTGCTTTTTGTTTATCCATTTAAGCATGATTTTTGCCGCCTTTTCAAGTGGCATGCGCTTGTGGTCACGCGCTTCAATAATTTCAGTCGAGCGTGCAATCGCATTGCCATAACGCTCATTTGTTTCAGTGCTTTTAACTCTGTTTTTAGAGAAATTTGTTCTGATTTCTGATGGACAAATGGCAGTCACTTGAATGCCAGTTCTGCTAAGTTCCATGCGTAAACTGTCTGTCAGCATGCTGACTGCCGCTTTGCTTGAACCATAATATCCTCGAAATGGGGTAGGGAAAAATGCTGCAACCGAACTGATGTTGACAATCTTGCTTTTTTCTCGCATAAGCGGAAGTCCAAGTTGGATTACATTGACATTGCCGATTATGTTTACATCATAAATAGATTTGACAGTTTCAAGAGGAACAGTTTCAACAGCGCCTGATACTCCAAAGCCTGCACAGTTGATAAGAATGTCAATCTTATCAATCTTTGTGGCAATGTCAGCAAAAACTTTTTCCATGGCTTCTCTGTCCACAATGTTGCAAGGATAATCAGCGTCTTGCTCGCGTGATATATTTATAACTTTATCTCCACGCTTTTCATAATATTCTTTAAAGGCTTTGCCAATTCCGCTTGACGCGCCTGTTATCACTATATTTAACATAAATTCTCCTAAAAAACAAAATATTACAAAATAAGTATACTTAAATTTGCAATTTCTTCAAAACAAATTTGACAAATATTTTCTTTAAGAGTATATTTAAGTTAGGAGAAAATTATGAACAAGACAAAATATGCATTGATTATCGCTGCAATTGTGCTTAGCATTTGCTCGATTGCTTTTAATGTTTATATGTTAATTGAATATTTTATTTCTGCAATCAAGGCGGGAGCAATTACTTCCACCGCTATATTTTTCGGAATTTATGAAATTTTAGGTATCATTGCTTATCTTGTCGCAACGGGATTGTTGATTTATTCTATTGCTGGCAAGGGTAGGCATTTCCGAGGAAGAAACATGTATTTTATGAGTGCGTTTTTCATGATTGTGATTTTGAATACTTTTTCTGTGCCATCAGTGCTTTTATTGATTACATTGTTTATCCCTGATATTGTTTGGGTTAAACCTCATGACGATGTGTATTTTTCGCCTAAGGAAGAGGTTGAAAACGATGGCAGAACTTTTTCTGAGAAAGAAAAAGCCCGCAAGATTGAAGAACTTCGCAGGCTTAAAGCAGAGGGGAAAATCACTGACGAAGAATTTAACGAGCAACTTTTTAAGTTGTTGTGATTATTGTCTTACTTTTCTTGCAAGAAAAGTAAGCAAAAGAAAATTAATTTGCGAGGTTCGATAAAATTTATCTTCACCTCGCAAATGAAATTTTGCTTGACATTTTTGAAGGATTAAAAGTTTATAACAAGCCTTTCTTGATTTATACAAATCTTTGAAAGGCTTATTTTGACTTTAATTATTTTTTGATTGATTGCCAAGAAGTCATTTTGAATAGAGCAACACGGCACGGAGAAAGCCCTCTTGCGAAATTGTCATATTGACGGTTGCTGAAGGATTTTTGTTATATTAGTTATAGGTCAAACATTCGATGATAAACTGATTTTATGTGGCAAGTTAGCACTGTTTATTTTTGAAAGAGGAGAAAGTAAATCTTTTTTGCGCTGCGAAAATAATGAAATAATTGAGCAGCGCAAAATATATTTCTTTTGCATACTTTTCTTTAAAAGAAAAGTATGACAATATTATCTTTTTGATTTAAAGAAGTCGGTTAAAAGTTTTTTGCAAGGGGCTTCATATTCAGATAAAAACTCAAATTCAACTTTGTGATTTAATCGTGGGCTTGTCAAAATTGCCTCGCATAAATTATCCTCGCTTGTTTTTTCATGTGCGCCTATGTAAACTTTTTTGAGTCGTGCGTTGGCAATAGCCCCCGCGCACATAGGGCAGGGCTCTAATGTCACATACAATTCGCAGTTGTCTAGTCGCCAAGATTTAAGCTTTTTGCATGCCTTGTTTATCGCCAAAATTTCTGCGTGATAAAGCGCATTTTGCTTGCGCTCGCGACAGTTAAACGCCTTTGCAATAATTTTGTTGTCTTT
Source organism: uncultured Clostridia bacterium (assembly GCA_947649575.1). Taxonomy (GTDB): domain Bacteria; phylum Bacillota; class Clostridia; order Christensenellales; family UBA1242; genus Caccovivens. The sequence continues at coordinate 6,569 of CANSRZ010000007.1, read as the reverse complement.
TACAATAACTGCGCCGATTGGCACTTCTTGTTTGTTATATGCTTTGTTTGCAAAAAGCAAAGCTTCATCCATAAACTTATTCATATTTCAAGTATTGCATTTTATTTTAAAAAAGTAAAGTCTTTTCTTGTGTTTTTTGTTGTAATATTGTATAATAGACCCATGAATACATCAAAAATTGAGAAAAACGACAAAAATTTACAAAAATTCGACAAAAGAAACTTTTACACAAATGACGATAGCGGAAAAGTATTTATTTTTGCTATGCTTTTGCCTCTTATATTAGCCTTTTGTGTGTCTATGTTGATTTCTATATCGGCAAGAGGGGATAGTGCTCTTTTAGATAAAATAACAAACAGTTCAGGCATTGCGATTGCATCGTCTTTGATTGCTCCAATCAGTTTTGTTATTATCTTTTTTGTGTATAACAAGATTGCAGGGGTTTCATATTCGGCTAGCACTATAAAGAACAAATTTAGATGGCAAGATGGGCTTATTTGCATATTGTTAGGCGCTGTTTTGCTGTTTGGGCTGACAGGATTTATGGGCATGCATGACGCATTTTTGCAAAATATTTTGCATTATGAGTTATCATCTTTGCCATTGCCACTTGATAATTTTGGCTGGTGTTTGCTTGCTATTTTGCTTGTCGCTGTTTTGCCAGCAATCTGTGAGGAGTTGATATTCAGAGGGGTTGTTTTGCAAGGTTTAAGAAAAAACTTTTCTGATGTAACAGCCATTCTTTTATCGGCGTTGATGTTTGCTCTTATGCATGGCAGTTTAGAGCAACTTGTATATCCATTTATAATGGGTGCAATTTTGGGTTGGATTTGTTTAAGAACGGGCAGCATCTGGGGTTCTGCAATTGTGCATTTTATCAACAATGCACTTGTTGTGATATTGGCATATTGCGATGTTAATATATTAAATTTTGTTAATGTTTGGTGGTTCTATCTTCTTGCAATCGGGCTTTTGATTTTGACGGGCGTGATTATTTTCTTGTTAGATAAATTTTATTTTAAAAGAAAGAATCAAAATGAAATTGAAAAAGATAGAATTAAGCATTATTCAATTTTTGTTATTGTCGGCATTGTTATTGGCGTTATATTGTTGATTGTTAGCATTATAACAAAATATCTTGGCTAAAAAGATATTTTTTAAGAAAGGAACTAATACAATAATTCTATGAGAAAAAATTTTATAAGAAATCTTCCTATCAGAAATAAGCTTTCAAGAGCCACTTATGTGACTTATTTTGTGATTGTACTTTTATTTTTGGGCATAAGATTGTTGTCGTCTTTCGGTCTTTTGAACTTTATACCAGGCGTTGTCAGAAGCATTGTCAGCACTATTTTTATTCAGATTATATTGATGTTCACAGTTTGCTTGTTTATGTTTTCTGGGCTTATGAAAAACAAACCTGTTGATACACTTAGCTATTGGGGCTATAAAAAAACCAGTTCAAGAACAATTGTTTATGCGGTTATTCTTGGCTTTATCGTTTTCTTCTTGAACTCATATATTGCATCTTTCTTTGCAGCCATTCTTGAAGCAATTGGTTTTAGAAGTGCAACTGTTGTGTATGAAAGTTATCCTTGGTGGCTACTTATTCTAAACATAATTTTTACAGCACTTTTGCCAGCAATTTGCGAAGAAACAACTCACAGAGGTCTATTATTAAAAGGCTCTCTTGGCATGGGCGCAACAAAGTCCATTGTTATCTCAGCGCTTTTGTTTGGTCTTTTGCATATGAATATTCAACAGTTTTTCTATGCCACAATAATCGGGCTTTATCTTGGATATTTAACAATCCATTGTGACAGCATTTTTCCAGCAATTATTATTCATTTTATGAACAATGCGCTCAGCACACTTGTGACATTCTCGGCAGTTAACGGGCTTTGGCTGACTAAGTTTTTGGATAAAGTTACAAATGTGGAGGCAAATCCCGTCACTGGGCTGATGTTTAACTTTCTCTTGTTATGCTTGCTTGGCTTCGGGCTTTGGCAACTTACAAAAAAACTTATTCAAGATAGCGGCAACGACAGAATTAAAGACATTCAAGAAGAAATATACAAGGGGATTGTTAAGCAAGATTATCTTGATACTGTTGGCAGAAGCAAAAATGATGTGCTTGGGCAAGATAATCAAATGCCGAGAGAAATCATTGTTGATGTAGAAGAATTGTTTCTTGAAAAAAACGTTAAACTTGGCTATATGAGCAAAATTGACATGGATATTATGAAAGACTATCAATCTTATAAGCCAGATTTTTGGACAATTGCAACTATGACTTTAAGTTTTGTTATTGGCATTGGAGTAACGGTGTTTACACTTGTTTGGGGGCTTTTATGATAACAATCAATGTGGTCTGCGTTGGCAACCTTAAAGAAAAGTTTTGGAAAGAGGCTTGTTTGGAATATCAAAAGCGCTTGTCTAGATTTTGCAAGTTGAACATTATTGAAATTGCAGAGCAAAACAATCTAAGTTCTACTGAAAAAACTCTTGAACGAGAGGGTGAAGATATTTTAAAGCACCTTTCAGGAATAAGCTATCTTATGGCGATTGAGGGCAAGCAGTTGACAAGTGAAGAGTTTGCAAAAGAAATTCAAAAAGTTGAACTTGTGTCAAGTGAACTTACTTTTGTGATTGGCTCTTCTTGTGGAGTTAGCGACAAAGTTAAAAATTCTATAAAAAATAAGCTGTCCTTTGGCAAAGCAACATTCCCTCACAATTTGGCAAGGGTGATGCTTTTAGAACAGCTTTATCGTGCATTTATGATAAACGCTGGCGCGTCATATCATAAATAAATTTTATAAATATTTTTTGCCATGTTTAAAAGCGTAGGCGATAGCTTTCTGATGTGAAACATCAGAAAGTTTTGTTGTGTGCGCTTTTGAGCCAACAAAGTGCAAACAATAATGACTTGACGAATTGTCTTGATGAATATGCGCTTTGCCACACATGCTTGATGCCGACCAAATATTAGGCTGAATTTCAATAATCATAGCGCGTTTTTCATTTTCTTGGTCAACTCCAAAAATATTATCGATTTTTGTGCTATCTTCTTCGCTTGCAGGAATAATATCAGCATGCAAACTTCCGCCAACTCTGCAAATCTGAAACTGAGTTCCGCTTTTAACATCAATGATGTTTAAAGGCTTATCGTATGGCATCAGCGCATTTACGCAATCATTCCAGTCTAGTTTGCAAAAGGCTATGCTATCAGCGTTTTCAAGTATTTCATAATTTTCCTCTTCTTTTTTGTTATGTATTCTTGCAATATCATTGTTGCTTAGATTATAATGCCCAACATAAAAGGTGGGATATGGCAAAAGCGTGAGGAAAAATCCACACGCTAGCAAAGATATTATCACATAAAAAGCTAATTTTTTTTGCATTCTTGCCCCTTTATCATTATAAAAATTTTTGCACATATATTAATCTTGCAGAGTAATAATTATTAAGGCAAAATTATAAGTCTTTATCCGTTGAAATGTTCGTCAAAAAGTCCGTCATGCTCTTCATGCGGGCGTTCACGTTCCTCAGGCATAGATGGCTCATAATGCCCAAAATGAGAGTCGTCGTCAAACTCGTCTGCGTGATGAGAACTTGAAATTTCCTCTTTTGGCATGCTTTCATGAGCGCTTTCAACATTGGCTGGCTTTGCTTGCATCTTTTCTATATGTTTGGCTAAATCTTTTTTGTTGCGTCTAGAAAAAACAGCAATTGTTCCTTTGCCTTTAACAAGTTTGACAACAAGCATAATGCAAGACGCGCCAATTATAATATAGATAAGTCGTGAAAAAATACTGCCTTGATAGCCAAAAATGCCAGCGACAAAATCATATTGTAAAAGCCCGATTAAAAGCCAATTAAGAGAGCCTAAAATTGTGAGTATAAAAGAAATTATTGTGAGCATAATACCTCCGATAAGTGAAAAAATGGCTAAATAAGCAATTTTTGACCACTTTTTATATATATTTTGATTAAAAATATCAAAAATATTTATAAAATTAGCATAAAATTTATTGACTTAATTTTTAATTTGCTGTAAAATATCACGTAAACACGTTCAAAAGGAGAATGCAATGGAAAAACATTATCTTACACCAGAAGGGAAAAAACAACTTGAGGAAAAGTTAAATCATTATAAAACAGTTCTTAGACCAGAAGTCGTTAAAGAAATTGGAATGGCTCGCGAATATGGCGACCTTTCAGAAAATAGCGAATATGAAGCTGCAAAAGACAAACAAGCTTTGATTGAAGCCGAAATCAGCGAAATGGAAGACATTTTGCTTAATTGTGAAATTATCAAGAAAAAAGATGTTAATATTGATTCTGTTTCAATTGGCTCATCAGTAAAACTTTATGATGAAGAATTTGATGAAGAAGTTACTTACAAAATTCTTGGCTCAACAGAAAGCGACCCACTTAATGGAATTATTTCAAACGTTTCACCAGTTGGCTCTGCACTTTTGGGACACAAAAAAGGTGAAACTGTCACTGTTAATATGCAATCTGGTGCAATCAGATATAAAATTCTTGATATAAAAATGTAAAAAAGAAAGTGTCTTTAAGGCACATCTTTTTTTTGTATTTGTCTAAATTTAGTTGTTTTTTTGCTTGCAACATGCTATAATACATTAGAAAGTTTTCTTTAACAAAATTTTATTGGATTATTTTATTATGATGTTTAAAAACTCGTTTAGGCTTTTTTGTGCAAGTTTTGACAAGGTATGGAAATATTTGCTGTACCAAATTTTGTGTTGGGGAATTATATTTGCTTTGCTTGTACCATTCTATCAAGTTTTTTATTCTTCGCTTGTTGAAGCGTGGGAGGCTCATAATCTTGCCGAATATTTTGTTTCAGGGACTTTTTATGGTTTGAATGTTGCAACAGCGCTTACAAATATAGCAAACGCAATTTTGATATTTGTAAATATTCTTTTCTTGGCAAATCCATTCGCTTGTATTTATCTTATGATTATGCTGTTTATTGTTAAGCCAATTTTGTCAAACATTGGCAAATATACAATATGCGAAATGGTCTATGGCTATATGTCAGCGTCAGCAAAAAAATCTTTTACAGGCACTCTTCTTGGCACACTTAACAAATCTTTACCTTATGCATGTTTAAAAACTCTTTATGCTTTGCCATTTGATGCAGTTTTATTGCTTGCTCTTTATGGCATCACCAGAATTGAAGCCACTGCATTTATGTACGCTTTGCCATTTGTGGTTGTTTTGATTCCTGCGCTCTTGTTGGTTTTCAGAGAAACTTGCCTTGCAGGTTGGGCGCCTGCCATGATTGTTTTTGATAAAAATGTATTTTCTTCATTCAGAAAGGGCAAAATTGTTATATTTAGAAGAGGGCTTAGAGTTTTCTCAACTGCTTTTGCAATCTTTGTGCTTGCTGTTATTTTGTTTATGGTGCTTGGGCTTTACTCTTTGATTATTTTAGTTCCTTGCCTTTGTCCGCTTTTTGATATTTTTGAAATGATTGCATTTTTTTCAAGCCAAGGCATGCGTTTTTATGTTGACGCGGATACTATCAAAGTGCCAAAAAAGTTGGAAGAAGTTGACACAATCAAAAAAGCAAAGTTTTTGTTGTAAATTTGAGGATTAAATGAAAGAAAAAATTTCTATAAGGTTCTTTAATGATGTTCCAGTAAGGGCGGTTTGGGATGAAGAAAAGTCAAATTGGTATTTCAGTGTGCTTGATGTGATTTCTGCTATCAGAAATGAAACTTCTTACAATAAAAACAAAAATTATTGGAAATATTTAAAGACGAAATTAAAGAAAAATAACAGTCAGTTGGTTAGTGATACTAACCAACTCAAACTTATGGCTTCAGATGGGAAGAAATATTTGACTGACGTCATAGACTCGAAAGGTGTGGTTGAACTTGCAGCAGAATTTCCTGCTAAAATTTCATCTCAGTTTATTGAGTGGTTTACAAAAGCGGACGAAAGCATTGACGGCAAAAGCAAACAAAAAGCTTATGCAGGGTTGCAGCAAATCCATGCATATTTGTTCGGCGGGCTTTATGATTTTGCTGGGCAAATTCGCACTTTAAATATTTCAAAAGGCGATTTTACTTTCGCGCCCGTTTTGTTTTTGAAAGATACTCTTAAAAATATAGATGCAATGCCAGAAGATAATTTTGACAATATTTTAAATAAATATATTGAGATGAATGTTGCTCATCCTTTCAACGAGGGCAATGGCCGAAGTACAAGAATTTGGCTTGACTTAATGTTGAAAAAAAGTTTAAATAAATGTGTTGATTGGAGCTTGATAAACAAAAAGGATTATTTAGAAGCTATGATTTTAAGTGTTGTAGACAGTAGCAAGATTAAATTTTTGTTAAAAAATGCCTTGACAGATGAGACAAATAATCGAGAAATGTTTATGAAAGGTATAGACTATTCATATTATTACGAAGAAATTTAAAGGAGAAAAAATGAATAATAAAGTAAAAATCACTTTCCTTGGCGGGGTAGGTGATATCGGTCAATGTGTGACCGCCGGGGGATGGCACGGTGTGGTCTTGGGTGGGGGGGGG
>CANSRZ010000006.1 GCA_947649575.1 uncultured Clostridia bacterium | reverse complement strand
CGCTGGCACCCCTTCTCCCGAAGTTACGGGGTCATTTTGCCGAGTTCCTTAACAAGGGTTATCCCGTTCGTCTTATGATTCTCTCATCGTCTACCTGTGTCGGTTTGCGGTACGGGCACCTAATACTTGCGACCGCAGCTTTTCTCGCCAGTGTGAATTCATGGACTTAATTACTAGTTTTCACTCCCCGTCATCACCTAGGGTGTGCTCTAACCGTACTTTACAAATTAGACCCCTCATGATTTGGACACGGATTTCCATCACCGTGCATCCACTATCCTACTGTGTCACTGCTCGCTTTATAACGCATTTTGGTGGTACAGGAATATCTACCTGTTGGACATCGCCTACGCCTTTCGGCCTCAGCTTAGTTCCCGACTTACCCTGGGCGGACAAGCCTTCCCCAGGAAACCTAAGACTTTCGACGGCATAGATTCTCACTATGCTCTCGCTACTCATGCCGGCATTCTCTCTTGTATACAGTCCACAGCCCCTTACGATACTGCTTCTGCCCGTATACATTGCTCCTCTACCGATTGAATAAATTCAATCCCTAAACTTCGGTGTATGGTTTTAGCCCCGTTGAATCTTCGGCGCACTATCACTCGACCAGTGAGCTATTACGCACTCTTTTAATGAATGGCTGCTTCTGAGCCAACATCCTGGTTGTCTGTGCAATCTCACATCCTTTTCCACTTAACCATTACTTTGGGACCTTAGTTGTAGATCTCGGCTGTTTCCGTTTTGACAATGAAACTTATCTCACACTGTCTGACTCCCTGAAAACAATTGGCTGGTATTCGAAGTTTGATAGGATTCGGTAACCCGCGAAGGCCCCTAGTCCATTCAGTGCTCTACCCCCAGCAATCTTTTATCAGAGGCTAGCCCTAAAGCTATTTCGAGGAGAACCAGCTATATCCCGACTCGATTGGCGTTTCACCGCTAACCACAAGTCATCCCCGGACGTTTCAACGGACGTGGGTTCGGTCCTCCACGGTGTGTTACCACCGCTTCAACCTGCTCATGGTTAGGTCGTCGGGTTTCGGGTCTACGATATGCAACTAAAGCGCCCTATTCAGACTCGCTTTCGCTTCGGCTCCGTGACTTAATCACTTAACCTCGCTACATACCGTAACTCGCCGGCCCATTCTACAAAAGGTACGAGATCAACCTAACATCTCATGATGTGTCAGTCTTTCTCTGCTTGTAAGCATACAGTTTCAGGTTCTTTTTCACTCCCCTCCCGGGGTTCTTTTCACCGTTCCCTCACGGTACTATTCGCTATCGGTCACTAGGTCGTATTTAGCCTTACCAGATGGTCCTGGTGTCTTCACACAGGGTTTCACGTGCCCCGTGCTACTCTGGAATCTTCTAGACTGTCGTTCAATTTCGGTTACGGGGCTATTACCCTGTGTTGCCCGGTTTTCCAACCAAGTTCACCTATCGATTGACATATCATATTGAAGTCCGAAACCCCTAAGGAATTTCTTCCCTAGGTTTAGGCTCTTGCAGTTTCGCTCGCCACTACTCCCACAATAATTAGTTTATTCTCTTTTCCTCCACTTACTTAGATGTTTCAGTTCAGTGGGTTCCCCTCATAACACTATGAATTCATGTTATGATACTGAGACATAACTCTCAGTGCGTTTCCGCATTCGGACATCTACGGGTCATAGATTAAGTGCATCTTACCGTAGCTTATCGCAGCTTATCACGTCCTTCATCGGCGCCTAGTGCCAAGGCATCCCCTATATGCTCTTTGTAGCTTAATCATTTAAAAATGATTTTGGATATCTTAGCATTTTTGCTTTAACTTAAAGTTAATCATAAAATCTTTTATTTCTTTAAAATTGAAATTTGCAAATGTTCGTATTACCTAAAATTAGTTATGTCGAAAAAACTCAAATAACATTTTAGCTAATTAAGAATATTTGTTTCTCGTTATATTAATAACAAATATGTAGTTGTCAAAGTTCTATTGCTGACGACCTGCAATCAGCAGTTCTGCGTGTCAGCATGAGTATGATACCACAACGCAAGTACCAATGTCAACAGTTTTTTCAAAAAAATTAAAAAAATATCAACTTTTTTTGATAATTTTTGCAAACCAGGCAAAAACAAACCGCAACCCCGCCGAGTGTTCGCGAATTCAGTAAAAACAAACTATTAAAAAAGTATGATTTTTGATAGAATTTTGAAAAAGTTTTTAGGTTTCCTTTATATCTTGTAAGAATGTTTTATAATATTTTGTCTAAAATCCTCGACCTATCATGCAAATTTAAGTATTGACTTTATGCTTTCTCAATGATATAATTATGTTATGGGAACAAAAATTATAGAAACAAGACTATGCAATTTAGTCAAATCTGGTTATATCCCGCAAAGAGGTAATCAAGAACTTTCCAGCATTTGCTATTCAAAAGTGAATTGTTTTGCCTATGCAGGTTACAACATGACTAATGAGAAGCTTGAAGAACTGCACTGGAATGACGCTTGTGCAAAAGCGTTATGTTGTTTGACTGAGCCTGAGCAAACTTTAAACTTCTTATCGCAAACGTATCTAAAAGTTGACCCCGACAACGATAAAATTTTTAAGCTAGCAAAAAATCAATGGCGTGTTGCACTATTTTTAGGCAGTGGGAGATATCCTGATAAATATCATTATATGTTGCAACAGCCAGATGGCACTTGGTCAGAAAAACGAGGCTTTTATGGGCCAGAACGTTCTTATAACAATCTCCCCCAAACTTCAATGGGCTTTTATGAAGAGTTTTCTTTTAATAAAACTTACATAATCACCAATCCTTATGCGGAGAAATAAAAAAGCAGGACTTTTAAACCTGCTTTTTTGTTTTATAACACACCCTTTTATATAGTTATATTATTCTATATATATTATATATATAAGTATATGCTACCCCTCTTTAACAACCCCAACAGTAACTATTGGGAAATTGAATGATATATCAGAAGTTAAGCTGTTGTCTGTTATTGACTCGTCTAGTGCTGAGTTGATAAGGTCTGTTACTGTTTCTTCGTCCAGATAATCATAATCAGTTAAGTCTATTGTTAAAGTAAATTTTGATTTTTCTGAGATAAAAGTATATACTTCTCCCTCTTCTATTTCTTCAACACCGCCAATTGTTAGCCAAGTTTTGATGTTTTCTACTATTGCAATTTGCAACTCTTCTTCAAAAATTATCTCTGGAGTTTCTGGTTCATTAGGATATTCTGGCTCTTCTGAATTGTCAGGAGTTTCTGGTAATTTATCCACATTTCCTGTATCAGGATTTGTTGGTTGGACTATTCCTGAACCTGAATCATTGTTATTTCCACAACCTATTAATCCTACACCTGCTGTTATTATGCTTAGACTTAGCATTATTGCTATCAATATCTTTCTCATTTCGTTTTTCTCCTGTCGACATATTTTGACAATTTTCTACCTTTGCTGACAGGTTGGAGTATAGTATAAAAGCAAAAATTTTTCAAAATATTTTTAAGTAAAATATCCAAAAATTTAAAACATTTACCCAATTATTAAAAATTTTGACGTCACTTTGCCGCAAAAATGGCACAATTTTCGCATTTTTAATCAAAACTTTATAATAAATCTTTACATAGCCAAACAATTAGTGATATAATAACATCGTCGCAAATGACCTGAACCACCTCTTCACAATAGATAATTAAAAAAATATGTTCTGGTAGCGTAACAGTATAACGCAATCGCCTCCTAATATGATGTCCTACCATTTTAGGAAATCGCTATACCCCTTATAAATAAAGGAGTATAACGACTTAATACAAAAGCAAGAATAAAATCTTCATACCAATTCTTCATACAACTAGATATTTTTTATATTTTTATGTTTCCGTAGCTCAGCAGGACAGAGCACTTCCCTCCTAAGGAAGGGGTCGGGCGTTCGAATCGCCCCGGGAACACCAATTAAGCCCTTACGGGCTTTTTTCATTAGCAGTATTTGTCGTCAAATAGGTTTGCTGTTGTGTCTTCATCTTCGGCGAGATAATGTGAGTAAACTTTCAAAATCATACTCGCATCGCAATGACCTACATTTCTTGCAATGACTTTTACAGACACTCCATCTCGGAGTTGTAAGGTTATATGGGTATGACGCAGTGAGTGTGGCGTAACTTTTCTTATTCCGTTTTTAATTAAGAGTTCTGTCAGCCAATGATTTATGGTCTCGGGATTGATAGGTGTGCCATTATCTAAAACCATAAGTCTATCGGTGTCGTGGAAATAGTCACCCAGTCTTTCCTTTTCATTGATATACCAGTTTTTATAAGCAATTAGAATTTCGTTTAGGTAATTGCAAATTTTTATCACTCTTTTAGATTTCTCAGTTTTTGGGGCTTTTGTTATAAGTCCAACCCTAGGAATAAAAATTGAGTTCCTATTAATAGAAATTTTATGCTCGAAAAGGTTGATGTCTTTCCATTCAAGTCCACACAGTTCGCTTTTTCTCATTCCTGTATAAAACAAAATTGCAACAGCAGTTTTTATTTTTATATTTTTTTCTCGTTTAATTGCAGTAATTAGTTGCAAAGTTTCCGCATATGACAAAATGTCTTTTTCTTTTAATTGTCCGCTAATCATATTTTTAATAGACTTTGAACTTGCAACATTTCTGTTTACATATTCATTCTCTACTGCATAATTTAAAATTGCATTAAGCGTTCGTCTATATTTCAATTTGCTCTCCTTTGAATAAAGTCTAGTTTCGGTTGTAATTTCAAAATAATCTGTCATCTTAAAGCCTAAACATTTGGCAAGAGCAGTGGCAGTTTCAATTTGAACGATTTTTCCTTTTCTTATCATTTGCATAGTGATTCTATTAAACCCACATTCTTCGCTAACAAGGCCAATCTTTTGGTTTACTAAAAACTCGTCAATAGACTTGATTAGCCTTGCTCGTGAAGTTTCAATAGTTCGGTTATTAAGATAAACAAAAATTCTTTCGCAGTCTGCACGAGTAATTGCTTTTAAAGGCTTTGAGCCAATAAACCTGTTTAAATCAGAAATTATCTTTTCACAATTAACAAGATAAGTTTGACTTTTTGAGCCTTGCCCCGCATTTAGCCATTGCTCGGCACATTCACTGAAAGTCAAATCTTGCTTTATTTCTTTCGGGCTTGTCCTAACTTTTTCTTCAAACTCCGCCGCCATGCGATTTATATATCTTGTTATTTCAGCTTGTTTCACATTCTCTGGGGCTTTTATCGTAGTTGTAATAAATTTCCCATTTGCTTTAACTTGAATAGTATATGATTCTCCATGCTTTAATTTATGCTTTGTTATAGTAGCCATTATATAATCTCCTTTTATGCTATATCTAAAAATTTAACAAGTTCGTCATAATTAACTAAATACTTACAACCTGCTTTTAAGCAAGGAACTTGTTTCTTTCTACACATATCACGAATGAAATATTCGCTAATTGCAGAGTTTGGGTCTTCCGCTTTAATCAATACGTGACATTCCTTGATTGTTCTGTATTTTTTCATTTTACACCTCCTTTTTGTTTGAGCTCTTTTCGCGTACACTAAATTGTATAAAGTTTGCATCGAAAAAATTAACCATGACTTTTTAAAACCTATTACGAACATTGTCAAATCAAGTAGAAATATATATAAAAAAGACTAGTCGAGATGACTAGCCATTAAAAATTAGCAATTTTAAGTTCTTTTTTAATCTTTTGCTGCATACATTAATTTCCTTATTTTTCATGTGTAAATCACTATATTTTAAACAAAAGGTTTTATTCAATAGATTTTATAATTTAAATCATTCTGCCTTTAAATTCATGTGTATATCACTTTAAATCTACATATAAACATTACTATATTGGTTTGTTTTAATATTTATATTAATCGGTATTACTAATTTTCTTATTATCCACTTTATTATGAATGGTATTTCTTATGTAAACATTCCTTATTGCATTGCTATATATTAATGCTCCTATGGTTATAAACAGAGTAATTCCTATAAGCATACCAATAAATCCGCCAATTGCAGGACCGACACTCATTTTAGCCTTGTTTGCCGCATCTATTTGTGAAATTAAAAACCAAATAGATAACCCAAGCATTACAAGTGATACAAATATCCCAAGCATGCCGATAATAACAATATTTCTTTCATTTTTCTTACTTGCTTCTTTTACATTAATGTTTTCCATTTTATCAATATCTCCTATTATTTTTAAATTTAATTTTTCTATAAGCCTAATTATAGGCGGTATGGCACTCATTATCCCTAAAATTATAAAGAACAATGCACCGCCACTACCAAACATCACCAAAAATACTATAAGGTAAGCTTCAAACATATTCCACCGCCTTTTAATAGCCAAAATCTTAATTTTTTGTCAAATAATATCATAAATTCTCGCTTTCAGTATGTATAAATATATTATACATATTTTGAGAACATAAAGCAAGTATTTTAATAAAAAAACTATGCATTATTTTAGAGTGCATAGTATAAACTTGTAATATGGAAAATATAGATAAGTTTTTTATAGGTAAAAGAGTGGCAACTTTAAGAAATGCCAAGCATATTTCGGCTAGAAGTATGAGCCTAGAACTCGGGCAGAGCAGCGAATACATAAACCAAATTGAAAATGGTCGTAGTATGCCATCAGTAGAAGGACTAATCAATATTTGTGATTACTTTGAGATTTCACTCTCAGACTTTTTTGACACCAAAACTGCATACCCACTTGAATATAAAGACCTACTATCCGAACTAAACAAACTTGATGCCTTTGAACTCGAGCAAATCGTTAATCTAATAAAATTAATAACAAGGAATAAAAAGTAAATTAGGTATAAAGCATATCAATGTTATTGAGCATAGTTGGCAGAAATTCTCTGTTATGTATCATTTTATTTTTTATCGTTTGCCAATCTAAGTTATTATTGTTCAAATATGCTTTTATTTCTTTTTCATCTATTTCAAGGAGTTCATAAAACATACTAAGAACATAGATTTTAAAATTTTTACCATCATATATTTTCTCATATATTTTTTTATTTTTTAGATACTCATTAAAAACATAATATGATGTGTTTTCAAGTTTTGGAATTTCAAGTTGGTCTCGTTTAAATTTTCTTGGTAAGCTTTTGAAAAGTCTTTCGTTTTTCCTTTTTAAACACAATAAGATTACATATAAATCAACGGCAAACCAATTTGTTTCATCTAGGTTATCATTTAAGACAAGTTCATTTATTATTTTTAATTTTTCTCTTAATTCAAATTTAAAAATGTCTAAAATTGTTAAGGTAGAATCAGCAATCCAATTGGCTTTTGTTTTTAAATAAGAATTTTGCGTATTGTTTGGTACTTCAAATTCAAAATCTAAAAAACGAGCTAAATAGCCTTGTGTATTTGTGGAATCTCCAAATATTGTTAAAATCGTTTGCTCTATTTGTTCTCTATCTATTGCTAAGATAGTTGCTATACCTTTTATCTTTAACAATTTGTATAAACTTTCTAATACATTAATTACCTTTGTAGGTAAACATCTATCTAATTCATCTACAAGAACTATAATTTGATAACCCTTTGAAATAATTGCTTTGAGTTGATTTTGAATTGTCTCTATGTTTTTGTTATATAAGTTTAAATCATCAAAAATGTTATCTTCTTGCAAATCATCAAAATCTATTCCAATTTTATCTTTTATAAAACGTTTACCTGCTCCGAGCAATAATTTACCTACGCTTTTACTTGCATTTATAAATTCTGCTTTTAGGTCGACTAAATCATTTTTATTAAGAGCATTGGATATTTCGTTTAAAATTGAAATTAAACTATTGTCATAAAAATTATTATTCCAAGCATCAAAATATATAACCAGATTTTTGTTTTCTTTATCTGTTTCAAATTCTTTTTTAATAAAATCTAAGCAGGTTGTCTTTCCGCACCCATAAGCACCATTAATAGAAATAAACAATCCATTGTGATTATTATTTTCTCTTTGTACCACTCTAAGTAACGAATGACAAAAGAAACTTCTACTTAAACCATCATTTTCGTAAATATTACCCATAAATCCTCCTATGATATTTTAGCACTTTTACTTAATTTTCACAAGAGATTATGACATTTACTCACAATATCTAGCAATAAATAAGAAGACTTATTCAGTGCAGTCTTCTTTTTTGCATTTTTCTTCCATTATCGTTGCTATATAAGATAGTGTAATACAACCTATTCTAAACATTCGTGTTTTTTGATATGGACTTCCTGGGGTAGGGACATTATAGTAATCTATAAGTTTCAATTCTTTTAAGAGTTTAAGAGCTGTTTCTATCATGACTTGTCCGGCGTTAATCTTTGCCCATCGTGCCTTTGTCATAAAAAATTCTTTAATATGTGGCTCTCTATTTTGATTTATGAGATAAAATTCATTTGCGAGCAATCCAAAGACAAGAGCGGCATTTTTTGCTTTTACTCCATTCATTTTGTTTTTTGGGTAAGTTTCTTTAAGATAATTAAAAATGTACTCTTGTAGGCTCAGTGGAACTCTAATTGCTCCTTTTTGCTTTTGCATTGTTGTAATTAAGTCATAAACGACTTCGTGTTCTATAAACATACTAACTCCTTTTAATAAGAATTAGTAGTCAAATTTTATTCATACTTTTTCATACACTTTTGTTTTAAACTAAAAATTTCGCAAACTTTACACAACATGCAGAAATTGTTTTGCTAATTTGCACAATTTGTGATAGGATAAATTAAAGCAATTTAGGAGAAATATCGCACGATTTTCAGTTGCTTATTCTCCTAAGCGATAGGTCGGAAGTTCAAATCTTCTCGGTTGCACCAATTTATAAAAAAGAGCTGATTTATCAACTCTTTTTATTTGTTAACATGCCACATATATAAATGACTGTGGCGCATATTTACAACCAAATTCAATCAATTCTTTTGGGTTTACATATATAGTAACTTCGCCAAGTTCATATGCATATGCTATAGCATGCCCATTAAAATATTTATCATAGAATTTTTTATCTATACCGGAATATTGTTTTGTCCTTTTCCAAAGGTTATCCGGTGTATCCCATAATATGCTTTTTATTTTGACTTCTGCAACGACCTTTTTAGTAGGATAGGTACAATAAACTAAGATCGCATTGATATCCTCTTTCGCTACTCTTGTTCTATATTCAAATTTTTTTACGCCATTTATTATTTTCTCTACATGTTGTGGATTTATAGATAATATTATTTTTTTCATATATACCTCTTTTTATTATTCTACAGTATCTGAATCTTTTAATAAAACATTATATTGCTTATCCGTTAATTTCGTAAATGGTCTAGGCCCATTAGGTGCAGCGATTATTCCTTCTTCCCATAAATGCTTAAGGACTATTTTTTTTGTAAGTTGCTTAACAAAAATAAATTTTATTACTTTAATTTCGCTTCTATGCTTTTTCCACATATCTTTTAATTCTTCATCAGAAAATATACTTCTATTTTGACATTCACGCAAAAATTCATCCTCAGACACAAAGTTAGATTTTATTTCCTGAATTACACATAGGCTAGTTAACACACTACTATAGGCAGCACTTCTATTATCTTTTGTCCTGTAGATTAGCAAACGATCACCTGGCCCAGGACTTGTTTCGAAGCTAAAACTCACATAAACCTTTTGCAATGCATACCTATATGCTACATTTTTTAAATCCTCACATTCATTATTTAGCATAGCGTCTGGCAGTAAATCGGAATGATATTTGGGATAAATAGGCAAAATATATTTATTAGATCTTGGTGAAAGGACCGGGAAGTTATATCTTGGATCTTTATCAATATAATATGTTCGCATATCTTTGACCATAACCAATTCTGTTCCTGAATTTGTAGTTTTAGTTCCCCAAATTTTAAATCCCCAACTTTGCATTAATAGCGACAATGCCTTTAGTTCTTCTCTTTTTTCAAATAAAGTTACATAAATTTCATCTACGTTAAAAAGTTTAGCATTATCAAAAATAATTTTTAAAAATCGTTCACCTAATCTAAAACCAGAAGACACTACTTTAAATGTCCCGATCTTCAATCTTTTCTTTGGCTGAAATTGAGGCCATATATCCGAATAATTCTCATCTTGATTTTCGGGTTTGATATACAAGAAACCTAATAGTTTATCGTCTTGATAACATACATACGCCTGTTCATCTTGCTTTTTTCTAAACCATTTCTCAAATCCGCCATAATCTTTTTTAAAGTTATCAAAGAAGATATCATTTAAATCAACATCTCCAATCCTTTTCTTTTTTACGGATAAAACGCCATAATTAATTAAATCAGGATTTTCCTTTTTACATTTATATAAAAAATCCTCAATACTGTAAACTTTTTTGTCTAAATTTAATAATACCGCTTTTGCCTTTAATCCCTTATCTTCTGAGATTATTAGGTCAACTCTTTCCAAATAAAGTTCATATAGTAAGTTGTTATCTACAATGTCGTTTTTATTTTTTGTTCTTAAAGCTAATTTCATTATAAAATCATTCGGCATAGTAGATTTGGTAGGTAATAATTGATAACTCTTTAACTTCGTTCTAAAAGTATTAACTACTCGTTTATCTTCATATTTATCTATTTCCTCTATTGAAAGAGGCGAAATAAATTTATCATAATGAAGTTTATCTAACCAATAAAACAAATCTCCAACTGCAGTGTTGTAGACTTCATTTGCTTCTCTATAGACAATTATATTCGTATCAAGCAATACCTTCATAACTCATATTTTAACATACTTTTCTAAAAAGTGATAATAAATATTAAAATTATTCAAAAATTTTATTTATAATCTCGCTTGCATGAATATCGGAGTTCTTTATAAAATGGCTATAGAAATCCGATGTTGTGCTTGCGCGGGCATGTCCGGCGCGGACTGATACGGTTTTCATATCCACGCCAGCCATTAATTGAAGAGTAATATTTGTGTGGCGAATAGAGTGCAGAGTCACTATCGGCAAGCCTTCACGAAATAATATCTTCTGCAACCAAACTCTAAAGAGTCCAGGACTTATAAGTTTGCCATTTTCATTGCAAAATAGCATCTTTGTATCTTTCCATCTATCACCGAAGTAATTTTTGCGTTTATCCCACCAAATTTTATATTCCTTTAAATAATCAACCAACTTATCTGGCATTGACAATACACGCTTTGACGTTTCTGTCTTTGGATCTTTGATAATAAGTCCATATTTAGGGATGTCTTGCACAGACCTCGCGATTGTCATTGTTTTACTGTCAAAGTCAATATCTTCCCATTGAAGTCCCGCAAGTTCGCCGCGCCTGATACCTATAAATATTGAGATCAATAAAGAATACTTCCATTGATAATTTTGTTCATTTTCCAGCGCTTTAACAAGTTGCTTTGCCTCTACGTCATTAAGAATTCTAACTTCCTTCTTTTCCCCTCGAATAGGGAGTATATAATCTTTTGACGCAAAGTTGTGTTCAATCAATCTTTCACGCTTTGCATTGGCCAATATGGTATGCAAAGTTCTTTTGTGCTTTGAAATTGTTTCTTTTGCATAGGGATGGCAATCTTCAACAACTTCAAATATGTCATTAAACTTCGCACCCAAAGCCTCGCTAATCATTTTCGCATTTTCAATAGTTATGTTATGTCCGCTCTTAGCAGAGTAAAAGATTGACCTAGAGACTCCGCTATTTTTACATACTTCGCTTTGCGTTGCAAAGTGCGATTTTATAAATTGATCTAAATCTATTTTTAATTTTGCAGAATGGCGTTTTGATGGCGTGCAACTAAGTTTATTAATAAAGCCTTGCACCATTGTAGGCGTTATATTTTTTAGCTTAACTTACCCAAAGTAATCTTCAAACTTCTTAAGCGAATCAAGACTGCGCACATAATAGTTCAGCGACTCTGTAATCTTAATTCGTTCTGTCCACTTGCGCGCATACTCCATAAAAGTAATGTCGTTATCGATAGCCAATAAACCGCTCATCTGCTTTCTAAACTTATCATCAAATTCAAAGGCAACTCTTTGCAATTCTCTTTGACATTGCTTTTCGTTAATCTCTGGTGGTTTGCGCCAAGTTATTGTCTTGGTTTCAAATTTTCCAGTCAATTCGTTTTTTGCCTTTGCTTGAATCTTGTAAGAAATGTTGCCATCTTGTAACACTATTCTTCTGATACACGCCATCATACACCTCCTAATCTACAATAATTTGTTCCATCGGCAGTTCATAATTTTTGCTTTGAAGAAATGCCACCAGCGAATCGTAATCTATTAGCAACTTGTTTCCCGTTTTGATAGAACGGATTTTGTAATTGTTAGCAAGTTTTCTGATCAAGAACTCCGATAGCCTAGTGCTTGGATCTTCTTTCTTTAGCATTTGTAATGTTTCTGCGATAGTCCTAATTCTTCCCATAAACAACCTCCTGTGGTGTAACCGTAAAGACCTGTTTATAGGTTAGCAGGTAAGTTACCTCTAATCTAAAAATAAGTCAAGTTACTTTCAAATAATTTATTTCAATTCAAACTATGCCGGCATTTGCCCTAAATAGCGCGGCATTTGCGAGAAAATAACTTTCTTGAGCAATTTATCAACCAAATCCAAAACTCGCCACACAGCGCGTTTATTTGATTTTCTTTGAAATTTGATTTATTTTGATTATTTTTTGATTTTTATTTTGATTTTTATTTTGATTTTTATTTTGATTTTTTATCAAACTTTTCCGGTAAAAACCTTAAAATTCCTTTAATTTGGGGCAATTTCCGTTTTTAGCTTTTGATTTTTGATTTCGCGAAAATTCACGCGTGTTTCCGCGCCCGCTCGTAAAAGCGAAACTCGTAGAGATTTAGATCCCCCTTGGCTATAACTGAGCAACCATTTCATCAATAATCTCTTTAACTATTATCTCGAATGGATTATTTGGCCTATTCTTAAACTCGCTCGCAGCTGTGACTGAAAGCAGTATCAGCTTGTCCGATATCGAATCAACTTCAGCATTCTTGAAGTGAGTATTAAAAGCATACTCGCTTATTTGCGGTTTAATCTTTTGTTTTAACCTTAACAAGAACTCGTTTTTATCCAAATCCTTCACGCGCGCGTTTCTAGTTAATATTTTAATTTTATTTTTATAATATCTCACTATTGGCGGAACATTTTGTCCGAGAGGTAGGCTATATAAGTCCGTAAGGTTGTCGTGGGACAGACATGGACTACCGTCATAACCGTAAAATAAAATCTCTTGGTCGATATAAATGAATAAGCGATTTTTGTTTTCCAAGTATCTTTTAATAAGTCCTTTATTCTCTAATCCGACAATTATCCTTCGTGTTTGACGTTCGCGTTTTCTTAATACAGGCAAGTCGGAAAGTATTTTCTTGTAAGTTATCCAACAAAATTTCCTTCCGTTAATATTCCTCGAAACCGCGCATCCACTGTCAAAGAACTTCACTAAATAATCTAATAGTAAAGCCTCCTCTGTAGATAGATCTAAGTCCATCATTGTTTTTTGATCAAAATCAAAGATGTATTCTCTCATATTTACTCCTTTTTAAAATTTTGCACTTCGGTTAAGATTGATCAGTTCTTAACTTCGATTATATTTTAACGAAGGCTGCAGTCCTTCGGTAAAACCAAACTCATGGTTTAATGCTATTTTAGCGCATCAGGTGTATCAGCATTTGATACACCTAAAAAGTTTTTTAAAATTTTTGCAACTTTTTATGAAAGCATTTTAGCGTTTTGGAGTTGTCAGCATTTGACAACTCCAGAAAAATTTTTAGCACTTTTCTATGGTTACACGATGATTTTAGCAGTTAGGGATTGTCACCATTTGACAAACCCTCAAAAATTTTCAAATTAATTTTAAGATTTCACCGTTGTCAACAATTGACAACGCAGGAAGAATTTTTTGTTGAAAAATGTAAAAAATAGCGACCAATATTGGCCACCAACAAAAAATATAAAAATAAAAAATCTCGGTTTCGACCGAGATTCAAAACTTTTGTTTATATAAAATTTTCTGTCACTCCTGTCATATCCGTCACAAAATGACAGTAATGACAGATGACAGGAAAATTTGTTAGTATAGGAATTTACAATTTTATGACAGTAGTGACAGCAATGACAGGAATGACAGATGATTTTTATTAAAATTAATTGTCACAATTGTCATTTGTCACAAAAATGACAATAATGACGAATGACAATAAAATCCCTTTATATAGAATATCTGTTTATGACATTTATGACATTTGTGACATTTGTGACAATTATGACAATTGTTTTTATAAACAAAAAGAACGGATTTCATTCCGTTCTTAAACAAATTTTACATCTTTTATATTGTTTGAAGTATCACTATTTATTCGACTAATTATCAAATCTTTAAAGCCTTCATTATATTCAAATCCAACAAAGGATCTTTTTAACTTTAAGCAACTGATAAGTGTTGTCCCACTTCCTAGAAATGGATCACATACCATATCACCAGGTTGAGTCATATCATTGATAATTCTATTAGTAAGTTCTGTAGGATATATTGCTGGATGAATATATTTTTTGCCGACACTTCCTGCTTTACGATTAATATTCCAAATATTTGTTTCGTTAATTTTAGGATTTTTATAATCGTTATACCTTCCAACAGTTATTGTTGTGTGTTTGTCTTTGGTAAAAACAAGCACATATTCATGTCTATCAACGATGTTTTTTGCACCTGTTGGTATTCCAGAGGATTTATGCCAGATAAAAATTTGTTTCAAGAATAGCCCTAAATTTTTAAATTGATTAACATAATCATAAGGAATTAAAATGGGATAATTATCTTTTACTCTGATGTTTATGTTAATCCAAATAGACCCATCATCTTTGAGAATTCGTGAGCACTCTTTCCATACATTTTTCATTCTCTCTAAATATTTATCATAACTTTCTTGTCCAATTTGGCCACTCTTAAAGTAGTTCTTTAAATCCCAATAAGGTGGAGAGGTTACAACCAATGAAACGCTATTATCCTTTATAGGTTTCATATTTTCAGAGCTGTCAAATATAACTTCATACTTTGTTCTAACATCTGTTTCTATATTATGAACGTTATCATTTGAAATTTTTATTGTGTTTTTAATAGGATTCAAATCTACAATGGTCTCTACTTGTGTAGCATTAGACATCTTTTGTATTCTATTAATGACTTGTTGTTGTGTCATTAAAATATGCTCTGTAATATGTCCGTTCCCATCATCATTTGTGGGAATCCAAACATTCCCAGGATCTTTGCCTTTAGGATTATAGTTCTTTTCTCTTTTCCCCCATTCAACATCTTTCCATATTGATTTTTCTCTTATAGAATCTTTATCAAAGATAAGATTATTTTTATCTTTTGAAAACCATAATATATATTTTACATTATCAAATTTGCAAGATTTTTCTACTGGGACTATAATCGTATTAATATATTGCAATCCATTTTTTATGCATAAATTAATGGAATCTAAAAAACTATAAGTAATGCAATTATCGTTATCATATTCATTGGATACTAAAACAAAAACATTTGCGTTATCTTGCAATTTTTGCAAATAGTTACTTAATTTATTTTGCAAGTTTTTGAATCTTTCCTCTAAAATTAAACATTTAATTCCCATGGTGTTCAATCCTCTTTCTTGCTATTTCGCAGTATTCAGGAACTTTATCAATATAAATGAATTTTCGATTGTTTTTAACAGCCATCTTACAAGTCGTGCCACTGCCTCCAAAAGGATCCAAAACTATATCGCCTTCATTCGACCAAGAAATTATATGGTCTTCAGCCAATTTTTCAGGAAATATTGCAGGATGTTCATAGGCAATTTTATCTTTTGTTGAAAATCCTTTGCCATTTGCATATTTCCAAATGTTTGTTCTCACTCCAAAATCATTTACAATTTTCTTACCTTTATTGGTTAAAGATCCATCTTTTTCTCTACGAGTAACTTCACCAAATGTCGACTTCCCGCCATGTTTATTTTTCTTATCTCTCAATAGATTAATAGTTTTAGGTTTTCCATCTTTTGATAATACAAACATATATTCAAATGTATTGAAATATCTGTTTGGATGAGGTGGTCCTGATCCTGTTTTTTCATAAATTATGGTGTCAAATATATTAAAACCAATTTCTTGAAAGTATAAACATTGTTTAAAACTGGTCAACGATTTATTTCCATTTTCTGTTTTATCTCCAACAACCCAAACTACAGTGCCGCCAGGTTTCATAACTCTATAAATTTGTCTCGCAATTGGTTTGAAAATTTCATGATTCCATATTGCAGAATCGTTATAAGTTCTCAAATCATCATACGGAGGGCTTGTTACAATTAAATCTATGCTATTTTCGGGAAGTTTTTTTAACTCTTTTAAGCAATCACCGCATATAATAGTATTTAATTTTTTTTCTAAAGTGTTGATCATATTAACTCCTACTATTAATTATCTCTATTTTTTGAGATTCCGTAATCATTCCCATTGCCACTGCGTATTCGAGGGATGCATTAAACAAATATCCATCTTTATACATTTTGAGGATTCTTTCAAACACATCCTTGGTGAAACAAGAATTGATTAGTATAGCATTATACATTTCTTTTCGCTCATTGCAAGTGATTTTTGAATGAAGTTTATCATGGCAATTAGAACAAATGCCGATTAAATTTAAGTAATGATCTGGTCCAAGCGCACCAGCCTCATTGAAAGGTAATATATGATGGTAATTACATATATAATTTCCATTTACTTCCTTCGCTAATTTATTTCCACAAATTTCGCAAATGTCGTGATTGTGTTGCATTTTAAATGATGCATATTGATCTCTTAATGCTACATTTCTTTTTCTTTCTAGAGTAAAGTCATTCATTATATTTAAATATTTTTTAGACTCTGTTATCAACATGTTCTCTGTAACTTTATTTCTTACCACTACAACAGGAGTCTCAATTTCCAATAGTGCAGTGTTTTTAAACATGTTTTCAATATCCTGAGCAGTTTTTACCTTTAATACTTGCTCACAAAGGTAGGGATAAATCTTTTTAATGTTTTGTTTTTGTAAACCATTCATTTCAGAGACTGTTTTTAACATCATCCTTATTATATTAGTATTTGATGATACAAAATAGTTTAACCAATCTTCAACTGCCGCAAGATATATAGGATTTTTGTAATTGTATCGGCCTCTATTTATATGTGTAGCATATTTTTTGTTATGAACATTGTCTATATTTTCATAGATTGCATTATAAACATCATCCAGATATTTTACAATATTAAAATAATTTTTATACAGAGCACTTGCTTTGTCCAAATTAGATATTTTACATACGTGAGTTCCTAGTTTCCCAATAGATAATAAGTTGGAATTATAATCAGCATCAACAGAAAAAATACCCTGTACATATTTTTTATATTCTTTACTAAAATCTTCTGGCCTTAATACAAAATCGTCAGATCCTGAATTAGATCCGGGTGTATAATATTCTTTATCTTTATTGTTTACCATTATTGGCAATACGTCAACATTCTCTACTGTTAACTTTACGCAATTTTCAAGATTATGCAAATTAGAAAGCCTAGATACAATAAACATATAATTTTTAGTTGATAATTCTTTATTATTTATGAGATATCTTAACAACACTAAATATGGGTGCGAACATATATGGCCCTTATTGATTATAGTTTTATCAGCATTCTCTTTTATTTGCCTATTTCTTGGCCTGTTATAATCTTCGCTATATATTACTAATGGATTTCTGGATACCTGTCTAAGCTTTTGGATTTCCAACAAAAGTATCATTTCATTATAATTAGCAAATACAATATGCTTTCCTATATCGGTTGGCGCGTATTCTTCTTTATTGTTAATTTTGGTATAGTTAACTAATCCAAGGACATAAAGAATTTGTCTCTGGTTTCTCAAAAATGCATGGACATCTGGCACTAACTTCTTAAACTTTTCTTTATCTTCGAACAAGTCTTTTGCAAGTTTAATTCCTTTAAAATAATTTCTTTCAGCAATGGTTGTTGTAAAAATTAATTCTTTCTCAGGATTTTGCTCATCAATATTTAAAAGATAAGAAAAATAATACTTTCTTGCATTGTCCATTTCAGCTGAATCGTTAGCTATAGCGTCGGTATTAAAAAGATATTCGTTTAGGGTAATTATTTCATCAATTTTTCTTAAATCTCTCTCAAAGAAAAAACTAAAAGCCTTATCACGCGCTTCCTCAGGCACACTATTGCAATAATTTTCGAATATCGCTGAAATTTGTCTTAGACCATCTCTGTCTAACTTCTTTTGAATAAAAACATAATAATAGAAAGTTACAAATTTTTTAAGATACCAATATGTTCCTTTATCCTCGTTACGACTCAACTCCATTGATTTCGATGACCAGTGATTCCCAGGTGCATAATTATCTAAGAAGTCTTTTATGTTCTGTTCCATTACTTAACCTCCAAATTATTATTTTTTATGTATTCGTCTATTTTTCTCATAGCCGCATAATTAGGTTTAGATTTATTACCTTCCCATCTATTAATTGTCGCGAATGAAACGCCCAATTCCTTCGCTAGCATTTCTTGGCTCATTCTCAACATTTGCCTCAATTTTTTAATTGTTTCACAATAATCCATGATCGCACCTCTTTATAACATTGTTATAACAAATATATTGTAGCATAAAAAATTTTGAATTCATATCAATTTAAGAAAAAATATCAAATTTTATAAAAATTATATAGCCACCGCTTAGGAGGAAATCGGTATATCCATAAAAAGTTTTGGAAATGACTTGGCTTTTTCATAAAAACGATTTATAGTGTCAGACAACTTGGAGGTGCTATGAAAAATAAAGCCATTGTTCAGATAATCAAAGACAAATTCTACGAACAAAAAATAAATGCTGAATATCAATTGCAGCTATTAAAAGTTGTTGAATTTGAAGATAAATTTGCAAAAGACTTCAGCAAAGAAAAATGGAAGGAGTATTTTGACTTATCCTTAGAAATTGGCCAATTGCACGATATCGAAATTGACCAACTACTTGATTTTGCAATAGAGCTCTTAAAAGAAATAAACTTTTAGGAGACAAAAATGAAAGCGCCATTTGTTTCTAAATTCCCAAATGTAAGACTTATCCGTAATTATCTAGAAAAGCATAAAGTCAAAGAAAGAGAATATATCATTGAACGAAGTATCCTTCTGGGCAGAGAGGACTTCATATACTTGCGCGAACACCTGCTTGAAGACAATAAAAATATCGCTCAATATAAGAGCGATATGTATGTTGATGAAAATGGCGTATGGCACGTAATAATGTTTTGCAGTATAACGTGCGATATCATGTTGCTGGTTAATAGCAGAGGTTTCAATTATGCACGATACGTAGCGCTTATGAACAACGGTGGCGAGCAAATAGAAAAACGTTTTGCAATTAATCATAGATATTAAAAATCTTTACTTCATTGAGCAAATTTCATACAAAAAGTAAAGATTTTATATATTTTTATGTTTTCAAAGTAAAGATTTACTAAAACTATGACATTATAATGGTTTCTTAATTATCTTCGCAAAAGATAAAATCCAAAATGTCGTTAATAATTTTTGAATCAGGATTTTGTTTCATATCATAAATTCTTAAACCGTAGCACCCTTTGTTTTTGCCTTTTAGCACAGGTGTAATTTTAATATTAAAATTTTCTTGAAGCAATCGATAATTCTTTAAATGTTCAAAACTTGCGGTTTTGCGAAAAATAATACTCCACATTTTAGACATCTTATCTTGGCCAATCCAATGATTAGAGCTGTCAATCCTTACAACCGACAAGTAGTCATTTGAATAATCCAAAACATTATCATCCATGATCCATCCGCGATGTGTGGTCCCTAAATTATACTCTTTGATTTTACATACTAATTCATCCATACTTATAATGCCTCCTCTAATAATTATATCACATAATTATAAATTTGTCTAACCTATGATAGCTCAAAAGTCACCATGCGCAATTCTCGGCACAAAAAGTCACCATAACGTCACCACGAAATTGATGTCGTTTATGTTAAAGATAAGAAAGTTAGTGTAAATTGCGTATGAAATTGGTAGATTTGCAATAGAATTTGCCCAATAATTCACGAAATTTATAACAAGAAGGACAAAACAACCGTTGATTTTTCCTCCTAAGTCTGGATTCCGTGTTCGACTCACGGCGAGGCCACCAGATGCTGATTTTGCAAAAAATATTCTTTGCAAAATTGCTACATCCTTTTATTTTAGGGCTGTGTAGCGATTGGCAATTTCTAAGACGTTTCTACGAATACTCTGAAAATTGGCTATTTTTTAAGATTTTTGCTCTTTTTTCTAATACTGCGTAAAAATCATTAAAAAATATTTAAAGATATTAAAAAATATATGAAATGGCTATATCGCCTATAAATAGGGCTATGTAGCGATTTTGATTGGTAGCAAACAGTCTTAAAAAGTAATAAAATCACTAATTATGTAGCCTCCTAAGCGATAGACTCCCGGTTAGAGTCCGGGCCAGAACACCAATATAAATCGCTTGTTTATTTTTTAAACCGCGATTTTTTATTTATGTTTTAATATTTCATAGCAAAAAAAACAAGCAATGCTCTGCTTGTTTTTTGTTATGAGCGTTCAGTGAACATTTGTTTTATTCTTGCAATGTTTTCTTTATCTTCCAATTTTTTATTCTCATTTTCTTCAACCATTGTTTGATATTGCGCTTGTTTCTTTTCTATAAGCTTTTCCCAATCAGTCAATTTGTAAGCTCCGTCTGGTGATTGAACTCCTCTAGTCAACTGTTTGTAAGTGTCAACCAAGACACGATTGCCATAATATTCTGGTGCAAGTCTGCAACAATATAGATATTTTATATTATTCTTGATATTTTTATTTTCAAATATGTGTGTTAAAAGTTTAACAACTCCAGTTTCATGTTCATAAACATGTCCTCTATCGCTTTCGCTTGGACGCATTGGAACTCTAAGCATTGTTCCACACAAACTTGAATATCTCACTTCTCCGTTTTTGACCAAAGCATAAGTTACACCATTTCTAACAATTGAACAAAGTTCAAAATCGGGATTATTAACCTCGTTAATCTTTCTCTCCAACTCGCTTTGCGCAGCCTTTGTTTTCTTTTGCATTTTTTCTTCCTTTGTAAGAGTTTGGTCTCTATCAATTTTTGCGTTTGACATACAATTTTTCTCCTTATTTTTTAATTTTCACAGAAGCCAATTATTTTGCTCCCGCCGTTATCCTCTAACAATTCTCTGTTTCTTTCATTTTCAACAAATTGCAAAACATCTTCTTCAGTAATATTTTTATCATCATCTGATCGCAGCATATGCTTCTTTAACACGCCATAAACCGTTCTTTTAACAATGCTTGCATTTTCTTTATGCTCAACAGCACTTTCATTTTTTTGCATAGCCACAAAATAATCTTTAATCGCACTCTGCGCCTTATCTGCCAAGACATAAGCTGGCGTTTTTGTTTGTTGAGCGTCAGTTTTTAATAACAAATCACACATTTGCAAAAGTTGCTCTGGCGTATAATCTGGCAATCTATACAAATTGCCTGAAAAACGTCTGTAAATTCCAGGATTGCTTCTAAACAATTCTTGCAACTTATTATCATAACAAGCCAAAATTGTTGCAGTATCATTATTCCTTTGCTCAACTAATTTGATAAATTTAGATTTAGCTTCGCTAGAATAAGAATCTTCCAACCTTTTATCATCCTTAAATAAACTGTCAGCTTCGTCAATAAACACCGTTCCGCCAGCATACTCTTTAAAAATATTATCAATCTTAGTAGTCGTTTGCCCAACATAGCCAGCCTTTAATGAAGCAGCCACGTCATCAAATATTTTATCTTTGCTTAAAACGCCTGTTTTATATAGAACATCATGAATTTTATGTGCTGTCATACTTTTGCCAGAGCCAGGATTGCCACTTAACAAGAAAGCTAAATCACGGAATATTGAATCTCTTGGCAAAACTGAAAGTGAATAAACATGTTCAAACAAGTTTTGCTTTACATAACCTAAACCGATTGTGTCTGAGAAAATCTCATCAATAATGCTTTGCACTTCCTCTTTCGACTTTCTTTGAGGTAGATTTTTATCATCCTTTACAATTGTTGGCATTGATACTTTCTGAATTTCAGAAGCCAGCAGTGCTTTTATCGCAGACGATTTTATATCACTTAAATCAAACTCTGATGGAATAATAATTTTATAACCCTCACGAGAAAGATTAAGATATTCCTTTAAATATTCTTGAGCCTCTCCACGCAATGCCTCGGCAGTATATTTCGTGAATGCTTGAAGTTGTTGCTCAACATCCTCCTTGCATGTGATTGGATTTTCAACTGAAATATTAACAATTTGATCAATCTTACATTGTTGATTATTCAAGAAATAAAACAAGTTTTCTTGATTTTCTTTTAAGAGACAATTTAAAGCTTCATCTTCTGACAAATTCTCATCGATTCCAGTTTTGGCACGATAGTCATCCAAATATATCTTTTTGCCAATTTCAAGAAATGCAGAAACTGAAACCAAAAGCGATCTAACTTTTTCCAAAGTTAAAGTTTTTGTTTTCAAAGTTTCAATATCATCAAAACAATCTGGAGCAAGTTTGCCAAAATATTGTTTAAAATATTTGTTTGATATAACATTTGCATCTCTTTTTAAAATATCTGTATAGCCACCTTTATAACTTGGATAACAAATACTTTTTGCAAAATTTTTGTTTGAGGAAAGTTGAAGCACAATTGCTATCTTTTGTTTTTCAAAATATTCAGAACATGCAACATAATATCTTAAAGCCGTTTTTGCCTCTTCAATTGAAGTTTGATTGCCAATAAGTATCTCAGAAAAGCCTATCAAATGCCCTGTTTTTTCATCATAAGTAAGCACCAAATCTTGATCACCTTTCAGTTTCTCTGTCATTTCTCCAACGGCTTCCAATATCTGACGAGTTGGAGCTTGCTTGATAAACAAATCACTATAAATTGTTTCATAAGTGTTAAGATATTCTTTAATTTCTCTTTTAGATATGTTTGAGTTTGTAAATTTACATTCTTCAATCACGCTATCCAAAAACTTATCATAACTTGGAGTTATATTTTTTTGCAAATTTTCATCCACCATTCCTGAAAGTTTGCTTTCATTTTTTACATAAAAATCGCTTATCAGTCTGTCATATTTCTCTTTAAATTTAAGATTTCTGTATTCATTAAATATCAATGAATTTGCGCGTTTTGCGTTTTCATATTCAAAATTTCTTTTTTTACTGTTTGCAAAGATAGCCTTTGATGAACGCTTTAAAATATAATCAAACTGAACAATATTACGAATGTCATATTTATCACCTTTTTCTAAGCAATTTTTGATAGTTCTTTGCATTGCTGGACAGGCGTCATGCTTTAAATCTGAAATAGCCCCATGCAAAGTTGACACCTCTTTAACCAAAGCATTATATTGAGCAGAACTCATTTTTTCAGAAAGTTGCAGTTTTAACGAATTTTCAAGTTTTTTATTCATATCAACCTCGCAAATAGATATATTCTTTATAAATAAAGTATACCTTATCACAAAGGCAAAGTCAATAGTGAAATTTGACAAAAATCAAAACAAATCAATATTTTTTAAATATTTTTCAATAAATTTGTGAAAAACTGTTGACAAATATCAATAGATGTGGTAATCTATCCTCGCTAAGACACATGGGGGATTAGCTCAGTTGGCTAGAGCGCCTGCCTTGCAAGCAGGAGGTCAACGGTTCGAATCCGTTATTCTCCACCAAAAACACAATATATTGTGTTTGGGCGTTAGAACACACTACCATTTTTTGGAATGTGTTCTTTTTTTATTGTGTTTTTTATGCTTTATTGGGAAAAATATTGGGAAAAATTATTTATAGTCACTGAAATATAACGACTTATAGAGTTTTTCTATTTTTTCTTTGGTTATATCATGCTCAAGAAATGTGTAAATGTCATTTGTTGTCACAATGCTTGCATGACCCATTATTTGCTGGCGTTGTTTATCTGGCACGCCTAGGTAATAAAGATTTGTTGAACATGTCCTGCGCAAACTATGAACATCTACATTTTGAATTTTTAGTTTTTTATATAATCTTGATATTTTGTGATAATATCCGTTTGGTGTTAAAGCAAAATATTTCTCATTTGGTTTTTTATTAACACTTTTTAAAAGCTTTATCATATCTTTTGAAATTTTTATCCAGCGAGGCGCATTTTCTGTTTTTGTGCCATGAATGAAAATTAATTGTTTTTCTTCATTTATATCTTTTAATTTAAAATTGCAGGTTTCTTCTCTTCTACTACCTAATACTAAACTAAAAAGCACGAATAAATAAAAATCTTTATCATTAGTTGCTTTTACTGCTTTAATTAATTTAATCTGTTCATCAAATAGTAGTCCTCGCTTTTTTGCTTTTTTATCGTTTTGTGGTAGTTCTATTGCTATTGCTGGATTGCTTTTTATTTCTCCTAGCGCCGTAGCTTTTTCAAAAACACTATAAACAAAATTAAATACTTTTTTTCGAATAGAATCGCCTTTAATTTTGTTGATAAACTTTTGTAATTCTTCTGCATTAATTTTGTTTATTGCTTTATTGTCAAAGTAAGATTTTATATGATTGTCAATAATATTATCATATTGTTCTTTGGTTTTTTCGCTTTTGTTTTTAGCGCGAAATAGATTATAGAATTTTTTGCTGAATTCTAAAAGTGAAATACTTTGTTGTTTTCTTCTACTGCCCGTTTTAATTTTGCCTAAAACAATATTTATAAGCGTGTTTAAATCTTTGTTAGATTTAGAAATATCTTTTCCATCTTCTCTTACTCGATATTCATAACTGCCATTAGGCTTTAATCGAATATGTTTTTTAATAAAGTCAATTTGTGCTTGTTCTAAAGCACTCATATTTTCATCAT
Source organism: uncultured Clostridia bacterium (assembly GCA_947649575.1). Taxonomy (GTDB): domain Bacteria; phylum Bacillota; class Clostridia; order Christensenellales; family UBA1242; genus Caccovivens. The sequence continues at coordinate 62,482 of CANSRZ010000006.1, read as the reverse complement.
CTCCTTTTATTTTTGAATACGCCTCGGCAATAGGTGCTTTTTCTTTCAAAAATATAAGGTTAGATTTATTATGTATTGTTTGATTTAAAATTTTGCTTTGTTGCTCTAAGTATTTTTGCGCCTCTGCTTTTATATCAAACGGTTTGTGGTTTATTTCATATCCTTTTATTATGTCTTGGCATGAAGTGTGTATGCCTTGTAAATTTATTAGACAATTTTCGACATCACTATCAATTTTTTATATGTTCAAAAAGTAGTTTTATTAATTGTTCGTATGATTGTTTATTCATGATTTATTCTCCTTTATTTAAATATAGAAACTGTTCCGCCAGTTACATTTGCACTAGTAGAATTTATTTTAAATATATCTAAAAAAGAAAATTCTCCTAAGCTTACTGATACAGGATAATTAATTCCTTTTTTTACATTGCCAATATTTTTTATTTTGGTAGATAAAACTTTATTTTCTTTTGTGTGGTATTTAAAAGTTATTTCCAAATTTTTAATATCTACCTGAGGAACGATTTCGTAAGTTATGCTAAGAGAGATTTCTTCAGATAAATCAATGTATATATCATTATTAGTTGCTGATCTTGAAAATGGCTCATTGCTTGGTAGCTCTTTGTTTGCTGCAAATACGCAACATGTTGTCATTCCTCCAATAATTAAAAATAAGATTAAAGCAAGAATTATCCATGCGCTAATATTGCTTTTTTTATTTTTGTCTGTCATATTTTAGACTCCTTTGTTTATAAGTTTTTGAATAGCTGCTTGTTTTTCTACTTCTGCAATCATAATGCCTGTTATGAAATCTTGGACACGTTTGCAGTTTTCATCGGATAAGTTTTTGATTTGGTCAACAACTTGCTTTTGTATGTAACTTAATGTGCTTGTGTCTAATAGATATGGAACTTCAAAACCAATAAGGTTGTCGATAGTTGTATGAAAATATTTTGCCATGTTTATTAATGTTTCAATGCTTGGATCTGTAAGACCTAATTCATATCTATTATAACTTGCTCTTCCAATGTTTAGTTCTTTTGCTACTTCATTTTGTGTTTTATTGGAATTTAATCTTATTTCTTTTAAATTCATTTTTAACCTCCTTTCGCTAGAATTATAGTTTAAAAGTGCAAAAATTGCAATATTTATTAAAAAAAATAAAAAAAAGTTAGAAAACTGTGCAAAATCGTTTTGAAATGTTAGAAAACTGTGCTACAATTGGCTATAAAGTTAGAAAACATAACTTTATTAAAGGAGCAAAAAAGAAAAACACCCTTTCGGGTGTCAAAGCAAATTGTTAGATTTTTCTAAGTATCCATGCATCTTTGTTTTTAGGTTCAATGTCAAAACCGATTTTGTTAAGTTCTGATTTTAAAATTTTAAGGCCTGGATCAGTTGACAAAACAGTTTCATTAAACCCTACAGTTGCAGTGTTGTCAGAAAAATTGAAATGATTGTAATTTGCTTTCAAATCATTAATGAATTCATGTGCGAATTCGAGTGGTGTTTGTTTCTTCATAATTAACTCCTTTTAATTACTACATTGTAGCACTATTAAAAAATTAAATCAATCAAAGGTGGTGTAAAATGGGAATTTATCTAAAAAAAGTTTTAGTTAAAGACAAAAAAGGCAATTGGAATTGCCAATCTTGCAAAACTGAGAAAGTTTCGCATAGTCCAAAATTTTGGAATGGTAGCAAAAAAGCTGAAGTCAAGTCCAGTCCTAATGAACGAACTTATTTAAATTTTAGACGTTCAAAGTCTGGCAATTTGCAAGTTTCAAAAGCAACAACTTACATTGGCAAAAACAAAAAAGAAGTAAGGGAACTTATTACAAGTTCAAATAAATTGCCTAAAAAATATAACGGAGGTAGAAATGGACAATAAAGATTTCTTGATTGAAACAAGTAATAATTTGTATAATGTCAAAGGTCTAGAAGCCTTGGTTAAAAAGGTTACTGCATTAAAAGCTATTGGCGTTACTTATCGAGTTATTTATCTTGATAAAAATGATAATCCCGTTGTTATGCAAGCGGATTTGTAAAACTGCTTTACATAGGAAAAGTCGAGTGCTAGTTGAGTGAATTTATAAAGGAGTTTCAAATATGGCTAAGAGATATTACAATAATCGTAAATCAAGCAAAAAAACAAATTCAAATAGAGAATTGACAAAGCTTGCTTATAATATGGGCCGTGTAGCAAAAGGTCTTAAAGGTGACACAAAAGTTGCAGATAGTTATAATGCCGGTTTGAATAAAACTGCAAAGGTTAAAAAGCCTCTTTATTAAAAGTTAGGTGTGAATTTATAGGAGTTAAAAGGAAGTATATTATGCGAAGATTTAAATATTTGCCTAAGTGGGCTAAGGCTTTAATTGTATTAGGTTTTATTGGCTTGATTGTCGGTTTGTTCTTCTTAGCTTCATATATTGCGTCATTGTTTGTTGACATGACATATGTTGAAACTTTGAAATTTGCACTCACCTTTGGCAAGGTTAAACCTGTAACGCCAGTTGAACCAGTAACCCCTATTGAGCCATTAGTAGAGTCAGTTAAAATGATTGCTTAAAAATTAAAATCAAATAGAAAAAGGAGCGTATTATGGAAAAACAAGTTAAAAAACATAATAAAACAAAGTTTTTAATGATAATGTTATCATTTTTGTTTATTTGCTCCTTTTTCTGTGGTTTTAGTGCTAATTCAGTAGTTGCATTTGCTGATGATACTAACACTACATATACAAATGTGTTAGAGGATTTACAGAAAGATGAAAGTTTTGATATAAGTGATTACCCAGTAAAAGAACATGACGGGTCTTTGCAGGTTATACAGTTAGCGGAAAGCAAAGAGCGAGAATTGTTGGTTTATGTTTATCAGCCTTCATGTGAATTATTGGCAACACGAGTTAACTTGTCAATAGACCAAGGCGAAAGCTATAATTTGTATGATTTAGTTTTGTTAAGTTGGAATGGAGTTTTTTTCAAATATAAGCTTTTAGATTTTAAAGTTTTAAACGAAGAAACGAGATATTATAATTTAGCCTCAATTTATAGATATTGGGATAATGACTATGACGGGGAAAATAAAATTGAACTGGAAAAGTCTTTTAAGGTTGGACAAAGTGTTAAAGCTGTAGGATTTGACGATTTTGCAACGTTTGAATATGAAAATGTTAACATAGTTCAAATTTCAGCAAAAGTTGTAGCAAATGTTGTGTCTGTTAAAGATAAACCATTTAGTTGGATGTATCCTGGAAGTAATGGTTTTTGTAGTCATATTGTTGCATTTTCTGCTGATATGCCGATTGAACAGCTTATGGAAGCTGAAGTGTATGCAACATATCATTATGAAACTTACGTTTTGGATTCTTGGGGACTTGGTTTTGTTCCTGAAGATAGAACAGACCCAGAATATCATAAAAATGTGAATGTTAGATATGACCAGGTGACTTCAGTGTCAAAAGGCAAAAGAAAGTACGAGTTTAATCGAATAATGAGAACTGCAGATTATTTAAAAGTTTTCGAGGGCGATGAAATTATAACAGATAGCGAATTTAAAAAATATGACTGGGTTTTGTGTTTGTCAGAAGCAAGAGATTTTAAGTTTTATACCTATAATGCGGTACTTTCAGGCTATACACAAGTTTTAGGCACGCTTATTGATGAAGCTTCAATATTGAAATTAAAGTTTGATACTGGTGGGATTATATATAATCTTGGCGTAGTGGATAATCTTTCAAAGTCAGTAGGATATGTAAAAGCGGAGTCATGGTTAAATGAATTTTTGCAAGTTTTAAAATGGCTTGGAATAGGCTTATTGATTGTTGCAGGAATAGCATTGTTAGGCTTGTTAATGTCATTATTGCCGATAGTAGCACCAATAGGGAATGCAATCTTGAAAGGATTTAAAGCAATATTTAAGGGGTTGTGGTGGACGATCACAATTCCATATCAGATTTTAACAAAAGAAGAAACTTAAAAGGAGATGATTTATGAAAAAGTTTTTAGCAATATCGCTTAACTTTGTTCTTATCGTGGCAATTGTCTGTTCGTTTACTTTTGGCTTTATGTGGAATAGCGAAAGGAAGAAAGAGCCAGTTGTTGATGATAATTCGGCAATTGTATATGAACTTCAAGAAAGGATTAAAACCATTGAAGAACAGCTCAGAGAAGCAAATTTTAAATTTGAGAATGAAAAACAAGATAAATTGACCTTAATGGAGCAAAAGAAAACACTGTTGCGCCAAGTTGAAGATCTTGAATGGCTTTTGGAACGCGAACGTGAAGAAGGCAATGTTAAGGATGAAACAATAGAAGCATTTGAACAGCAAATAAATAGTTTTAAATTCCAAATTGAAACACTGGAATCAAAATTAAGCATTGCAGAGCAAGAAGCTTTGGCAAGTAAATTGACTCCAGTAGAATTTAGTTTGACTGCTGAGCAGGTTTCAACTGTTTTTGAAAAAACGGTTACAATAGATCCTCCAGATAGCCACGGAAATACTGAACGTGTTGAGACTTGCACAGTTTCTTCATATTTGCAACCTAATGGTGTAGCTGGTAGATTCAAGAGTGTTAAAGAGGCTTACGTTGCTGGCGATGATTTAGTCTTAATTACAGAGTGGACTCTTGCAACTGGTATAGGCTCTAGACTTTCATATTCGCGTATTGCCTTTGAACAAGGCAGTAACCTGATTGAAACATTAACGCCTGAAATGTTTTTGCAAAAAGTTGAATTAGATTTTAACAATGGAGTTGAAACAGTAAACCTCAGAAACAGAGTAGTATTTATGGATGCTTCAGGTTATTCAAAAATGTCAACAACTTACGCTAAAACAATTGAGTATGTTGCATCTCATCAAGATAGTGAATTTGAAATTTATGGCCATAAACTTGGCATAAACGATTTCTACTTCACACCTCAAATTCTATCAACAAGCATAGATGATATGTCATACTTCAGATACAACATCATGTTCTATATCAATGAGAAACCAGTTGTGTATTTGGATATCCCAGCTTGTATGGCAAATCAAGCTCCAGGCTACAATAACGGCAGCTTTGATAAAGATGAAGCTAATGTATTGTTGTTAAGCGCGTTTAAAGTTAAGCCAACACCTTTTGCTAAAGCGTCATGGGAAGAAATATCAGAAATAAGCGCTCAAATATCAGCAAATAATATGACGTCTGCTCAAGTTAAACTAGATTTAGGCTGGGATATAGGCGACGAGAAAGATTTTCAATTGAGTACTGGTGAAAATGTAACTGTTAATATCATTGGCTTTAATCATGATGATAAATCTGACGGAACTGGCAAGGCGGGGATAACTTTAAGTTTTAAGAATGGGTTACGTGCTTCTTTTAAAATGAATAGTTCAGATACTAATGTTGGTGGGTGGAGTGATAGTCTAATGAGAACTCAGACTATTCCAACAATATTTAGTCAGTTGCCTGAAGATATTCAATTAGTTGTTAAATTAGTTGATAAGAAAACATCTAAGGGTAATAGCTCAAGTGAAATAGTTACGACACAAGAAAAATTGTTTTTATTTTCTCAAGAAGAAGTTATGGGGACAAGTTATTTTTCCCTTAGAAATAAGGGTTCTGTTGCTGGAGAGGGAATGCAGTATGATTATTATAAAGCTTCGCCTATACCGATTCCAATAAATGGTAATGGCTCGTTTAGCACATTGGTAGGTAGTACAGGTGCGTTTTATACAAATGACTTAAGTGTTGCAAGTGATTATATTAATAAATTTGGTAAAAAAGTATCTACGTCAATAGAAAATTATTATAACTATAACAGTATAAAGGCAGAATATAACGGCTCTACTTATTCTTCTTCTTGGTGGCTTCGTTCTCCTCGTTATAAGGATAATACTAAATTTTGTAGAGTGTATACAAGGGGTGAAACTTCTGAGTGTGTTGCTAGTGCTAATTGGTGTCTTGTGTGTGGTTTTTGCATTTAATCAAAGGTAATTAAACAATGAATAATCAAAATTCAATATTAAAGTGTTATCAAGACTTTAATATACTTTATCTGCACCCAAGTTTTAATAGGACGACAAGAAAGACTGTTGACATTGAAATTTGGTATAAAAAACATATGTTTCACCATTCGACAGATAAATTTTATGTGTTTTGGAATTGTGAAAGATTTGTTAAATTTTTAAAAACAAGAGTTGTCTCAATCGAAACAGTTTAAGTGCATTGGTGGGGACACGTAAAAAATTACCCACCACCAGGGCGAAAGCCCAGTGAATTACTTTTATATTTCATAAAAATAGACTCCTTTTATGAAAGAGAGCAAACGGAAGAAGACTCTATAAATAAACTTCCAAATTTCGGGTGAATAGTTGACAAGGATTAATTAAACTTTATGGTTAAATATGAAGTTAAAACTTGTTTGTAAGTGCAATTCTTACACTCCCGACCAGTTGAACGGGTTGTTTTTCTCGGTGTTTTCAATCCGTTCTTCACCAGTTGCAAGGGATTGCCTCCTATAACCCTTGCCACACCAGTTTTATTTTTTCAAAGGCCACGAAAGAATAAAATAAAAATTTAATCATTTAAAAGGAGAAAAAAAGTATGATTAAAGGAATTAAAAAGGTAGAGTTAGAAACTAAAAAATCAAGTAAAGGAACTGAATATACAGTGTGCAATGTCACACTAGCAAATGGCGCAGTTCATCAAGCTGACGGTTTTATAGCAAAGGAAACAATGGACCTTATTAATGCAATAGGAAAAGATAAGGTCAAACTTGATTATGTCGAAGAGATAAGTAAGAACGGCAATAAATATAATGCTATTGCTGTTACAATCCCCGACATAGATTTTAAACAAGTTCTTTTCTTAAAACGCCCTACAATCGCGCTTATTAACCTTTTGAGTAAATAACCTACTGAAAAGCAAGATTTTTCTTGCTTTTTACATAAGAGAGGTTGAATTAAATGATAACAATTATTTTTGCCCCACCAAGGACTGGCAAAACTTGTTTTATGACTCATTGTCTAAATCAAGCTATGTATAATCGAGAACGTAATAGGCAAATGCAATTGGAATTGATAAGTAAACAACAAAATGGCTTTACGAATATAAAAACAATTCCTTTGCATTGTGTCAGTGCTAATTATGAGGTTAAAGGCCGTAAATTTGGATATAGTCGTCGAATTAGTCGATTGATTAATCCGTATAGATTAGGCTTTAAAAATAAATATGTTAAAACGCATTTCAACCTGCCTTATGAAGTTATAGGGATAACTGAGGCACAAAAATATCTTAATAGCCGTTTGTCAAAATATTATCCAGATTGGCAGTCACGCTGGTATGAGCAACACGGCCATGATGATATAAATATTTTCTTGGATACACAACGCCCTATGCTTATAGATGTCAATGTTCGTGAACTTGCACAATTTATTGAGATAGTAAAATTAACACTTCATAAAAATAAATTTGGTAAGATTATAGGCATGACTTGGAAGATTAGGAAGATTGAAAATAGTAGTCTTTTTGATAGATATATGGCAAGCGGAAAGAAAGATATCGATTGCTATACTGAAGAAGAAGTTACTGCAGATTACAATGTATTTGAGTGCTATGATCATCAATCTTGTAAACCTAAATTTTATGATGGACACATGGACGAAGATATTGATTATAAAGAGGCAACGCCTATTGAAGAAAATATTGAGGGATATATTAAATATATTAAAGAGAATGACGACGAAATGCCAGACGATTTCTTGCAGAAGAGAGCTGCTTAAGGGAGTGTACTATGTTTAAAAAACAAGAATTAACAGAAAAACCTAAAATGGAGTTTGAACAAAATAAACTTTTACAAAAAGTGTTTAATCAGTATGATAAAACATTTGCTTTAACATTGGATAAAGCGGACTATTGGGAAGAGCAATATTTGCAAAAGTTTAGAGCTAAAGCCTGGCGCTTTATGTGTAAAAGTTTGCGTAAGATAAGTCCAGAATATCGAAAAATAATAAAATGGAATAAGCAACAATTTGAGCAAAAGCTCAAATTACAAGAAAAGCAAAAGCGTTTCAAAGAAAAATTGCAAAACAGTGTTATCAACTTGAAAAAAGAAGAAAGATATTTGCGTAGCAAAAAATATCCTTTTAGATGCCTCAGAATGCAATTTGCTAACGAATAGCGTTTGCAGAGGCATAGTTGCCCCGCCATTAGCGTAGGCGTATGGCGGCAGACCTCGAAGAAACAACTTCGGGCGTGCAAGAAGAATAGAACGCAGAAAGAAAGCAAATTACAAACAAAAAGAGTTGTAAGTAAAAATACCCCCTCTTTTGGTTGCTTTCCCGCTGACGGGCAAATAGACGGCGCACTTGCTGGCGGACTTCGAAGAAATAGCTTAAAAAGTTTTCTTCGAAGAACAAGCCCGTGTGTGATTGCCCCGGCAACACACGGGCTTTGCTCGCAAAGCCTTTGCGCGTCACAGTTCAGTAAGGTTAGTATTACCCTTACTGAACTGTGACGCATTGACGCATGCCTTTAAAATAAAGGGATATAGCGATCAAAATTTTGACGCGCATTGACGCCAACTGTGACGCGCGCATGAAAAAATAGCATAAATAGGAGTATGTTATGATAGGAAAAGTCGAAGATTTGCAAGATAATTCACAAGCTAGACGCTGGTTGCTTACAATTAATAATCCAAAAGAAACTGACGAAGAAATGTTTGTTTATCTTAAAAATTTAGAGCATTTTAAATATACAATGTTTCAGCGTGAGAAAGGCGAAGAAAAAGGGACAATTCATTTTCAAATATATTTAACTTTTTCAATAAGTAAGCGCTTTTCTACAATGAAAAACTATTTTCCAACTGCGCATATTGAAAAAGCAAAAGGGACTGGCGTTCAGTGTAGAGATTATTGTTCAAAAGTCGACACACGCATTTCTGGACCTTATGAGGACGGACAATTTACAGAAGAGCGCGCAAGAACTGATATCAAGTCATTTTATGAACTCATTGACGCTGGTGCAAGTGATGTGCAGTTGAGAGATTTATTTCCAAGTTTGTTTTTAAGGGAGTTTAATAAATTGCAAAAGTTAAGGACAATGAAAACTGGAGAAATGTATAAAAAGCAAGAGCGTGATATTGAAGTTACTTATATTTATGGCCCGTCTGGTAGTGGTAAGACAACATATGTTCGAGATTTGATTAGAGATAAAGATTATTTTTATGTTGATACTTTTGACAATTCAGCATTTACTGGTTATCAAAACGAGGATATATTAGTCATAGATGAGTTTAAAGGCGAGAAACAATTTAATATTCAGTTCATGAACAGATTACTTGATTTTTCCCCGTTTAAACTTAGAGGTTTAAATTTTCTTGGACATGCTTGTTTTACAAAGGTTTATATAATATCAAATTTTCATTATAAGCAATTATACAAACAAGAGCAAGAAGAAAATATTTCACAATATAACGGCTTTGTTCGTAGGCTTAATAAAGTCATTCGAATTGAAAGTCCAAAACAAATATTTTTAGAACGAGAAACAATTTGGGAAGATATCCCGAAAGAAGAAATAAAAGTCAATGGCAAAACAAAGCAATCAAAACAAGTGATTGAGTATAACAAACAAGGACAAAATAAAATTGTTTTTGATAGATATATGCCAATTTATGAGCAAGCAGAATTAATTCCAAATGATAATGATTTGCCATTTTAGAGGTGTTTTATGTTAATTGAAAATACATTCTTTGGGGAAAATAATAAAATTGATACAGCAATAGACAGAATTAAGTTTGCTTATGAACAAAGTAAAAGTAGAGATTTAGGAGCATTATATGTTGCTTTTAGCGGTGGTAAAGATAGTATAGTTGTTGCTGAATTATGTAGACTTGCAAAAATTCCTTATGAATTACATTATAATATTACTGGAATAGACCCACCTGAAGTAATAAAGTTTATGAAAGATAATTACCCGAATTTGATTTGGCATAATTTTGAAAAATCTATGTTTCAGTTAATTATTGAAAAACATTTACCACCAACAAGATTGATTAGATTTTGTTGCTCTGAATTAAAAGAGCGTGGTGGTCAAGGTCGTTATTGTTTGACTGGTGTTCGTTGGGCTGAAAGCACTCGAAGAAAAAACAATCGTAAGCCTTTTGAAAGATTTGCAAGAGGTAAAGAAAAAATGCTTTTTAATGATAATGAAAAAGAAAGAAAGTTTTTTGAAGTTTGCCAACTTAAAGGAAAATTTGTTGTAAATCCTATTATTGATTGGACTGAACAAGATATATGGGAGTTTATTAAAAAACAAAATCTTTCTTATTGTTGTCTTTATGATGAAAATTTCACAAGAATTGGTTGTATTGGTTGTCCTATGGCTCCAACACATCAAAGAGAAAAAGAATTTGAAAGATGGCCAGGTTTTAAAAAAGCCTATATTGCAACTTTCAATAAAATGTTAGAGCAAATGCCAAATAAAGACAAATGCACTTGGAAAACTGGCGAAGAAGTTTTTAATTGGTGGCTTTATGGAGAGAAAGGTAAAGATAAAAATACTTTAAATTTTTTGGAGTAAATATGCTAAGAGGACAAATTTATTATGCAGAGTTAGAAAATGTTGTTGGTAGTGAACAAGGCGGTTTAAGGCCAGTATTGATTATTCAAAACGATGTAGGCAATAAGTATTCACCAACAGTTATAGTAGCTGCAATAACAAGTAAAATGACAAAGCCATTTTTGCCAACACATATTTATGTAAAACTTGATAAGCCGTCATTAATACTTACAGAGCAGTTAAAAACAATAGATAAAAGACGATTACGGAATTATGTTTGTAAGTTGCCAAAATCAAAAATGCAAGAAGTCGATAAAGCATTAGCAGTTTCGCTAGAATTATAGTTAAAGGAGATTAAAAATGAAAAGACTAGGCAAAATGCTTAGTCTTTTTTTTAATTATTGGGAAAATATTGGGAAACACCCATTGCCGAAGCGTATTCTTCTTTATTTTAAAGGCTTGTAGCCTTTGTGGTTATTCCTTGCAAGCAGGAGGTCAACGGTTCGAATCCGTTATTCTCCACCATGCAAAAACCTTACAGCATAATTGCTGTAAGGTTTTGTTTTTTCTAAATATGCATATTATCAAACAAAAAAGACTGCCAAACAGCAGTCTTTTAATATTTTGCTTACGCTTCAAGTCCCTCTTCTGAAACTTGCTCAACTACGCCATATTTTTCACAATATTTCTTAACAGCAGCAGTTACGATATCGTTATGCTCAGCATATGCGTCAACTGAAAGTTGTTCACCAACTTCGTCAATAACATATTTACCATCAGCGCCAACACTTAAGCCCTTAACAGAAACTTTATAGTTGCCTTTACTGTCAGGCATTTCTGATTTTTCAACAGCAAACAAAGTTTTGCCTTTATCAACATCAGCAACGGTTACAGTTGGATTTCCTCCATCAATACTGATGTTTGCATTTAAATCCTTTTGCGCAAGTTGAATTTTCTTTTCAGAAAGTTGATTAAGCATTGCATTCATAGTTTCAGACTTAATTCCAAGATCCTGAGCAGATGTAAATACTGAAACTTGTGGATGATCTTTTTCGTTTTCTGACTGAGCTTGATTTTTGAGCCAAGCCAAAACTTCTTTTGTCTCAAAACTTTTAGCCTCAGCTTTCATAGAAAATGCAACCACTGTGTCTGTTTTACCATTTGCAGCCTTGCCATTAAAGAACAATGTCAAATCATTTCCATCACATCTAAAACTGTGAAAAGATTGAAGTCTGCCACCTTTGCCCTGCATATAATCACCAAATTGAGCTTGCAGTTCTTCAGGAGAGCCATTAATAACAACCTCTTGTTTGTTTTGAAGACTGTTTATAATATCATCTTTATCTTTGATGTCTTGTTGAAGATTGTCAACTTGATCTTTAAGACCGCCATTCTCATCTTTAAGTTTGTCGTTTTCTCCACCAATCTCTGTAATTTGATCGCCGAGTTTGCCGATATTTTCATCAGCCTTGTTCTTTTGATGAGTTTTAACACCAATCCAAACAAACACACCAACCAAAACCGCTAACAATGTAGCGCCCACTCCTATTGAAACTTTTTTATGATTCTTAAAAAATGCTTTAGCATCACCTTTAATAGTTGCAGGTGTTTTAGCATTATTGCTTAACGTTGCTTTAGCCATAATTTAACCCTCCTTATGTTATGTCTATATTATACTACGGATTCTTTCAATTGTCAATAGTGATTTTTAAAAATTTTGCCTAAAATGCCCAATTTTAAGCGATTTTTTGCAAAAAAACTCAATTTTCATAGTGTACATCATCCAAATATGCTGCCATCAGGTCTGCGCAATGTGCCAAAAACACATTTTTATATTTTGAAAATACATTAGAAACTGCAAAATTTCCGCCTTTAACTCTTGCATCATATTCCCCCATATGCCAGTTAATTGCAAGCGCTTCTTCACGAGTCAATCTGATAAATGCAGACAAAATATATACCGATTTCTCGCCATGACCATATGGCAAAGCCTCATCAAATCGATAATAAGGCTCTTGTACCCAGACTCCATCTCGCTTAACATTTTTTACATCTGGCTTATAACTATCAACCTTGCAAAGGTCATGGAATAAACCAATTATTGCAACACTTTCATGACTGATATATTTTTCCCAATCCTTTCCATATTCTTGCTGAACAAGTTGTAACAGACGTTTATACACATTGATAGAATGCAAACATAATCCGCCCTCAAAAACATTATGACGCCTTAAACTTCCTGGCGCTGTAAAAAAGTCAGACTTTTCTAGCCACTCAATTAAACTGTCTGCCCCATCTCGGTCAATATTATCATATATAATGTTCAAAAACTCTTCTTTATAATCCAAATAATTCATAAATTTCTCCTCAGTTCAAAAATAATTCTAACAATTTATTGCGATAAAGTCAATAAAACAAGCAAATTTGCAAAAATAGTTTAATTTTTACTCAAATGTTTTGTAAATATTTCTATTTTATGTATAATAAAATTGTATAATTTGTTTAGAAGGAACAATGGCTAAGATAAAACTTGATTCGCAAACAGAAAAAACAATAAAAACAGATAATGTTTATAGATATAAAAATCATAAAAAGAATTTTTGGCAAAGCATTCTTTATGCCATTATTCCTTTTTTAATATATGGTTTTATGATATTTTTATCTTGGTATTGCAATCAGCTTTTAAACAAGCCTGGCACTAATTATCCAGAAATACCGCTTGATACAAAAATTCCACTTGTCCCTTGGTTTGTTTATCCATATTTTTTAACTTTCCCTGTCGGAATTGTTGCATTCTTCTATATGGCATATTCAAACAAAAAAGCATTATTCAATCTTTTTCTCACACTGGTCATAAGTTATGCTATTTCTGGGATTATATATTTCTTCTGGCAAACAGAGATGATAAAGCCTGTGCTTGAAGCTAATAGTTTCACAGAAAAGTTCCTGCTTTGGACATGGGGCTCTTGTAATCCAACTTGTTGCTTCCCAAGTCAGCATTGCTTTATGGCGATAGCCACGATAATTGCTTGCTTGTCCTCTGGTAAAAAGATGAATATATTTTTCAAAATTTTTGCAATAATTATGGGCATTTTGATTATTCTTGCAACAGTATTTCTAAAACAACATTTTGTCATGGATTTTGTTGCTTCGCTTGTAATAATGGTGCCAATATATTTCACTGTCAAACTTTGCAACTTTGGCAACTGGGCAAAACACAAAACCTACAAAAAGTATAAAGCAATAGCAAAAAAAGATAATGATTAAAATCAAAAAAAGCATTCAGTTAAATGAATGCTTTTTTAATTGCATATAAACCCCAATGCAATCAATTTGTTATAAACCTCTTGTGAGGTTGAGAAACCGCCAAGGGCAAACAACGAGTTTTGTATAGGATAGTCATTGTTTACGCTAGGTGCCAAACCCCAATTCCCCCAAGCAGATGTGTTGCCATACATTATCTTCTTAGCAGTCCCGTCACAAGTTGCCACTGCAAAACTTGAAACAGTAGTTGAATTTTCTCCCCAACCAAGAGCAGTATCACAAGTGTTGCTCCAACCTTTGTTGATAATACAATTTATAACAGCGCAATCTTTGATTGTGCTACGCCAACCACAAATTCCGCCAACAGTTCCGCCAGAGCTTATAACGCAATTTTTAACAATACAACTTTCAACTGTCCCGCCAGTAAATCTGCCAACAATTCCGCCAACACTTGCGTTACCGTATTTCATCGATATGCTAATATTTTCCACAATACAGTTTTTGATCGATGAATCTCCGTCATTTTCGCCACAAATAGCGCCTGTATCTCTGCCACCTTCAACACTGCCGTCTACCATAATAATATTCATAAGTTTGGCATTATTAACATATCCAAAAAGTCCACCACTTTTGTCGTTGCTGCCTATCTCAACAGAATTTATATTATTTATAGAATAAAATGCACCATTGTAAATACCTTTAAAAGCATAATTGGGATTATCACCAATCGGAATCCAATTGTAATCCCCCAAATCAATATTTGCAGTTTGTTCAAAATAAACGCCCGAATATTCAACACTGTTGTTAACGTCTTTAGCAAGTTTAGCCAACTGCTCAGCCGAAGCAATCTTATATGGATTGCTCTGTGAGCCCGTTCCTCCACCAAAAGACCTTGCCGCAAAATCAATCCATGTTGGGAGCACCCATTTTGCCACCAGCGTCCCATTGCTGTCACCAAAAGTGTAGGTACTGCCACTTAAAGTTCCTCCTCCATTCAACGACCAGCCATCAAACTTATATCCATCGCGTATTGGATTTGTTAAATACAAAGTTTCTCCAATAGTTTTAATAACGCTTGTTTCTTTTGAGCTGCCTTCATAGCTACCACCATTTGGATCTATTTTCAAAGTAAGCAAGTACTGATTTTTAAATATAGGATATCCGTCATTCAATTTAGCATTCATTTGCCAAACACCATTATAGAAATCCCATGTCCCCATTCCGCTCCAAATAGCTCCGCCACCTGTATTAAACCACCCATAATTTTTTGCATATTCAGTAGTGTTTAAATTCGATATAAATGTACAATAATCAGTACCATTTAAAACTCCATTTTTTAATGTACATTCGCCACCATAATAACAATTTGTAACATAACTACCACCCTCCATACAAATTCCGCCAGCAGATTTCCCAATAACGTTAGCAACATTAAAACAATCTTTTACGCTAGAATAATACCCGATAGAATATGCTATGCCTCCAGCTAACACACTACCTTCTACATGGCCCGTGTTATAACAAAATTGCATAATTCCGTCACCTATAGCCCCTACAATACCACCAGCTGAATAACTTCCTGTTATATTTGATGTATTATAACAATTTAAAATTTCTACTGATTTGCGTGAATAATCACCTGCGTCACCCGCGATAGCACCCACATACTTGTAACCTTGGATAACAGAATTTATAATTGCAAGATTTTTTATAATAACACGAGATTTTTCATATGGAACACTAATTTTCCCAAACAAGCCTTGATAATCATATGTTTTTGTAAAAATTCCTGACACATGATGCCCATCACCATTATAGTTAGCTGCAAAAAATCTATTTTCATCTTCCCAATTCCGATCAGTTTTTATTCCTATTGGTTGCCACCAAAATCTTGAAACATCAATATTGCATGTTTGTTTAAAATATTTTTCAGAGTAATAGTAATTTTCCCCATACTCATAATATGAATTTGTTTCGTCAGTATTTTTATAAATCACATAACTCAAGCCTGCCAAATCTTCTGCATTAGAAATTAACCATGGATCACTTGAGGTACCAGACCCTTTCCAGTTGAAATTTAGTTTAACTAGTCCTGCGTCATGGGCTTCATCCCAATAATAACTGGTGTTGTCGGGTTGAGTTTTTGCTTGGGAGGTTTGAATGTTTTCTTCCTTTTTTGGAGTGAGGTTTACAAAGCAAAAAGTAAGGCCAACGACAAGAGCTATGGCACAAAAGGCAGAAATCATGCTTACAATAATTTTGTTCGCTTTTGATAAACTTTTCATTATCCTCTTCCTCCTAAGTTTACTATAAACAAATTGTACATTTTTATTTAGACAAAGTCAAATATTTAGAACAATTTACTCATTTTTAGAGTATGTTAAAGATTAACATCTTTACTTTCAAAACTATTGTAGCAAATCCCCCCCCCCGTGTCAACTAATTCTTAAACAAAGTTAAATTATTTTCAGTTGACACGGGAACAAAGCAAGGCTTCGCAGGTTATTTATGGATTTTTGACACGAGGGGGCCGTCAAGCAAATCGTAAAGATTTTTCAAATTTCATTCTGCTTGACAGCGGGAGGGGCAAAATGGCTGCAGTTTATGATAAATTATAAAATAGTAGCAAAACTTGCTTATAATGTATATTTTTAAAAATAAAAAACATTGAAGTTAACTTCAATGTTTAGATTTGTTTTTTATTTTCTTTTCATATGCGGAGCAACAAGTTTACTACTTTTTAAGAAAGGTTTTTTTTCTTCAATTTTTTTTTGAGCTTTTTCAATTTTTTTATCTGCTTTCTTTTCGCTTTTACTTTTTTTTGTTTCTTCAATCACGCCTTTCTTTTGTTTGCCTTTTCCAACAAAAGTTGCAAATATAGTAAAGAGTCCAACAAGACCACCCATAGCACAAGGCTCCCAATTTTTGAAAAGATTTGAGAAGAAGCCAAAGCCAATATTAACTTCAGGCCAATTTGCTGAACCATTCCAGCAAGCGCAGAGGCAACATAATGCAAGAATAATTATCGGAAATATCCAACGGCATTTGCCCCAAATATAACCTTTAAAGTTATACAAAATCACAACAACAAGCAAAGCAAGCATAAAATAATCAACGCCAGTAAAGCCTGTTCCAGTCCAAGATCCGTTGAAAGCATAAATTGCTATTGAAGATAACGGAAAACTGAATGCTGTCAAGAAAATATATTTAAATGAACCAAAGTGGCGCTCCAAAAAAATAGAAAGAATAACAAAGAAGATAATATTGCCAATCAGATTGCCTATATTTTTATGAATAAGAGGCATAAGCAATACATTCCATTGTAAATTGCTTTCAACAATGGCTTCAAGTTGTGATTTAAAAAGAAAATGGCAAACACACAGAAGCGCAACAATAGCAATTGTTGAAATATAGTACAAATTTCTGTTAAACCATCTAAGTTTTTTATGAGGCGGATTTAAAACATTTCCGTCAAATTTACGATAATTAGACATAGTCCCTCCTACAAGTATATTATGTATTTTATCAAAAAAAAGGCAATATGTCAATACCCAATTTTTTGAAGAGTTTATTTTTAACAAAAAAAGTGGCATTTTGCCACGATTTTTATTTCAAATCTTCGGTTTTTTCCAAAAATTCATTGTATTTTTTGTAATTATTCCCCAATTTATCTGCAATTTGTTCAAGTAATTTTTTGCTGTCTTTATCCAATTTTTTAGGTGGCTCTGCCTTGATTGTTACAAGCATGTCACCATAGAAATCTTTTTGAAGCGCCTTGACTCCGCGATTTTTCAGCCTCATAACTGTTCCGCTTGCAGTCAGTTCTGGAATTGTAAGAGTATAATTGCCTTTCAGTGTTGGAATGTCAATCTTTCCTCCAAGCAACGCCATAGTAAACGGCACATAAAGGTCTAAATAAATATCAATTCCTTTGCGAACAAGCACTTTATGCGGCGCAATGCTTATCCTTACGTTAAGGTCACCATTTATGCCGTCGCGCATTGGCGCATTTCCCTCACCACGAAGCCTAAGCACTTGGTCGTTGTCAATGCCTGCAGGAACTTTAACCTTAACAGTTCTGTTAATTTTTTGAACGCCTCGACCTGAACAAGACGCGCATTTTTCTTTAACTATTTTGCCAGTGCCTGAGCATTTTTGACAAACGCCCTCACGAATAGTTGTGCCAAAAACTGTATTTTGTTGAAAGCGAACTCTTCCGCTGCCATGGCAATCAGGGCAAGTTGAAAACTCAGTTCCGTTTTTAGCACCTGTTCCGTGGCAAACTGAGCATTTTTCTTGCTTAGCAATAGTGACAAGTTTTTCACAGCCAAAAACAGCCTCATTAAATTGAAGATTAATCTCTATATTGATATCCTGACCGCGTTCTTGAACTCGCGCATTCCCGCCACCGCCAAAAGCAGAAAAGATGTCGGAGAATATATCAGAAAATCCTCCGCCACCGCCAAAGAAATCGCCAAATCCGCCACCTTGGCCACCACCAGCACCAAAAGGATTGCCGTCAGCTGAGCCAAACTGGTCATAGTTTGCACGTTTTTTGCTATCGCCTAAAACCTCATAAGCCTCGTTGATTTCTTTAAACTTAACCTCTGCCTCAGGCGTTTTATTTATATCAGGGTGATATTTTTTTGCAAGTCTACGATAAGCCGATTTAATTTCGTCTTCGCTTGCCCCTTTCTCAACCCCGAGTATTTGATAATAATCTTTATTTGCCATTTCCCTTTTCCCTTTTACTTTTCTTTTAAAGAAAAGTAAACAAAAGAAAACTAATTTTGCGATTTTTAATAATGCATTATTTTCAAATCGCAAAACATTTTCTTTTAATTTATATTTTTGTTTTAACTATAAATTTTTGAAGCCTTTGCGCAGCAACCAGCGAAAAAATTATAGTTCAAATGATTATATTTTTTATCTCCAAATTTCGCTTTCAAAATATTGTTCTTGAAAGTTGGTAGCCTCGCGAATTTCTTCATCAGTCATACTCTTTTCTTTTGCCATAACAACAAGTTTGTCATCATCGTCATTTGTTCTATGAATGATTGCTTTGACAACTCCGCTGAATGTTTTAAGTGGTTTGTTTTCTCCAAGCACATAGGCATCAAGATCTTCTCCATCGCCAGAGATGACGCCTTTGATATAACCATAATTAACTGGATATTTATATCCATATTCAGGATGCTCTGCGCCAAGAGGTCTATCCATAGTGACTTTAACCTCTTTGCCTAAAAATTCTTTTGTATTCATATTTTAATTCTCCTTGCTTAATTTTTTCCAGTCTTTTTTACTAAGAGCCATTTTTACAAGTTGTCGTTTTTCTCCAGTTAAATACCAGAAACCAGCAACAGGGATTGTTTTTTTATATTTAAAACCGCACTTTTCCATTACCTTTCCACTTGCCTTGTTTTGAATAAAATAGCCCAGTATTATATGCTCTGCTCCCAATTGAATAAAGGTATATTCTACCATTTTTTTAAGTGCCTCTGTACAATAACCCTTATTCCAATATTTAGGATTGATCGCATAACTCATAGTTAATACTTTCCCTTGCTTTGTTAGTTCCAAAAGCTCTGGAAAATATTTTTCAGCTCGTTCTATTGAATAATTAGATATTTTAAACTTGCCAATCATCTTATTTGAAATTTTTTCAACAATCGCAAACTGATTTTTGTTACTTGCAATTTCAGAAAGATGCATTTCTGCCGCCTGCAAATCACTGAACGGCTTGCTGTTGCCTGTTCTTGGGCGAACATCAGGGTGCGAATAAATTTCATAGTAATCATTCGCATCCTTTCCCTCTAAATTCCTAATTAATAAATGTATGGTTTCCATATCTAGGTTACTCAACATCTACAACTTCTGGGTCGCCGTCTGTGCCATTAGTGCCACCATTGCCGTTTGGGTCTGTTCCGTTTGCTCCTCCATTTGGATTTGCAGATTGATACATCTTTGTGAATACTTCGTTTGAAACTGCTGTAAGTTCGTCAAGACCTTTTTGAATAGTATCTTTATCTTCACTCTCAAAGTCTTTTTTAGCTTTTTCTACTGCGTCTTCCAGTTTTTTCTTGTCGTCAGCTGAAAGTTTATCGCCGTTCTCTTTAAGCATTTTTTCAATTGAGTAGACCATATTGTCAGCGTTATTCTTAGTTTCTACAAACTCTTTACGTTTTTTGTCTTCCTCAGCGTGAAGTTCTGCCTCTTTAATAGCCTTTTCAATATCTTCGTCTTTGAGGTTTGAAGAAGCTGTGATTGTGATTTTTTGTTCCTTGTTTGTTCCAAGGTCTTTTGCAGAAACATTTACAATTCCGTTTGCGTCAATATCGAAAGTAACTTCAATTTGTGGAACGCCTCTTGGTGCTGGTGGAATATCTGTAAGTTGGAATCTGCCAAGAGTTTTGTTTTGAGCTGCAAACTCGCGCTCTCCTTGAAGAACATGAATGTCAACGCCAGGTTGATTATCAACAGCGGTTGAGAAAACTTGAGATTTCTTTGTTGGGATAGTTGTATTTCTTTCAATAAGCTTTGTGAAAACTCCGCCTAAAGTTTCAATTCCAAGTGAAAGTGGAGTTACATCAAGAAGAAGCACATCTTTTACTTCTCCGCCAAGCACCCCTGCTTGAATTGCCGCACCAACAGCTACGCACTCGTCTGGGTTAACACCCTTGTAAGGCTCTTTGCCAGTAAAGTTTTTAACAGCCTCTACAACTGCTGGAATTCTTGTTGAGCCACCAACTAAAACAACTTTTTGAACTTCGTTTTTGTCAAGTTTAGCGTCTTTGAGCGCTTTTACTGTGCAGTCAATTGTTTCTTTAACAAGGTCTTCAGTGATTGCGTCAAATTTTGCTCTTGTAAGTTCCATCTCTAAGTGCTTTGGACCTTGTGCATCTGCTGAAATAAATGGAAGAGAAATTGTTGTTTTTGGAGTTGCTGAAAGGTCAATTTTTGCCTTTTCTGCCGCTTCCTTTAATCTTTGCATTGCAAGTTTATCACTTGAAAGGTCAATTCCGTTTGTTCTTTTAAATTCTTCAACCAAGAGGTCGATAATTCTGTTATCAAAATCGTCGCCACCTAAGCGAGTATTTCCATTTGTTGAAAGTACTTCAAACACGCCGTCGCCAATTTCAAGAATAGACACGTCAAAAGTACCGCCACCAAGGTCATAAACTAAAATCTTTTGATTTGCATTTTCACCTTTATCAAGTCCATAAGCAAGTGCAGCTGCTGTTGGCTCGTTGATAATTCTTAAAACTTCAAGCCCTGCAATTTTGCCAGCATCTTTTGTTGCCTGACGTTGACTGTCATTAAAGTAAGCAGGCACTGTGATAACAGCCTGAGTTACTTTCCCGCCAAGATAGCTTTCTGCATCTGCTTTAAGCTTTGACAAAATCATAGCAGAAACTTCTTGTGGAGTGTAATCTTTTCCGTTAAGTTTTGCTTTATAGTTTGAACCCATTTCTCTTTTAATAGATTGTATTGTGTTGTCAGCGTTTACAATAGCCTGACGCTTTGCAACTTTGCCGACAAGTCTTTCTCCCTCTTTAGTGTAAGCGACAACTGATGGAGTTGTTCTATCCCCCTCAGCATTTGCGATAACTGTTGGCTTTCCGCCCTCCATAACAGCCACGCATGAATTTGTTGTTCCTAAGTCAATTCCAATAATTTTACTCATAATTTTAATCTCCTTTATATTAATTGTTTTTTAGCGAAATTTCGCAACTTTTTATTATTTTTTATTTTATTTTTCTAATTTTATGCTTATAAGTTTCCTTTTGCTTAAAAAGTGCTATTAGCACTTGTTTGCAATCACGGCTGCAACTCTGATAACCTTGCCGTTAAATGTATAACCTGCTTGATATTCTTCAAGGATAACATCATCAGGCTTGCTTGGGTCGCTCATCACTGCAATCACATTATGCAAATGCGGATTATATACTTCGCCTATGCTGGCAATTTTTTCAACTCCAAGAGTTGTCAACGCTTCATTGATTTTATTTTCAATCATCTCAACGCCTGCAAGCACTGCTTCATCTGAAATAGATTTCTTAGCCTCTTTAAAAGTGTCTAGACATGGCAAGAAAACTTCTATCACTGACGCCTGCCCTGCCAATTTAGACTGTTTGATTTCATCAAGCGCTCGGCGCCTAAAATTTTCAAAATCAGCTTGAATTTGTTGAGCCATTGCTAAATATTCTTGAGCCTTTCCGTTATGCTCATGATGCCCACAATGGCATTCATGCTTTTCCTCTTTTTGACAATCGCAGTTGTCACCACAATTGCAATTATCTTTTTCACCATGACAGCCACAATCATGATTGTGGCCATTAAACTTTTCTTGTTTTTTGTCGTCGCATTCTCGTTCACAAGATGCGTCGCGACGTTCTTCTTTCTTCGCCAACTTATTCTTCTCCTTTTATCTGGCTCAGCTCCTCAATAACAAGTTTGAGTGCTGATGCAATCCTATTATAGTCCATTCTTTGCGGTCCAATAACTCCGATTGAAGCCAGTTGCTTCCCTCCTACAACAATAGGCGCTTTAACTACCGAGGCAATGCTATCTTCCTTTTCTTCGGCAACAGTAACTTCAATATCCTTGCCTGATAAACTTAGCGCGCTTTCAAGTTGCTGTTTGTCGTCAAGCATATTCAAAACTTTTTTAGCTTCTTCAACAGTCTTGCTGTTCTCTAACAATTTAACAGCGCCCTCACTGCGAACATCAATAAGTTTCTGATTGTTTAACCGTTTCAAACCGCCGAGCAGACTATCAACAATAGTTTCAAACGCTTTGATTTCTTCTTGCATGCCAAACTCAACAGCCTCAATATTCTCCACCATTTCGCCAATCGTGCAACCCTTAAAGTTCTTGGTTAAATAGTTTGACGCGTCGTGGCATTCAAGCGCACTTGCTGAAATATCTAACGTGTTTGTAATATATCCAGCAATAGTCCCAATCAACACCATAACTTGATTATCAAGGAGTGGAATAATCTTAAACTCGGTAAGAATCAAATCATTATAGTTGTTCATCATCACAACGGTTGGATAGTTTGTAGCGTGGCTGACAATCTTTGCAATGCCAGTAACCATTTCTGTCAGGCTTTTGGTGCGCGAAGAAATAAGTTTATGCACATCTTCAAGTTCAGCGTCCGTTGCCTTAACTCCTCTAAGAAGCTCCTCGACATAAAATCGATACCCTTGCGGAGTAGGCACGCGCCCGCCCGAAGTGTGTAATTGTTTCAAAAATCCCAAAGCTTCAAGAGTATTAAGCTCAGCCCGCAACGTCGCAGTTGAACAATCCAAACAAGTTGTGTCTTTAATGCCACTGCTCGTTATAGGACT
Organism: uncultured Clostridia bacterium; assembly: GCA_947649575.1. Taxonomy (GTDB): domain Bacteria; phylum Bacillota; class Clostridia; order Christensenellales; family UBA1242; genus Caccovivens. The sequence continues at coordinate 39,327 of CANSRZ010000006.1, read as the reverse complement.
TGAATCTTTGATAAACTCTTCCACCGCTTTGCATAGGATTTTTTTTCTACGCTCAGAAAGTTCCATAACATACCTCAATTCTGATTTTCGACTTTGTTTTAGCACTCTAAACATTCAAGTGCTAGCACTATTATATGCAATTTTGAAAAAATAGTCAACTAAAAATGCCAAATTTTATAAAAATTTTTGCAACCAAATGTTGCACGGCTGTCAGCAGGCTTATTTTAAACTTAAATTTTATTCGTTCATAACAAGTCCAAGGGCTGTTTATGCAACATATGGTTGCTGCTATGAACGGATAAAATTTGAATTTGATTATAGATTTAAGACAATCGTCAAACATTTGGTTTGTTATGAACGATTAAACCTCTAATTTTATTGCAGTCTATTGACAGTCGCCAAGCGTTAGGCTTGTTATGAACGGATAAAGTTAGAATTTGATTACAGGTTTAAGACAATCGCCCAGCGCTTGGGCTTGTTATGAACGGATAAAGTTAGAATTTGATTACAGATTTAAGACAGTCGCCCAGCGCTTGGGCTGGCGGCAAGCATTAGACTTGCAAAAAACCGACGTGAAATCACGTCGGTTTTTTGGAAAGGCATTATGCAAAACGTTCAAATGAAATGTATATGTATTTGTTTTAATGTTGAGAGCAATAAAACAAAGGAGCGTAATATAGCATTTCTTTTGCACAAGCCATTATGACAACACCATAAATCTTTGAATGAATGATGCTTTTGTGATTTATGGTGATATCACCGTGTCTATTTGCAATTTTATAATTGCATTAAAGCGGATAAAAGTTGTAAATTAAATCAAAGTTTCAGCCGTCCGCCGTGGAATTACTTAGGATTAAACCTGTTAAGCTTTTCTGTAGCCTTAACCAATGCGTCCGCAGTCTTAGAAAGCTTGTCAGCAGCCGTAGAAATTTTGTCATCACTGGTTGCCTTAGGCGGTGGTGGAGCTGTTGGAGGAGCAAACATTGCGCCAACCATCATACCAGGAATAGATTTGAGCGTGCCAAGAAGCGTTGCCTGACCTGGATCTGCTCTATCTGAGCCACCTTTGCCATTGTAAACAAATGGATTTGTATAAGTACCTGTAACTTTACCCTCGCCATCAACTTTAAGATTTGTACCGCGTTGCAATATAGAGCCAAGACCGTCTTTCATGCCAAGATTGATATTCAAGTCTTTAAGCCCGCCTTGTATTGCCTTAAGGAATGCCCCACCAAAGTCAGCAGCTGCATTTTTCCAACCACCTCTGAATGCTGCACCCGCATCAAGCTTGCCATCAGCACCAATAAAGTGTTGTTGACGAATCATTTTCTGTCTTTCAGTAGCCTTTTGAACAACAGCTTGTCGCTCTTGTTGTTCCTTTGTAAAACCTTGTCTAGCAACAATACCTTGAGCCTTGCTAAAGGTTCCATCATTTTTCATAAGATAAGCATCATAAGATTGTTTTTTCATTTCTTTGAATTCATCTGAATTCAAATCTTTACCTGCAGCTTTAGCTTGAGCAGTCAATTGCTTATATTCATTAGATTTTTCAAAGTTATCTTTATTATCCTGTCTATTACGCCTATCATTCATTAGATTTGCAGCCCTGTCAGCCTTATCAGCAGCAGTTTTTTCTTCAGCATCTGAAAGCTTGTTCTTATTAATCTTATGGCTCTGCCACTTATCGCGTACTTTCCCTACTGCCATACCTGCAGCTGTCTTAAGAGTATTCTGAAGCGGTCCGAGCCCTGCGGCTTTCATGGCAAGGTTGCCTGCGCCAAGAACTGCGCCGCCTGTTTTGGCAAGGGTCTTTGTGAGTTCACCTTTCATGCCGTCACCTGTTGCAAACGCATCGGCTGCACCAATCAGTCCTGATATAAATGCAATAAATTGTTTAACCGTTATCAATCCAACTATAATAATAAGGGTGTTAATGATTGAATTTATAATTCCCCAACCAAGCCCAACTCCAAACCATTGGATTTCATTCACATATGGCATAAGCAGGAAGAAAATATTCATACCAATAATCGATCCAAACGCCATAAGGATATAAGAAATAAACTTTTGTCGCCATTTTTTGAAAGCGTTGAATTCATCAAGTGGAGCCAAGCCCAATAATGGAGGGAACACCATAAACAGTGCCGCACTATATATAAGCCTGCTCATCAGACCAATAATAATACTTACCAAAAGACCAAGACAAACACTGATTGAAGCGAAGCCTACAAAGAAGTTAAAGGTCCAAAGGTTATAGAAATACCAAACCAAACCAACATTATATTTTGAGAATGATTCTACATAACCAACTGCTGAGAAGAAATCCACACTTACAATTGACATAATTACTTTTCCACCATAATCATCCCAATTAGAATACAAATCATTTACATGACAGCCATTTTTCAAATGCAAGTTGTTCATAAAAGCATAATCAATCTGATATGCCATCCAATCTAGGTCAGATATATCATTTGGACGTGCTTGTCCATTTGCATCTTTAAATATTCCCAATGGCTCAAGAATAGATCTTTCCAATCTTTTTGCGGTATCAGCTGATCTTGAACGATTGGCGTCATAGGCTGCTGCTCTAAACATCATACCTGAGAATGTTGTTGAGCTGGTTGACGAACCCAAACTAAAGAAATCGTAATAACCATAATAGCCATTGTCTCCTGGCTTGCATGCATCAACACCAGCAGAGCCATAAATACCTTTTATTGATTCTTCTGTAACAGAGCCTGCCGTGATATTGTCAAGGGTTTGAAGCATAAACTGAGAGAGATAAATTCCAAGGATAACTGCTACTGGAGTTATCATAAATGTAAAGATTGATTTTACTGCTGTAAAAACATATGTAATAGGATTTGTTTTATTTACGTCTTCTCCATAGTGAGATTTAATTATTGCAATCATTGTACTGACAAGAAGCACAATTGCTGCAAAGATGACAAGTGACCAAAATACTGTATTGATTGCTGTGTAAGTACCTTTATTCTTGCCCATGCCAAGCATGCCATAAATAAATTCAAGAACTGGGTCTTGCTGAGTAATTGCCTCATTATTAACCCAATATGTATCCAGGCCTGCAAGTTTTTTAATAAGGGCTTGTAAGATGTCAAGACAACTTGCAAAAGATGCATAAATCAGATACATAATTTTCGGAATATTATCTAAGATAACGGTGAAATATTCCCACAAGCTATATCCGCCGAATATTCCCCACATCAGTTGTGACATTCTTACCTCCTTGCAAATTTATAATTATTTTGTCTCACACACGCATTAATATTTACTATATTAGCAAATTTATAAATAAAAATCAATCAATTTAAAGGTGCTTTTCTATTTTTTTTAATTTCTGCAAGTCTTTTTAAATAAAATTTGACTTTGAAACAGCTTCGTGCTATTCTTTAGGCAAGGAGATTTTATGTTGATAGATACTCACGCTCATTTAACTAACGAAAAATATGACTTAGACCGCGAAGAAATAATTGCGCTTGCAAAGGACAGCACGGTTGAAATGATTATAACCAGCGGTGCTGATTTGCCAACTTCAAAGGAGGCTGTCAAACTTGCAAACAAGCATGAAAATGTTTTCGCCTCTGTTGGAGTTCATCCACAAGATGCGTTGACTTATAACGCTAAAACAGAAGCTGAACTTGAAGAGCTAGCCCAAAATGATAAAGTGATAGCCATTGGCGAAATCGGGCTTGAATATCGAGACGGTTGCCCTGATAAAGAAATTCAAAAGCAGGTGTTTTTATCACAAATAAAGTTGGCTCACAAATTGCAATTGCCAATTGTAATTCACACGCGTGACGCAATTTCTGACACTCTTGAACTTTTGAAAGCAAACAAAAATTTGCTTGAATTTGGCGGAACTTTCCACTGTTTTTCTGAGAGCAAAGAGATTGCTGAGGAAGTTTTAAAACTTGGATTTTATATCTCTGTTGGCGGGGTTTCAACTTTTAAGAATGGCAGAAAAGTTCAAGAGGCTATCTCTGTTGTTCCGCTTGATAAAATATTGTTTGAAACAGACTGCCCTTATCTTGCTCCTGAGCCTTTCAGAGGAACTCGCAATGCCCCTCATCTTGTGCCTTACATCGCAGAAAATTTGGCAAAGTTGAAAGGGATTTTTCCCCAAGAAGTTGCACGCGTTACAACTCAAAATGCAAGGAGGTTGTTTAAAATATAATGGAGCATAATTTTAAGAAAAAGTTTGGACAAAATTTTTTGAGCGACAGCAATTTATTGCAAGCGATAGTTAAGGACGCCGATATTTGCAAAGCTGACAATGTTTTGGAGATTGGACCTGGCGCAGGCGCTTTAACAAAATATTTATCAGAAAACGCCAAAAAAGTTGTGGCTTATGAGATTGATAATGAACTTGAAACTACATTAAACAACTTAAAGCTTGAAAACACAAAGTTTATTTTCACAGACGCACTGAAAGAAGACATCAACAAAATAGAAAGTAATTTTAATGGCGAAAAATACAAACTTGTTGCCAATTTGCCATATTATATCACAACTCCACTGCTGTTCAAGTTTTTAGAGGAAGCCAAATATGTAACTTCACTTACAATCATGGTGCAAAAGGAAGTTGCCGAGCGCATTGTTGCCAAAGCAGGCACAAAAGACTATGGCGTTTTAACAGTTATGGTGTCATTTTTTGGGGATGCAAAAATAACTCGCATTGTTGGCAGACAAATGTTCTATCCTCAGCCAAATGTGGATAGCGCAGTTGTCAACATAACAATGAATAAAAAATATCAAGAAATCGACCGCGCAAAATTCTATAATTTTGTAAAAGTTTGCTTTTCAATGCGACGAAAAACACTGCTAAATAACCTTTCAAGCGGACTTAAACTAAATAAAGAAGAGCTTACAAAAAAACTCTCAAATTTTGACCTGACAAAACGTGCCGAAAGTTTAAATTTGCAAGAGCTTATAGAATTATATAAACACATTTTCTAGCATACAAAGCCAAGTTTAATTCATATATTACATTATGAACAGAATTTGGCTTTTTATGATGTTTACTTCAATAGGGATTTTGCTTTGGACAAGCCCTGCTTCTGTGCTTGGCGAAATGATTTCGGCCTCGGCAGGAGCGCTTAAACTTTGCGTAGAGCTTGCAGGAGTTTATGCCGTATGGCTTGGAATTTTGGAACTTGTTGATGCCAGTGGACTAGGCGAAAAACTTGCCAAATTGTTAAGACCTGTTATCAGAAAATTGTTTAAAATTAACAACTCAGAAATCGAGCGCATGATTGCTCTTAACATGTCAGCAAATATGCTAGGGCTTGGCAACGCTGCAACGCCAATGGGCATCAAAGCCATGAAAGCACTTGATGACGGCTCTGGAATTGCAACGCCTGCCATGATTATGCTTATAGTTCTCAACGCAACAAGTATTCAACTTTTGCCAAGCACAGTGATAGGCCTACGCGCCTCGGCTGGAAGCGCTTCCCCTGCCGACATAATTTTGCCAACTTTGATTGCAACCTTTGTCACCTCTTGCTTAGGAGTATTATTAGTCAAGCTATGCAACTCTTTCAGAGCAAAGCATGCAAAAAAATCACCTCTCAACAAAAGAGGTGAACAATGAGCGCCTATATTTTGCCTATAATTTTTTTAGCACTTTTTGGATATTGCTATTTCAAAAAGGTTAACACTTATGACACTTTTGTCAAAGGTGCAAAAGGCGCAATCCCTCTTATTTTGGACATTTTCCCCTTTATTGCCAGCATTATGATTGCAGTTGCTTTGCTTCGCGTTAGCGGAATAACCAATATGCTTGCTTATGTTTTAAGCCCAGTTTTTAAAGTGCTTGGCGTACCTGGCGAACTTACTGAACTTATTCTTCTTCGCCCTTTCACTGGCGCAGGGAGTTTTGCACTGCTTGAAAATGTTTTATCAACCTATGGCGCTGACAGCTACATCTCCCGCTGTGCCTGCGTGATACTCGGCTGCAGCGAAACGATTTTCTATGTAGCGACCGTATATTTTTCACAGACCAAAGTAAAAAAGCTACTATACGCAATTCCAGTAGCCTTGATTTGTTCCGCCATCGGTGCAGTCGTCGCATGTCTTTTATGTAAAATTATTTAAAAAATTAAAATTACCCTCTTGAAATCTGCTTTTTGTTGTGATATAATTAAATTGAAAAACAAAGGAGATACTTTATGGCAACAATATTAAAGCAAACAGCCTATATTCCAAGTGCAAGTGAATATGATAAAGCTTGGGGAAAGTATAGAGCGTTTATGTCAGCTAAGCTTTCACAAAAAGCAAAAGAAAATGGTGCACATGAAGGAGATACATATAAAGCGGGATATTTCTTTACAAGAAGTGCTTGTGCGGGTTCGTCTTGTCGAGTTTTTTGTGGTAACGTTAGCGGGACTCGCGGTTGGGGTGGTAGTATCATTTCTTACGCCGGCCTGCGTGTCGCTTTCAACCTAATCTATAATCGGAAATGCACCCTTGTTAAAGGGTGCGAAATGCAGAAACGTACACAATTAGTATATGAGAATGGTGACCATAGCCCTGTATATGATAAAAATGGAGACTCACAAAAAGTAACAAGCACTGCACCAATAATCACATTAGAAAACGGAACAAAATGTATTTGGCTTAACAAAGACGAGTGTGAGAAAGGCGAAGATAAAACAATACAACTTTGGACACTCGATCTTGTAGAAAAAGCAGAGCCATTTGCTGAAAACGGCGATCATAACGACTGGGCAAAGGCAGAGAAACTACATAATCAATGTGAAAGATGGGTTGAAAACAACCTTAGTGACGAAGAAAAGGCAATGCTTGTTCCAGTTGAAATGTCCAGCGAAGATGGCTATGATAAAGCTACGCCGATTTTGGAACAAGAAAAACATTTAACAAATACAGCGCTAACAGATTTAAAAAATGCTTTCTCTTTATACAAAAAAGGATTGATAGATAGCCAAGGATTTATGAAAATTGTTGATAAATTACAGCCTATAGAATATGAAACCTTAAAAGAAACACAAAAAGACGAATAACTTCGTCTTTTTTATATTCTCCAAGCGTTAGGCTTGTTATGAACGGATACAACATAAATCTTCAATCAATTTTAAGACGCTCGCCAAGCGTTAGGTTTGAAAATTTCGTGTTTGAAGTTTTTCGAGGAATTTGCCGTCCTGCTCATTTGTCACAAGATTAGGCAAAACTTTTACTCCACTTTTGCCACCTTTAACCGCCTCAACAATAATAAGTACAACTCTTCCTTTGCCATTTTCTGTAAAGAACATTGTTTTAGGTTGCAGGTTATTTTTAATCAGTTCGCTTAAAAGTTCAGCCGAACGCTCTGCTGAATAGACCACATAAAATCTTCCACCAAATTTGAGCATTTCGCTTGTGCATTTGCATAAGTCTTGTATTGGCAAAAGATTGTCATGTCTTGCATATTCTCGCACAAAATTTAAAGTACTGCTATCATTTTTTGTAAACTTTTTCATGTATGGTGGGTTAGAAAAAACAACGTCTAGGCTCTCTTTTTTGATAAATTTGCTATAATTTTGCACTTTTTCATGCAAAATTTCAATCTTTTCTGTCAAATTATTAAGTTTTATATTTTTCTCTGCAAGTTTTGCCATAGCCTCGTCCTGCTCAAAAGCATAGATTTTTGCGCAGTTGTTTTTTGCCGTCGCCAGAACTGAAACCACGCCACAGCCTGTACCAATCTCCACAGCGACATCATCTTTTTTCAGTTTCAAAAAGTTCGCCAAAATAACGCTATCCGACGTAAAACAATAAAGGCTCTTATCTTGCACAATCTTTAAACCCTTACATCCCAAATCTTCAATTCTTTCTTCTTTATCTAATTTCATTTTTTCTATTTTTTTTGAAAAAGCAGCCAAATGATAATTCATTTACGACACGAAAACAAATCTTTATTGAGTATCGTAAATTAGATTTCTTTTGGTTACTTTTCTTTAAAAGCAAAGTAACAATATAAAACCTTAATCTTTTTTGAATTTCAAATCGTTCAAATCAAATGTTTTAATTTCAGACGAATTATCGTCCGCAAAACGCACATCAACTTTCTTCTGTAAAAGGTCGCAGAATACAACCTTACCCTCGCCCTCTGGCGTCTTGACAAAAGAGTTAACTTTTGGCATTATCTTTAAAAGCTCAACATAATTGGCATTCTCATAAGAAAGACAACATAAAAGTTTGCCACAAAGCCCACTAATGCTGTTTGGATTTAATGCCAACCCTTGATTTTTTGCCATCTTGATTGAAACATGGTCGCAAACGCCAATTCCTTGCTTGCAACAACACTCCTTTCCGCATGGCCCAATTCCGCCTAAAATTCGCGACGCATCGCGTGGCCCAATCTGGCGAAGTTCAATCTTTGTCTTGTATTTTTCAGCCAGTTTTTTTACGAGTTCACGAAAATCAACACGGTTCTCTGACGTAAAATTAACAGTCAGCCTTGAAAGATTGTAGTTCCCCTCAACAGAAACAACTTTCATATCCAACTTGCAGTCGCGCACAAGCTTTTTTATGTCATCAAAATAACTTCTCGCTTTTTGCTCGCTCTCAATTGCCTTTTTTTCGTCACTTTCGTCAGCCTTTCGGATAACATTTTTAAGTGGCTCAGTAAGTTCTGACGCGTCAATGGTTTGCATGTCTTTAACAATTGTTACAAGATCATTCCCTTTTTCAGTGTCTACAATAACTTTGTCACCTTTTTTAAGTTCAAGCCCATTTGGGCTGAAATAATAAGAGTTGTAACCGCCTCTAAATTTTACACTAACAACTTCTACTTGCATAAATATTTAACCTCCAAAACATTAAGTAAAAAATTTTCGATTGCCAGTTGTGTGTTTACATTATAAAACTTCTCTTTAACAACTTGGTCAATAAGCTGTGAGATTTCGCATATTGCTCTAATTGTATAGCCTGAACTAGCCTTGTTTAAGTCATCTTCATAAGGCTTAAGTTTAATCAAATTCCCTCGCCCTGCTTTGATTTTTAATAAGTCACCGAGTGCAACCGAAATTATATCAAATATTAAGATAAAATCATCTTTAAACTCTTGCAGTTTCTTTGAGAACGCCAAAACCTCTTTGCTTGAAGAAAGCTTAGTCAAAATTTCAACACTAGCTTTGCAAATCTCTGCAAAATCCTTTTTTGAAGAAAGTTTATTTGCTTTGCCAATCTGCCCCTCGCAAACAGCAAGCACAAGTTCGCTGTTTTCAGTCTTGCTTTCAATAAGTTTCAAAATTACATTGTCGTCAAGTTTCTTTAAACTTGTCTTAACACAACGTGAGCGAATTGTTGGCAAAACCTTGTCCACGCTGGAACATGTTAAAAGAAAATACACATTTGCAGGAGGCTCTTCCAAGACCTTTAAAAGTTTGTTTTGAGCAACTTCCATTGCCTCATCAATGTTTCTGATGATAAACACTTTTTTGTTTGCAAATATAGGCTTAACAAAGCACTCCGACACAATCTCTTCACTGTCAGGAACAAGCAAACGCTCTTTGGTCGGAAAGATTTTCAAATCAGGATGAGCATTTGCATTAACTTTCATCGAGTTTTCGCTAGCCTCCAAATCCTGCCCGTCAAAAATGAGAGAAGCCACTTGCTTGCAAAATTCCTCGGCATACAAACTGTCCTTGCTGATAAATAACAAAGTTTTGCCAAGCTTGCCTTTCTCGACCTCTTCCTTTAACGAAACAAAATCCTGCGATTTTTTGATAGCATTTATTAACATAACATCATTTTAGCATAAAACTTGTAAAAAAGAAAGTTTTTTTTATTTTATTTTTCTCTTTTATTTTACGTCCTACTTTTCTTTAAAAGAAAAGTAGGCAAAAGAATACTGAAACCAAAAATGCATAACACAATCATGCGATTTTGTTATGCATTTTATTTTGACTTTATCTTTGATTAATTTTAATAAACTAATTGACTTTAACTTTTTTTAACTTATTCACTTTTTGCTTTTTTCTCTTTGTTCTTCTCGTATAAATGATAAAAAACTTTAAACAGTTCACTTGCAAACATCATGACAAAGCTGAGGCCGAAGATAACTCCCCACATTGCCCATGAAAGGTCGCAAAGACCAAGCACGCCGCTCAATGGCGTAAGCGCAATAAGTGCAAGCAAGCCAAAGCAGAATGCAAGTGAAATGATAAACATTTTATTCTTGAATGGATTTGATTTAAACATGCTTCCATTTGTACGCATAGACGCCAGATAGAACATCTGAATTATATTAAGCGTATAGAATGCCATAGTCACACCTGTTTCTTGCCCGCCAAACTTAATTCCGATAAAGAAAGCCAAAATTGTAAGCAAGGTTTGCACCAGACCAAGCACAACGATAGAAACGCCACAGCCCTCGCTGAACAAGCCTTTCTTTGCGCTTCGTGGATGAACAGACATTAAATCTTTTTCTGGCGGTTCAACGCCAAGAGCAATTGCTGGCAAGCTGTCAGTGATAAGATTTACAAACAAGATTTGCACTGGGAACAAGAAAACATATTGAGGGAAGAAAACTGTTGCACAGAAAAGTGCCATAAGCTCGCCCATGTTTGCTGAGAACAAAAATTTGACAGCTTTAACAATGTTTTGATATATCTTCCTGCCCTCTTCAACAGCTATAACTATAGTTGCAAAATTGTCATCAGTCACAAGCATATCGGCAACTTCTTTTGTTACATCTGTGCCAGTTATGCCCATGCCAATTCCGATATTGGCTTTTTTAAGACTTGGCGCATCATTAACTCCGTCACCTGTCATGGCAACAACTTTGCCCTGCTTTTTAAAAGCTTCAACAATGCGCACTTTGTTTTCTGGACTAACCCTTGCAAAAACTCGAAGCATGCCAATGCGCTCGTCAAGCTGCTCATCAGTCAATTTATCAAGCTCAGCACCTGTGATAACTTGTTTAATATCCTCAGCAATTCCGCACTCTCTTGCAACCGCAAAAGCAGTATCTTTGTGATCGCCAGTTATCATAACCGCTTTCATGCCTGCTTTTTTACATTTAGCAACCGCTCCAGCAATTTCTTTTCTTGGAGGGTCATACATACCAATAAGTCCGATAAAGACCAAACTTTCTTCGGTTAGCTCTTTTGCTGATTTGTTAACTTTTTTATATGCAAAGCCAAGCACGCGCAAAGCTTTGTCAGCCATTGCCGAGTTTGCCTTTTCTATTGAACAAATATGTTTTTCTGTTAAAGGAACTTCTTTGCCGTCAATAACAATTTTTGTACAGCGTTTAAGCAAGTGGTCAAGCGCACCTTTTGTGAAAACATAGTTTTCGCCATGATACAAGTTTTGTGTTGACATAAGTTTGCGTTTGCTGTCAAATGGGATTTCATTTACACGTGGATTTGCCTTTTCAAACTCTTTCTTTTTGATTTTCATAAGTTTGCCAAAATCGCACAGCGCGGTTTCTGTTGGGTCGCCAACATAACTCCCCTTGCTTAGCGAACTGTCATTGCAAAGCAACATACATGCAAACAATTTATCTATGCTTTGCGTTTGATTTTGTCCTGCTTTTTGCAAAACTCCGTCACAATAAGTTAACTCAACCGTCATTTTGTTTTGAGTTATTGTGCCTGTTTTATCAGAGCATATAACTTCACAACAACCCAAAGTTTCAACTGAATGCAAATGTTTAACAACTGCTTTTTGCTTGGCAAGTCTTGAAATGCCAAGACTCATAATGATTGTGATAACTGCTGGCATACTTTCTGGAATTGCCGCCACCGAAATTGCAACTGCAGTTAAAAATGCTTCCAAGATATTGCCAGGTCTTGCAACAACCTCTAATATAAAAGTTACAACGGCAATGCCTAAAACAAGAAAAGTCAAAAGTTTGCCAACATCTTTGATGTTTTTTTGAAGAGGCGTAATTTCTTTTTCTGTCGTCTTTATGCTTTCTGCAATCTTGCCAATCTCTGTTTCAGAGCCAATTGCCACAACAACGCCAAGCCCACGACCAGAACTTACAAGAGTTCCTTTATACGCCATGTTTTTTCTGTCCGCCAACGGCAAATCTTTTCTAACTGTGCAGTCGGCCTCTTTGTTGACAGCCATGCTCTCACCTGTCAAAGAGCTTTCGTCAATCTGCAACAACGCGCTTTCAATAAGTCTGACATCGGCTGGAACAATCGAGCCAGCCTCCAAAACAACGATATCCCCAACAACAAGTTTCTTTGTGTTAATTTTAACATTTTCACCATCTCGTCTTACAATAGCCTCTGGCTCAGTCATCTTTTTTAAAGCTTCAAGCGACTTCTCTGCCTTGTTTTCCTGAACAAGTCCAAAAATAGCATTCATAAGAACAATAAACAAAATTATTCCACCGTCAACAATCTCGCTTGTTTGACCTTGCCAAATGCCTATTCCAATTGAAACGCCAGAAGCCACAAGCAAAATCAAAATCATCAAATCCTTAAACTGTTCCAAAAATTTAACAAAAAAGGATGACTTCTTTTCAGAAGCAATATCATTCTCTTTTAAGTTTGCTGAGCGCGCGCTTACGTCAAAAGCAGTCAAACCCTCTTCGCTTGAGCCAACCTCTTTCAAAGTTTGCCCTATCGTCATATTATGAAAATCTTTCATAGCAATCCTTTTAACAAATTATAATCAAATAAACACAGAAATCAAAGCGATTAAACAAAGATACAAGCTAAACCACTTAAAATTTGCTTTTTGCGTTAATTTTATCATCGCTTTGATAGAAAAAACACCAATCAAAAATGCAACAACAAATGCCAAAATCAAGCCAACAATGTTAACAGTTATAGTTTCACCAAGCATAACAATTTTATAAATCTCCATAATCATGGAAAGTATAATGATTGGAATTGACATCAAAAATGAAAATTTTGCAACCTCATCTTTTTTAACACCAGCAAACAATCCCGCACTTATTGTTGTGCCTGAGCGTGACACTCCAGGAAATGTCGCAAACCCTTGCGCAACCCCAATCAAAATTGCGTCTTTGAATGTTAACTCATGCTGAACTTTTTTAAAAGAAACTCTTTGGCTTTTTAATAGCAGCATTGCACTAATCAGAAAACAAACAGGCAAAAGCGTACCCTCAAAAGAAGAGTTAATCAAAGGCATCAAAATCAAAACTATAATACAAGTTGGGATTGTTGCCACAATGATATTCATGCCTTGTTTGCCAAACGGCTTTTTAACAACTTGCCAAACCTCTTTTCTTAACACCACCAAAATCGAAAGCAAAGTTGCCATATGCAAAAGAATTGAAACAAACAAAGAATTTTCTATTCCAAACCAGCGCGACAAAAGCACCAAATGCCCGCTCGATGAAACTGGCAAAAATTCAGTAAGTCCTTGAACAGCACCCAAAATTATCAAAAAAAGTATGTCCACAAGCACCTCATAGTGTAAATTACTCTTGCGGACAAGTTTTTATGACAATATTTGCAGACTAATTTAAATGCAATTTCAGGATAAAAATTTGAGAATAATGTCGAAATTTAGGTAATTTTTAAATAATCTCGCAAATTTTGAGTAACAGGATATTTTTGCGTAATTTTGCACTAAAATCAAAGCATGAACAAGAATATTATGTTTGCAGAAAGAATTAAATCTTTGCGAAAAGAAAGTTCGTTAAGCCAAGTGGCACTTGCTGAAAAAATTGATTCAAATCAAAAACAAGTTTCAAAATGGGAACGCGGTCAAATTGAACCAAATCTTGACATGCTCAGAAAACTTGCTGACTATTTTGAAGTAAGCGTTGATTATCTTATCGGTCGCACAGATTGCTAAACTTTTTACATAAAATAAATTAAGACAACTTTTATGTTGCCAAGTTTTTTGTTGTTAAAAAAATCTCATAATCAGTTTATGAGATTTTTTATTATAAAATCTTCATGGCATGTCCGCCATAAATCGTGACTAACAAAAATATAGCCGTTATTGCCATAACCCCAATCAAGCACAACAAAAACTTTTTCATGTATAAATTTTAACATTTATTTTTTATTTTATTCACAAAAATTATGTCGATTTTGGGCTAAGTATATAATATTTTGTGTTACTGCTTGACATAAAATTTCTTGTGTGATAAGATTGTTGCATATTTGGAGGCAACAAATGAAAGATAAATTTTATATCACAACACCAATTTATTATCCAAGCAATAAGTTCACACTTGGCAATTGCTACACAACAGTAATCTGCGACGCCGTTGCAAGATTTAATCGCAATCAAGGCAAAGATGTTATGTTTTTGACAGGCACTGACGAACATGGTCAAAAGATAAGCTTATCTGCAAGCAAGGCTGGCAAAACTGAAAAAGAATATCTTGATGAAATGATTGCAGATGCAAAAGAACTTTGGGGTAGTTTAGGAATTACTTATGATAAGTTTATAAGAACAACTGATGACTATCATGAGAAATCAGTTCAAAAGATATTTAAAACACTTTATGATAAAGGCTATATCTACAAAAGCAAATATCAGGGCTGGTATTGCACTCCATGCGAAAGCTTTTGGACTGAATCTCAACTTGTTGATCACAAATGCCCTGACTGCGGACGCGACGTGACAATGCAAGAAGAGGAAGCATATTTCTTTAAACTTTCTGAGTTTGGCGACAAACTTTTAAAACTGTATAAAGACCAGCCTGACTTTTTATTGCCAACATCGCGCGTAAATGAGATGGTAAACAACTTTATCAAGCCAGGACTTGCAGACCTCTGCGTTTCAAGAACATCTGTTAAATGGGGAATCCCTGTTGACTTTGACCCAAAGCACACAATTTATGTTTGGATTGACGCTTTAACAAATTATATCAACGCACTTGGCTATAACAGCGAGGACGACAGCTTGTTTAAAAAATTTTGGCCAGCTGACGTGCATATGATTGGCAAAGAAATTGTACGCTTTCATGCAATTATTTGGCCAGCTATATTAATGGCTCTTGAACTTCCTCTTCCAAAACGCTTGTTTGCTCATGGCTGGATGCTGTTTGGCGGAGACAAACTTTCAAAAAGCAAAGAAACTAGCAAAAAAGAATGTCTTGACCCCCGCGTGCTTATCCCCCTTTATTCAGCAGACGCAATCAGATATATTCTGTTAAGAGAAATTCCATTTGGCTCAGACGGCAACTATTCAACTGAGGCGTTCCTCACCCGCTTTAACAGCGACCTTAGCAACAATTATGGCAATCTTGTTTCAAGAACTTTCAGCATGTTAAAGAAATATTTTGGCTCGCAAGTTCCTCATGCTGACGGCGAAGATAATGACAAAGCAAAAGAATTGAACACAACCGTTGAAGAAGAAAAAGAAAAAGTATTTAAATACATGAAAGATTTTGATGTTTCAAAATCACTTATATCAATTTTCAACATTTTCTCAGCAGCAAACAAATATATTGAACTTTCAGAGCCATGGGCAATCGCAAAAGACGCTGCTCGCGAACAAGAACTTAAAAATGTTATGAGAAACTTGCTTGAAAGCATAAGAATTGGCACACTTTTGTTAAACTCATTCTTGCCAACATGCACTCAAAAAGTGCTTGACGCAATGCACATAGCAAATATTGAAGAGGCTTTTGCTGAACTTGACAAATTCTACACTCTTGATGAAAGCAAAGCAATTGAGCCAATCGGGATTTTATTCCCTCGCCTTGACATTCAGGCAGAAACAGAAAAACTTTATGAAATT
This sequence comes from uncultured Clostridia bacterium, assembly GCA_947649575.1. Taxonomy (GTDB): domain Bacteria; phylum Bacillota; class Clostridia; order Christensenellales; family UBA1242; genus Caccovivens. Next base: position 23,616 of record CANSRZ010000006.1, on the reverse strand, counting down.
GCAAACAAATAATTATTTATATAAAAATACTATATTTTCATAATAAAAAGTGTCATTGACACACAAAAAAACTCAGCGAGGTTCACTGAGTTTTTTGTTTTATTGTCTTTCTTCGTCTGAAGATTTCTTATGAGCTTCATCATAACTTTCTGAGATTTGACGAGCAATTGCTTCTCCCTCTGAAATTGCATATTTTTCATTTGGCAAAGCTTCCTCTTTCAAATCTGCCAAAGCTCTGATAGCTTCACGAACTTCTACAGGCATTTTTTGGAATGCATTTTTTTCTGTTGCAGTAAGTTGTCTATTTTCAATAGTTCCTCTTGCTGCGTCAGATCTGAAGTTTGCTGCAACTTTTGCCATATAAGTAACCTTTGCAGCAGGCACATTTGAACCTGTTACAATCAAGTCTGCAAACTTAACTGCACTTTCTTGAGCAATAAGTTTAAGTTGTTCAAGATTTTTAACTTCAGGAGTTGCCTCTGAAACCTTTTCAGTTTTAGTCTTGCGTTTTGCAGGAGCTTTCTTTGCAAGTGTTGTTTCTGCAAGTTCTTCAGTTTTTTCTGCAGGTTTTACAGTCTTTTTAACTGTTGCCTTTTTCTTTGTTTGAGTGTTAGAAGTTTTCTTTGCAGGTGTTTTAGCCTTAGGTTTCTCTTCAACAGGTTTAACTTCCTCTTTATTTTCAACTTGTGGAGCAACTTCTTCTTTCTTCACAACTGGTTTTTTAGTAGCAGGTGCAGTCTTTTTAACTACTTTCTTCTTTGCTACAGGTTTCTTTTCTTCTGTTTTGTTTTCAGCAGCAGGTTTCTCTGTTGCAGGTTTTTCTTCATTATTTACTACTTCTGGAACAACTTTTTCTTTGTTCTCTTTAGGTTGTTCAACAGCAGGCTTAACCTCTTCAGTTTGTGGAGCTGGCTCTTTCTTTTCTTTTACAGGTTTTTCTTCTTTCTTTTCAACCTTTGACTCTGCTGCTTTGCTTTCTTGTTTAGACTCAACTTTCTTTGCCTTTACAGTTTTTGTTGCAGGCTTTTTATTGCCATTCTCTCTCCAATTTGCAAGAGCTTTATCTATAACTTTATTTATTGATGCCTTAGCCAAGTCCAACCTATTGATTTCAGGATGGTTTGACAAAAAGTATTCAAGGTCAGTTTTAACAAACTCAGCAAGTTCTTCGTTGTTTTTATATACAACAGCGCCCTCTGAGTAAACTTCTGCAAAGCCCTCAGCAAGTTGCTGTGCAAGTTCAGGGTTTTTGTTAGCAAGCCCAGCGATTTCCAAAAGTTTTACAGCCCTAACAGCAAATTGCAAGTTCTTTGTATGGTCAACAAATCTGCTATCCACTTGACCGCCATTTACATCTACGCCAACAATTTCAGCCTGGATTCTTTTAAGCGCTGACCAAACTTGATTTTTCTCACCGCTTGCAACAAGTTTAACAAGATCTTGTTCATCAGCAAACACAAAATCGCTTTCATCTGCAAAAATAGGTGTTGTAAATCCTCTTTCATCTACATAACTAAGTGGAGATGTTGCGCCTTGATCAATATCAGACATAATATGCTCTACATCCATTGGTGCAACGCCCAAAGTTTTGCACAAGTTAAGATCGTGAAGATATGCGCTAGGTTTAACAGTGATTTTATTTCCGTTTTCTTGAAGATTGATATTTTCAACAGCCACATCTACCAAATTGATTGCATCATTAACAATATTTTCTATAAGAGCAGTGTCATATTCTTTGCCAGTATATCTTTGAGTTCCAACCATATCATGTTTGATAAGAGCCAACATATAAGTTTCAAGAACATTTTCAATATTATCAACCATTGCGCTCTTTTTGCCATAATATGTGCCAGCAAAAGTTCTTGCTAAAATTGCAGTTGCAACAAATGGAGTAAGTGGATTATAGTCCTCTTCTTTAACAATTTTTTCATCAGGGTTTTTCTTTGAGGAAACAATAACCTTTCTTTTCATTTCGCCAAAATATCTTAAAGCGCGCCACATAAAGATTTCAACAGGCTTGTTGGCATTTTGAACTTTGCTTACTTCTCCATCATTGGTTAAGCTTTCCAACAAAATCATGTTGTCGCTAGCGTTAGTAAATACTCCGTCAACATCTTCAATGCCAAAATCTTTATCTTGAATAAAACTTGCAACTTTGCAAGCAGGCGATTTATGTTTAACCTCTTTATTTTTACGGCTTAACTTAATATCATTCCATGCTTCATTGTCAATAGCAGAGTTTTTGATTTTTGATACAACATTAGCATTACGTTTTGATTCCAACTCTTTGCCAAAATCTTCAACATCCATATTATCAGTTACAAACGAAGAAGCAAGGCTATGCATATTAAAACCCTCTTCAATAACAGGACTATAGTCCGCATTACGCATAATGTTTCCATTATTGTCCTTAACAAGGACATCTCCAAACTGCATATCAGTCAACTTATTGTTTTCAATCATAAAGTTGGCAACGTCATTCCCTGGCTTACCCTCACTCATTAATTCTGAAAGTTGATAAATAGTGTTTATATTTTTTTCTTCCATAGATTTTGTTCCCTCCATTACTTTATATATTTTAGCACAAATTTTTTGATTTTTCAAGGGGTATAATAAAAAAATATATGCAAATTATGCACTTTTCTGTGATTTTTTATTAAATTTGACTTAAAAAAGCCCCAAATTGGGCATTTTTCGCAAATTTGGGGTTTAAAAATAACATTTAAATTTCTATAATCTTTATATTTTTGGCTATTTTAACTTAAAAATTGCTCCTGGACGAGGGGAAGCGACATCAATTTTAACACCTTTCCCCTCTTCAATTCCCTCTTGATAAAGTTTTTCACATATGTACTCATAGGCTAGCGATGGAGTATTATTCTCTTTGCTAACATGGGATAAAACAATTTGTCTTGTGCCAGTTTGAGTTAAAAATTTTGCAACTGACGCACTATCGTCATTTGACAAATGCCCTCTTGGACCTGCAATTCTTCTTTTTAGAGTAAGTGGATATTTATCACCATTCATCAACATTTGCTTGTCATAATTTGCTTCAAGATAAACAAGTTGGCTATGCTCAATCTTGCTTAAAATCACATCATTAACATGACCAAGGTCAGTCATTACACTAACTTTTCTGCCATCGTTCAAAAATGAGAACGCAAAACATTTAACATCATGAGGCACTTCAAATGGCATAATAGTCAAATCTTTAAACTCAAAATCGCCGTCAAATGCTTTCCTGTTTCTTAAACTAACTTTATTCAACTTTTCATCTAAGCCATCCCAAATTTCTCGATGAGAATAAATTGGGACATTATACTTAGATGAAAACACATCAAGACCTTTTATGTGATCTGAGTGTTGATGAGTGACAAGAATAGCATCTATATCACCAGGACTAACATTCAACAGCTCCAATCTCTTGGTTGTTTCAGTGCATGACAGACCCATATCCAGCAAAATCTTGCTGTTATCAGTTTCAATATATGTTAAGTTTCCGTCACTGCCTGAGGCTAGATTAACAACTCGCATGGCAATATTTTAGCACAAAACTTTTTAAATTTAAAGTGATAATGACAAATTTCTTTTTAATTTTTATTTGTTACAAAAAAAGAAGAGTGGATTAACTCTTCTTATTTTTTATTAAGTTCTGAAATCTCTTTAATAAGACTTTCAAGCCTTGCATTGATTCCTGCAAGCTCTTGCTCAGATTTCCCTTCTTGTTTAGCTTCTTCAGCTTTCATTCTAAGCGCTTCAACAGCTTTCATGATTTCTTGACGCTCATCATTGATTTCTTGAGCCTCATTATCATTCAAGGCATCAGTGATCTCAGAATTAACAAGTGCTTTCATTTTGCTAAGCCTGCTTTCTTCCTCTGTGATAAGCTTGTTGATTTTGGCAAGACTCACAAGGTCCAAATCGTCATTAGCCTTAGCCTTTGAAGTTGTTGTTTTATAAGGCGAGCGTTTTGCTGTTGTTTTGCTTGCGCTTGTTTTCGAACCTATACTAGACTCGTTTTTCTTGGGACGCCCCCGTTTTTTAGGCTCTTTAGGCTGAGCAGGTTCAGTTACCACTTTTTTAGGGCGACCTCTTCCTCTGCTTGCTGATTGAGCAGGTGCTTTTTCTGCCACATAAGTTGGCTGAACAGGTGCAGGCTCTGTCTGAACAGGAGTTTGCTCTGATTGATGAGCTGGCTGTGCTTGAACAGGTGCTGTTGGCTGAGCAGGTTCACCAAAGATTTCATCAAGACTGACATCTTCCACCATATATTCAGCAGGTTTTGGCTGAACAGGCTCTTGAACTGGCTGTGCTTGAACAGGTTCTTGTTGAACAGGCGCTTCCTGAACAGGAGTTGGCTCAATTATTTTATCATCTTCTGGCTCTCTTATAAGTGTGCCATTCATGTCATAGATTTTGCCGTCGACGTCATGGAATAATCCGTTTGGATCATGATAAGAGCCGTCTTCATAAACATAGTTGCCATTTACATCATATTGCCCTTTTGGAGTTTCTTGCTCTTGAACAACTTCTTGTACTTGTGAAGTTGCAGGGATTTGTTCTTCAACAGGTTTACCCTCATTGAATCTAGCACGCAAAGTTTCATTTTCATCAATCAAACGTTTAACCTGGGTTTGAACAACAATAAGGTCTTTTTCATTTTTGTCTTTTGCATGTCTAAGTTCTGTCTTTTCTTTTGCTACACGACTTTCTGCATTTTCATAAGCGGTTTTCATAATCTTTTCATAGAAAGATTGATACTCTGCCACCATGGCTTTTTGAACATTTTCTTTAGCCTCATCAAGTTGCTTATTAAGAGCAGTGATTTCTTGATTAAGTTCTTCATTAGATACAGCATAACGAGTTTCTTCTTGATCATACTCTGCTTGAAGAGCCTCTTGCTTAGCAAGTTCTTGCTCTTGTTGCTTTCTCAAGAAGCCAACTTCCATTCTGTTTGTTGTTGCTTCTTGTTGTTGAATAAGTTTTTGAATATTTTCTTTTGAAGTCTGAATTTTGCGTTGCAAATCTTTCTGAACATTTTCATAGTTACGTTTCAAAGCTTCTTTTTGAGCGTCAACATGTGCAATCTTTGCAAGAGTGCTAGACTTTTTGTTAGAAAAGCTTTCACTTTCTTTCATAGCTCTTTCAAGCACAAGTGACCCGTCTACGCCAGCGTCTTGGAAATTGTATTCAACATATTCAATGTCACTTTGTTTTGTTTTTTCAAACTCCTCTTTTGCTTTTCTTGCGCGAGTTTCATAATATTCGCGAAGCTGAGGATTTCCTTTTTCAATCTCTTTTGGAGAGAATAAAATATCATAATCAATATATGGAGGAAGATCTACACTTGCATTGTTGATAAATCTTGCAAAGATGTGATACATGTGATAAATTTCATCAAGGTTAGCAATTTTTCTTGCACGCATAATGATTGTTGTAATATATCCAATAACCAAGATTAAAACTGGCAAAATCAAAATTCCAACAAGCGCGCCAAGTCTTAATGAGCCGTCACCGTTTGCAAATTGGTAAGCAACGCCCATAAGCAAGATGAATGCAGACCAAAGGCAAGTCACAATATTAAGATTTTTGATATTGTTGGCAAAGCCAGAAGATTTCAAAGGTTTCTCTACAAGATTGTCCATAGACATATAATATGTAGGTTCCTTTTCACGATAGAGAATAAATTGTTGCCAATAATAAACCAAACGTTTTGGACCTTTTTTGACAAGTTCGTTAAATTCTTTAATATTGTCTTTATCTAACTTTTTGTTTTTAAAAAGCCAACCGTTCACTTTATCCAGACTTCTGCGCAGGCGAAGTTCATAAGAGAAAGCAGACCTTAACAAAAATAGAAATATAAAAAATATTTCAACGCAAATTGCGATTGCAAAAAGGCCATTGAATTTTATTGCCGAAGTAACTTGTCTAAAAAAATTAGTCAAAGAACTTTCAATATCACATAACAATGACAACATAATATTATCCTCCTAAAATATATATGTAGTATAACACATTAAAAAAATAAATAAAAATAATTTTAACAAATATTTTCATTTATTTTTATTTTTTTCGATATTTAATTTTTAATTCAAAAATATTAAAAATAATTATTTTTTAAATATTTTTTCTCCTTTAAAATAAAGAAAAAGAGGATTTTTAAAAAATTATTCAAAAAATTCAATTAATTGGCTGTTTTTTAATGAAAAAATGTATTTTTTATTTAATTTTATATTAAATGCTTTTTCTATTGCTTTTGAATATAAAATCAATTGTTTAGAATATTTTTCTAATATTTTTTCTTGATTTTTTATAGAGGTAAATTTATAATCTACTAAAATATTTTGCTCGCCAAGGCAAAACATATCAACAACACCTTGAACTAAAATATAGTTTTTTAATTGACAATTAAATATTTCATTTAATGGAATTTTCATAATAAAAGGTTTTTCTTTAAATATTTTCATATTTTTTGTTAAATTTTTCAAAATTATTATGTCTTTAAACAAAATGTCCAAATCTAAAATATCTATTTGTTCTTTGGTTATAAATCCGCCAGTTTGCAAAATTGAAATTTGTTCAAGCAAATCTTGCATCGAGCTTATTTTTGAAAAATCTGTCAATTTCAATATATCATGATATAATGTTCCAATTTCTGCAAAAGTGAACTGACCCGTCGGCTGGGGTTTGTCCATAAACAAATCTGATAAATTACTCTCTTCTGTTTCCACCTCGTTTTCATCTAAATTGATTTTTAAAAGGCCTGTTACAGAATTTTTAAATTCTACTTTTGCTAAATTTAAATTTGGATAAACAAAATCTAAATATTTTATAATTTTTTCAGTTAAATCTTTATCCTCTTCAATAATTAAATTTTCTTTTTCAATTGCTTTCAAATTTTGAACTTCGTTCACTTTAACAAAATGTGCAAATTCATTTTCATATTCTTCGTTGTTTAAAAGATTATTTTTGTCAGCCTCTGACAGACTCATAATCAGCCAATCAAAATATGTTTTCCCTTTAAAGAAATCAGTTGTCTGAGCCAGCTTTTGTTTTTCAAAATCAAAAGTTCCTGTCAAAACAAGCTTGTTCTTTGCACGAGTCAATGCCACATAGAAAATCATAAGTTCGTCAATATATTCCCTCAGTTTTTTAAGACGCCTTGCCATTTCCAATTGAGGAGTTCTTGTTTTTGCAAGTAAATCAATGTCAAACTCCATAGTTGAAAGCCCATATTTTTCATTTATTTCATAAGAGGTTTTGTTGCCACTATTCAAATTCTTGCCACACCCCGCCAAGATAACAATTGGAAATTCCAAACCCTTGCTTCCATGAATTGTCATAAGAGTTATGGCATTGCTGACAGCGTCGGCATTTTCAAGTTTGCCAGCAGAAAGGGAATTCAAATATGCTATCAAAGAGGCGATTGAATAATTAAATCCACTTTGAGAAATTATATTCAAAAATTTCTCCACTGCCTGCTTTTTGCTTTCTCCTAAATAAGATAAATAAGCAAAATAGTCACATTTGTCAAATAGTCTTTCAAAAGCATGACGAATGCCATAAATTTCATACTCTGATTTAAAGGTTTGAATTTTTTCAAGCAATGCATTAACCTTGGCATTGTCAGAATTTATCAAGTTTTCAAAAGTATCTTTATCATAAAGGCTTGTTATCTCAGATATTTCTTGAACCTCCATTCCGCCAAGTTTAGAAAGCAAGATTGACACAAATGCAACTTGATTATTTTTATCAAGGCAAAAATTAAGAAAATTGATAAGCATTTCAATTTCGCCATCCTCAGTCAAACACTCTTTGTTATCAGCCACAACAGCATAACCTTTAAGCTTTAATTGGCTTTCCAAGCCTTGCATAAGATCGCCACGACTTCTCATAAGCACAACAATATCGTTAAACTCAACAGCACGCCACCTTTGCTCTTTGATGTCATAAATCTGTTTAGTTAACATATCGTCAATAAAAGCAATTATTGTGTTAATTTCAAGCAAATCCTTGTTTTTTTCTTGCAAAAGGTCGTTTTTTACGCTATAAACTTGATTTTTTTCTTGAATTTCATTTTCTTTTGGCTTAACAAAACAAACTTCAACAGCTTTATCTTTATCATAAATATATGGGGCTAAGCCGTCCAGCATAGAAGTTGACGAATAATCTATCCCAACATTGCTTTCTTTCATAAGAACTTTGAACACACTGTTGACAAAGTCAAGCACCCGTTTATCACTTCTAAAATTGCCTCGCAGGAACACGACATTGCCAGAGTTTGAAGCGTTGTTTGTTTCAATATCAGACTTCATTATTTGCATAGTTGCATTTCTAAATCCATAAATCGCCTGCTTTGGGTCGCCAACAGCAACAAAATTACCTTTGCTTGCAATATTTTTAAGTATCTTTTCTTGCAACCTGTTTGTATCTTGATATTCATCTATAAACACATAGTCATAACTCTCTTGCAAAGTTAACGCCACATCTTGGTTGTTTAACAGTTCTTGACAATATCTTTCCATGTCGCCAAAATCAAGACAGTCCTCGCAAAGCTTGGCTTGCGTATAGGCAGTTTTATATTCTTGATACAGCTTTACTAGTCCGACTGCCAATTTGCCTTGTTTCATATGCTGTAACAAAGTTTTGTTTTCAAAATTATAACTTTTTAATTGGTCTAGCAAATCTTTTAATTGGTTTTTAATGTCTGCCAACGCATTTTTAACATTTGTGTCTGCTTCCATTTCACTCAATCTTGGCATTGTTGGCAAAGTGATGACATTTGCTAAGCTTGCAAGCTCAAACAGATTTTCAACATGCAGTTTGTTTAAAATTTCAACAATTGCAGCGCCAAAAGTGATATATTTGTCATTGCTGTTTTGCAAGTTCAATTTTCTGACTTGATTTTCAAGTTCATTGAAATTAGTTAAAAAATCCGTTAACAAATATTGACAAGCGTGGTCAAAAAAGCACTCTTGCTTATTTAAAATATTTTCAATAATCTCTTGCGGATTATCTGACGCGTCAAGAAAATCTTCAATAAATCGCAAACATTTAAACAAATAATCTTTATTTTTCTTAAAAGAACTATAAATATATTGATAATCTTCTTGATTTTTTTCTTCAAATTCTTTAATAGAGTTTGAGAAAGCGTTTAATCTTAATTTCAATGCTCCGCCATCGTCTAGCACAATAAAACTTTCATCAAGTTCAAGCTTTTCGATGTTTCTTTTTATAACTTTTTCGCAAAAAGCGTCTATTGTGCAGATGTCAGCAACAGGAATATCGTCAATCTGTTCAAGCAAAAACTTGTTTGGCTTTTGCGACATAATTGATTTCAACAAACGCTCTTTCATTTCGCCTGCGCCAGCATTAGTGAATGTCAAAACAAGCAATCTTTTTACTGGAATTTTCTTTTCACAAATCAGTTTTGTTATATATTCAACAAGCACCCAAGTCTTTCCGCTCCCCGCTGAGGCTGAAACTATAAGCGATTTGGCGTTATTATTCAAAACTTCAAGCTGTTCCTCTGTTGCAGAAAGCGTTTTCTCAGCTATATCAAGTTTGTTAGTTTTTGCTTTTTCACTCATCGCTTTCACCTCCTTTCAAGCATCGCTCAATATCATCAAGACTTGTCCGCGACTTTTCACGAACGCCATTTTGACAATCATAAAGGCATATGCCATGATATGCACAACTTGCACAGGCATTTTCATCAGGCTTTGGCAAAATATAGCCCTCGCAAATTTCTTCAAGCGCTTTTGAAGCCACCTTGCTTGCATATGCTTGCAAACTTGTAAGCGGCAACTTACTTATGGCATTGCCAGTAAAGTTTGTGTCATCTTTAAACTGCTTTTTTGTGGCAACGCTGATGAGGTCGCTTTTATTTAAAACACCGAGACGCGTATCGCTTGCAGAAATAATTTCATCATCTTTTGCAACAAGCCCTTTCATAAGAGTGCCGTTATCTTCTTCATAGAAGTCAAACTTGCAGTCAAAATAAAACACTCCGCCAGGCACAAGTTTAAGCATATTTTTTACAGCATTTTGATAAATAAAAAGTTGCAACTTGTCACCATAATATAAATCTTTGACAAGCGGATGAACTTTGCCAGTCTTATAGTCTATAATCCTAAAATAATTTCCAAAACTATCAATTCTGTCAACCTTGCCTTGCAAAGCCAGCATTTTGTTTGAATTGCCAATCGCAATCTGCATGCCCTCAAGATTTTTCTCTGTAAAGATTGGCTTGAATTTTGAATGCTTTTGCTCATAGCAAATTCTTGAAAGAACTGTCTGTATTTGCTTTTTGATAAAATAAATAAGTGTATATTTATCATCAACATTATCAATCAAATTTGCAAGATTAAGCTGATTTACAACATTGTCAAAATTGCTTTCTATAAATTGCTTGATTTGCTTTTCATTCAGTTCGCTTAGGCTTTGCATATTTTGCGTAACAAAAAACTCTGCCATAAGGTGACAAATATTGCCAATATCTTTCTGCTCAATAGAGGCAAGCACAGGCTCGTCCAGTTTAAGACCATATCTAACAAAATGCTTGAATGGGCAAGAGAAATAGCATTCCAACTGAGTAACTTTTGTGTAATCTTTTGGGAAAAACAACTTTTTTATATCACAAGAAATATAATCCCGCGATAAATATAGCTTTGTCAAATCAAATTTCAGTGCTTTACTTATTGAAGTAAATTTTCTGTTATCAAGCGTTTTTGTTCCACTTGCAAGCATATTAATCGCGTTCTTTTTTGAGCCAAGCCCTGCAATAAAGCGATAATCATCCTCTTTGTCTAAACCTGAAAACAGATAATTTGCCTTAACATCTTTCCTGTTGAAAATTTGACAAAGATATGTTACAAAGGCTGGCTTTTCAAGTTTTTTTCCGTCATCATTGCTTGCCCTGTAAAAAACATAAAGCTCTTGTTCTGCCAAAGAAAGCAGGTTGAAAAGTTTGAAGCGATTTCTTCTGTTAAGCATTCTGATTGTAGGTTCAAGTTTTCTTATAAAGCCCACGCTTTCAATATCGCTGTCAGTAACAAGCCCGCTGTCCGCCACCACACGAGGCGAGTTTTCAGCCCCGCCCAACACAAAAAGTTTTTTGCACGGAACAAAATAACTTGAAGTTGCATCGCCAATCATAACGCTGTCAACATATGTAGGCACAGAAGATACTTGATTGAATGACAAAAGCAGTTGAAGTTTTTTAATGAACTCACTAGCGCTAATCTCGCTCTCTGCCTGATAACGCAATATGCTTTCAAGTGCAAGAGAAATATATTTTTCTGCTTGAATGTTGATATTGTGCTCAAAAATATAGTCTTTTCCCAATTTTTCAAGTAAATTTTTATAGTTTTCTTGATAAAATGCAATAAAATCTTTAATTCTGTCACAATAGTCTTTGCAAGTCCTGCATAACAAAAGTTTATCAAAAAGAAGGATTTCTTGTTGACAAATATGACTTAAATTTTTATAAAACTTGCCTTTGCCATTTATGGCATACGTTAAAATATTTTGCAAAACGTCATCAGTATTTTGATTTTTAGTCAAACTGCAAGAAAAATAATCCAATAGAGCTTCTTGCGAAAAGCCTGAGCTTGCCACTTTCAAAAATTTTATAATCGCGTTAGACAAGACAAGTTTGTCGGCTGTTAAAGATTGATCAGCAAAATAAGGAATATCAAGCTCAGCAAAAACGCGCTGAAAGATTGGCATGTATTTTTCAAGATTACTGCATGCAATTGCAACATCAGAAAAACTTCCGCCAGTGTGAATGTGATAATTTATTAGTTTGCCAACTGTCATCACCTCTTGAAGCAGGCTGTTACACACAATTGAATGAAAATATCCCTCTTGCTGGCAAGGCTTTATATCAAGAGCATATAAATTATTCAAAATCGCATTTTGAGGAAGAGAAAGTTTGTTTTTCTTTTCAACAACTTCAATTGTTATTCCCTCTTGAACGCAAACACTTTTAAGTTTGCTTAAAATATCATCTTCATAAATATATTCATTGCCATGACTGCATGCTTTGGCAAGCGAAATATACACTCCTTTTGCTGACTTTGCAAGCATTGCAATGATAGAAAACATCTCTGCTGTAAAACTATCAAAGCCGACCAAATATAGATAAGTGTTTTGCAAAATTTTGCTTTCATAAATCATATCGCAAAAAAGAGCAAGCAATTTGTTGGCATCAAGCCTGCCAGAGATAAGCTCTTCATATTCTTTATAAATCAAGCCCAAATCATGATATTTATTTTGAACGCCGATAGAGCCACCCTTAGCAACAATATCCTCTGGCTTCAACAGTGAACTTTTAAACTGACCGATAACTTTGCTAACTTCTTGCGCAAAATTTATAGATGTCTTTTTAAAACTTTTAAAATCATGCTTAACATTTTCAATCGCTTGTTGAGTCAACAAAAGCGCTTCATCATTATTGAGTGGAGAGCCTTGAAATCCCAGTTCTTTAAGCACACGGCTTGCCAAACGAGAAAGTCCAAGCACTTCAATATTGAAAGTTGACTGACGCTCCCCAATATCCATTATCAAATTTTCGATTTGCAAAGAAAAACGATCTGGCACCAAAACATAATGTTTTTCGTCAATATTGTCAGACCTGATTTCCTCTATTAAGTTTTTGCTTGCAAAAAAAGTGCTTTCGCCAGTTACAACTTTGATTTTCATGCCTATATTTTATCACAATTGTAGCCAAAACAAAAGAACTTTTTGTCAAAATTTTTAAACTCCAACAAATCCTTTATCTGGATTTTTAAGTTTTGTCAGCTTTTCAGCCTTTTCGCATTGCATTTTCATCATATTTTGAACTAACCTGCTGTTTTCAAGTTTAAGCTTCAAAAAATCATCTTTAAGCTTTTCAAGTTCCTTATCTTTTTTATTAAGATCGACAAGTGCTTGCCTGAGCGCGTTATTTGTGTTTTCTTTTTCAAGCTTGGTCTTAAATGAAACTTCTTCCATTGCACTGCGTTTTACAAGCCTGACAAGTCCAAGAAAAAGACTGTTGATGTCACTTTCTGACAAAAACTCTTTTTTCTTTTTTGTAAAAGTGATTATATTATCAGGCACATCAGACTTTTTGAATTTTGCCTTAAATGAACGATATTTGTTTTGATATCTCAGCATTTTGTTTACATCTCCGCCAGAAAGTTGCAAGCAGGCGCGCCTGAGCGAATATCCATTTGCAATAAGCCCATCAATCTCTCTGACCAATTTACTCTCTTCCTCTTGCGAAAAATAGTCAAACTCAACTTTTTCATGCAAGCTTAAGTTAATTCCCAAACGCTTTGTTTTGACAATATCTTTTTTAAGTTCTTCAAGCTCAAAATAATAATAGTTTCTCACGCTGTTTGGCTTTCTACGATATTTTTCAGCATGCCTCATAAAGGCATTTTTAAGAGGCTTATTCTGCTCTTTAACATTTTCCACAACTGTAAATAAGTCAATAACTTCTTCGTCATTCCAACAACCTTTTTTCATACACCCTCCATTGTTATTCCATTTATTGACATAAAAATCAAGATATATTCGTCTAATTTGAAAAAAACTTACATAGTTTATAGTATGAAATATAGAATAATTCCCGCATATGAATGTCTTGTTATAAGCGGACAAGAACAAATATTTTTGCAAGAGGGCGAAATTTTGGAATTCGATAATCCAGTGCTTTTATCAATTTATCCTACACAAAACAATAGGATTAATTACGCTTTTAATCTTAATCTTGCAAGCACAAGTGAAAGCGTGCGCTATCAAGTTGTTCAGCACGATAATCAAGTGGACTATTTTCTTACAAACGGAATTTCTTGCGAAAATTTTATCATTGTGCCTGTGACTATCAATGACAACATTTGCAAACTTGAACTAAGTGAAAATAGAGTTACAATAAAATATAAACAGCATAAAAAGAAGATTAATCTTGCAAGCAAATTTACAAAATACAAAACAGGAATTTTATCAAACTGTGTATATTGTTTATTGACTTGCACGGCAAAAGAAAATTTGATTATATTTGATACAATCTCTGGCAAAGTAACTTCCTTAAATGGCGACGAAATAAAAATTAACACAAACAACATTGTGCTAACAGAAAATATAGATAATGTCGCTAGGCATGTTATCCAAACAGAATATGTGATAACCGCTGAGGGACTAACTGAAACTTCAAAACAAATAAGTTATCAAGCAGGCAGGCCTGTCATTGTCACTATTCCGCAAACAATGCCCTATGCTTTTCTAGAAGCAATATCAGTGCAAGACACTGAACTTGCATTTTCATATCTTGATATCAGCATGAAACGCAAAGTTGATAGCCAACACCTGCTTGCTTACTTTGGTCAAATTCAAAACTTTCATGCAATAGACACAAAAACATATCTTGTAAACACCACAGAGAGTAAAAAAATATACAAATTTATCACAAACGACAACAAGATAACAGAAATATATCAGCCAGATGACAACTTAAAAGAATTTAACTAAAAAACAGCCCTTAGGCTGTTTTTATTCATCCAATCCGCTTGAATAGATTTGAGCTAGGTGCTTAACATCTTCGCTATTCATAAAAGTGCGGACTTTTCTGTCATAGCCAATGCTGTAAATGCCGTCACTGCCAACAATAACGTGGTCAATAAACTTGGCATGCATAACTTTTGCCATATGTTTTATTGTTTCATTCCCCTCAATGTCTTGAACTGACGGCTTACACATGCCACCTGGATGATTATGCGTAAGCACAACATAGGCAGGCTTCATTTCATTTATAAAATCAATAACTGGCTCTGAATTTAAGAAAACTTGAGAACCTGACCCATGCGATAATTTGCGATGACCAAGCACTCTAAACATTGGGTCAAGTCCAATAACAAACAAATGCTCTTTGTTTTGAAAACGCACAAGGCTTTCACAAACATCATAAATACTTTCCCAGTTATCAAGTTTTTCTTTTCTAGCCATTTTGCTGTTCATATAATAATCAAAAATTCGGATAAAACCTGTAATCAATCTTGCCGAGCGCTCATTTATGCCATGAACAGCCTGCAAAGAATGAACATTGGCATCTAACACATTTTGAACTGAGCCATATTGTTCCAAAAGCCTGTTTGCCAAAACGCTGACATCTCCACGCGGAAAAACATAAAACAAAATATATTCAAGCACTTGCTGTGGACTTAGGTCACAAAGATCCAACTTGCTGTATGTATCAATTATCCTAGCCCTGTGCCCTACATTTGCATCTTTCTGTTCATCAATATTATTTGGCATAAAAACTCCTTTAAAGTAGTTTAATTATATCAATTATTCGACAAAAAGTCCAACCATTTTACAATTTTTTAAAAACAAAAAAACAAGCTATTTGCTTGTTTTTAAGCTTGCGGCATTGCCAACTTTTCTTGCTGTTTTTTTATTGCGTTCTCTTGAGCAATTTTTTGTTCTTCCTCTTTCTTTTTATCCCAAGCTTGCTGAAAATCAAAACCCAAGATAAGTTCTTGCAAGTCAAAAATTTCAGGATTTTTATTTTGCATTTTTACAACTTCTGGCAACATAAATGTTCCATTATATTGATAAACTTTTTTGTCACTGATTTTTTTAAGTTCTTGATATGTATGATTTTTGCTAAGTTGTCTTTCAATTTCATCTTTTTCTTGACGCTTGAGTTTATCATATTCAATAAACGGGTCTTTTGAACTATATGGATTATTATCATCTATCAAGTCCATTTCGTCTCTTAACTCATAGCCACGCTCTGATAAAGTAAATCTCTTTTTAATAGCATCGATAATGTCTTCATCAGATTGACGATTATCTTTGCGTCTATACCATTTTAAAACACTTTTTCTCTCAAAAGGTTTATAGTCAGCATTTGTAGAATTTTTTGGAACTAACTCACCTGCCATAACATCAATAGCATTTCTAGCGCACAGCATATATCTTTCAAGCCTTGATTTAAGCTTAGCTTCGTTGAACATAAAAATTGTAGGCAAAATCAACATTGCCTTATCGCAAAAGTTGTTATCTTGAAGTTTTTGAAAAGCTTCATTTGTTTTATATTCTCTTTTCTGATAAAGCATATCAGTTATTACACGATTGGCAGGGCAAGTCAAATTTCTAAAGTCCAACATTTTCAGCACTTGTGGCTGGTCAGAATCCTTTAAAAAGTAATCAAAAACCTCTAAAGTTGATTTATAAACTATCTTTAAATTGTCAAGATTGATCATAAATTCATCCTCCTTGATATTATCATTTTATCATATTTTGTCAAAAAGTCAAGTACTAAATTCGACAAAAGCAACTATTTAAAAAATCTAAAAGTATATAAATATCAAAAATTTAACAAAATATATTTAAATGTTAGATATAAAATCAAAAATTGTGCTTAAAATTTTGAATAAAGAATGTCCAAACGGCGCATATAAAATCATAGATGCCAGCGACATTATTTCTGCCATGCCAAACAAATATAAGGTTGACAGCGAGGGGCTGAAACACATTTTGATTTATCTTGAAAGACAAGATTGCATTTCAATTAAATATGATGACGAAAATATTTATTGCCTAGCCATTATGCCTTATGGCTATGAAATTTGCGAAAACTCTCAACAAAAAGAAAAAGCTTCAAAAAAGAAACTTCCTCTTTATGTAATCTTTTTAATTTGTTTTTTGTTATGTTTTGTTGCAACTTTACTTGCAGGCATAACTATAAAATTTATTCCTCTGCCTTAATAGATTCTGCAAATTCTTTGATATTGTCATTTGTAGAAAATGTTCGTGTTTTGGCATCCAAAGCAATGCTATAAACGCCGTCACAACCTACAATAACATGGTCAATAAAGTGGCAGCCCATATATTCAACAACATGCTTAACAATTTTTGTTCCCTCAATATCGTTCTCTGTTGGATTGCAATAACCACCAGGATGATTATGCGTCAAAAGTATGCTTGACGCTTTTGTTTCATTCACAAAATTGCAAATTTCATGAGTATCTAAACACACCACGCTGTTATTACCAGTGCCAAGAGTTCTTGTGTTTATCACATGAAATGACGGATCAACTGCAATTGCATAAAGCACTTCTGTATGATGAGTTCTTAACAATTCTTCGCAAAAATCAAAGATATCATCAGGTTTGCCAAAGAAATATTTTCTTGCAAGTTTACTGCCAGTATAATAGTTAAAAATTTTAGTAAATCCACATATGAGCTGAGCAGATCTTTCATTTATGCCATAAACTTTACATAACTCATTAGGATTTGCGTCGAGAACATTTTGCACTGAACCATATTTAGAAAGCAATCTATGCGCTAATGGATTTACATCACCTCTTGGAAATACATAAAATAAAATGTATTCCAAAACTTGATGAGGACTTAATGCGTCAAGGTCAATCCGACTGTAACTTTCAATTACACGCATTCTATGTCCTGCATGCATATTCTTTTCATCAGGCCTCTCTTTTGCCATAACAATCTCCTTTGTTAAAAAATCAGGCTAGAAAAAGCCTTAAAACAATTCCCTTTCATTATAACAAAAACTCACTCCAACCTCAAAACAAAACAATAAAGTTTATAAAAAAATATTAAAAAAATAAAAGACAACCAAAAAGTTGTCTTTTATTTTTTAGCTAGAAAATGGTTTCGGCGCTGTATTACTTGGCTCTGCGCCTTGCACCTTAAAGCAGTTTTGATAATAAGCATGACTTTCACTCTGCATATTGCCTGCCCATGCACTACCCGTATCTTCAATACCATAATGTTGAGTGTGCTGAATATTATGATATGCAGCGTCTGAATTATAACTTCCACTTTTAAACATATGAATTTTATGCCATGTTCCTCCATGAGCAAGATAAACTCCACCTAGTCCACCTCTGCCATTATCTCCTCCTATGGCTTTATTGCCTGCATATCCTTTTGTGTAAGTTGATAAACTCTTGTCTTTGCTTGTATAAGCTGCTCCACAAGCACCTGCATCTCCGGCACTTCCGCCTTTGCCACCATTATTTTGAACTTCAGCTTTGCGAAAGCCATGGTGATTGAAATAACGATGACAATTCCAATCCCTATGAGAGCCAGGATAGCCACTATCTGTTCCGCCGCTGTCGTTGGTAGAATAATCTTGTTTAACAGTAAAGTAATTTAGCAAGTCTTTGTCTTTCCACTGTCTGCCATCTGTATAACTTGATGGGCCTCCATTTTTTTCTCCCCATTCAAAAACATCAAGCCCTCTTGCACCATTGCCACCTGCGCCAGCAGCTCCGCCATTGCCTGTTTTTGCAAGATACTTAGTGAAGCTGTTTTTACTTGAAGCTGCATCATTTTCAATCCAAAGAAGATAAATATCTCCGCCATTTGAACCAGTTTCTGGTTTATCATTGCCAAAAGCTTTTCCGTTAGCTGTTACAGTTAATTCCATTGCGTATCCACTCCAAAAACCGCCAACTTCTTTTTCACTCACTGTGGTTTCCTGATAGCCAATTTTGGTTGCATCCGCAAGTTCTGTGCCTCGATAGCCATCGCCTGCAACCATAATTCCGTTATAGCCTATAGTAGCCTCTTTATCGTTCCAATTTCTATAGCCAAATCCAGAAAATTTTGTTGTAACATTTTGTCCTGTTTTTGTTGCGTTTAATCCATTCAATGTAACATTTGAATAAACTCCATGAAGTTTTCCATTGGAATAATTTTGATATACTGCTCCAACATTATAAGTATTATCACTAATCTTTATGTTACGAACATTGCCATAAATGAAGTTATTTTTCAAAATACCTGAATTATAGTAAACAAACAATGCATTTCCATCATTTGAATCTTGTGAGTTCTTCTGACCTATAAAGTAGAGATCTCTCATCCAAATTTTATTACCTACGTTTAGAATAAAATATCTTGTTGTACTACCTTGCAAATCATATGAAATGAAATGATTATTTCCTATAACAGGAATTGTCAATGAAGCAATGCTACTAGTAACCATTCCAAGTTCAATGTTTTTGTCAAGCAATATCGCCTTATATTCTTTTTTGTCTGGATTAGGTGGAAGCGGAGTAAATTTAATTTTCTCACCTAAAACATCTGTTGTCTTTTGATATTGCAAGTTAAAGTATAAAGAATTATAATTAGAAATATTGTCTGTTATCAATTTGTAATTGTATCCAATCTGTGGGAAAATGCTATTATTGCCAGCACTTGCCAATTCAGATAGAGAAATATTCTCATTTGAGAATTGATTTTTGGAAACTGTTATCTGTAAATTAGGGTCACTTATTGCTACGCCTTTAAGGTCAAACTCTAACTTCAAATCATCTGAGTTGAAATCTGGCATTAGCATTGGCTTTTCATATTTCTCTAATAATTTTACTTCATTGTCTCCTTTGCCTTGTGTAATCCATTTAGACAACGTTAAATATTCTTTGCCAGTAATAATCGAAGTTGTTTGTGATTGTGCTTTAGCATTTGTCAAGCGTGATATTCCATCTACATAATCAAGATAGAATCTATAATTTTGTTCTTCCCCGTTTTGATCAGATGCAACGAAAACATCTTTAACAATTTGTCGGTCTCTTAAACTAAACAGCTGAGCATAAGATATAGTCTTCTTATCAGTCACAACATTATCACTATCACGTTGCAATTCGTATGCAAGGTTATTCAAAGCAATAAGCTCTTGAAGTGTCATATTTTGCTGTTCATAAATGATGTTGTTTTGTTCATTCGTTGTCTCAACATTAAAGACAGTATATATTGCGTCTTCACCTGGAGCCATAAATTCTGTCAAAATTGGATCTTGCATTGTTGAACCATCTTCTGTAGCATCTTCTACTAAATTATACCATAATGTCAATGTGCCAGTATCATCTGTTTGGATTTGATAGTAAATCTTATCATCTCCATTCATGAAATAACCAGTTGGGCTTGTTGAAATCGCACCGCCATAAGAATAATGTATATGAACACCTTGTCCTATCGTATCATCTAAGATTTCCAAATCATATTCATAAGAAGTTGAGATTTCTCCTTGCACTTCAATACTCTTTGCAGAGCCCTCTATATAACTTCTTATTATCTTATAGTTATCTATGCTGAAAGAATCAAATTTATCTGCTTGGAAATACAAACCTGTGCTTTCTTCACCAAGACTCTTTGCCTGAGCATTAGTTTTAAGATTGATAAAGTTAGCATTTTCTTCCTGTCCATCTTTAATAATTTTTAAATTCTCATAAGATGTCCAAGCGTATTCGCCTCTTACACCCATAAGCAATTCCAAATCAGTTAATGAATCGCAAGATTGATTATAAACTACTTGACCTTTTGGCAAATTAACATCTAATAACATTTTATAACTATCGCCAAAAATTGTTTGCTCGTTAAATTTATCAAGTTTAAGTTTTATTTCTTGATTAGCAAACTCGGTTATAATCTTTAAGCCTGATTGGTCATAAATGTTATCACCTGAAATAACATCATAACTAAAGTGTTCATTATATTCCCAATTTAATGCTTTGCCATCATTTCCTGTTACATGATTAATCAAATTTAAACCTGTTGCTATTTTAGGCTTGTTGTCTATCAAAGTTTGCAAACTTTCTTGATTTAACAATTGTTTATTAATAGTCAAAGTTGCGTTTAATTCAGCAAATAAACTATCAAACTCATCTATAGTCAAAGCAGGAACGCTTAAACTCAATCTGTCGCCTTGCAAATTTACTTGAAGTTGCTTGCTATTGATAGTAATTTCAGCTAGATTATCACCAAGTGCCCAGCCAGTTTGCTCTAACTTCGCTAATAAAATTGAATTGTTGAAAATTAATGCTGACTTTAAAGCTATATCGTCTGCTGTAAAATCATAAACAAACTTAATGCCTGAATAAACAATATCTGAACTTTCGTCAATAGTTTTATTAACATTATTGATAGTTTCTCCAGACTCAGTTACAAAGCCATCCATATACTCAGTGATTGCACTTGTCAAGTCTGCATCCACAAAATTATCTTTCAAATCATAACTAATTTCAAGTTGATTATTGCTGTCTGCCATTAACTGAATATTCACATCAATCATAACTCCGTCTAACTCAATAGTCAAACTGTTTTGTTCAATAACAATACTTTGCAACTTCATCATAGTTTTCTGAGTAGTCACACCTCCGTCTTCAACTTCAACTGTTTGCGGAGCATAAGTTAATGTTGCAATTTTGTTGCCTTTGTTATCATAAACAATCTGGGTTTCTGTTAAATCCCCTTGCGTTTCATCGCCAGGGTCAACCTCTGGCATATCAGTTTTTTCATATTCTTCAACAAAAGATAAAATGTTATTAACCAGTGAATATAAATGTTGCTCTGTTTTTATATCCACAAAATTTCTTATTCCTCTTTCCGTGACTTTAATATCACTCAAATCATAGTCGACTTTGTTTGTCTGCACTCCAGGCTTAGCCACAGAATAATCTTGGCTGTTGAAATGAGAAGAAGAATAATTAATTTTCTCAAGAGTTAAATTTGAGCCCTCAACCAACACTGGAGCTGTTTTTATCTCTCTGTTCACAACATAAGATAATTTATTATTTCTAAAATCTTCTGGTTTCAATACAGGTTTATCATTTTGATCATTATGCGTGTTTACTCTAACAAAATTCAATCCTGATCTAATATAAATGTTAGGAACATAAACAAATTTGCTGCCTGAAATAAACAAATACACTTCTTTTTCATTATTTATAAAGAATTGATAAAGGTTGCCGTACTCTTTGATAGCGTTTTGCCCAACGCTGTCTGTGTATGCTTCAATAGGCTCCCAATCATTAGGAATGATAAACGAATAGTCGCCAACAGGCGTTGTATCCATTACAAAACTAATTTGACCAGTAGAAGCATGATAAGTGTAATTTGCTTTTGAAAAATCAATTGATGCTTGCTCTGTATATTTTGACGTAATTGTAAAATTTAAACCTTTCCAAGAATTTATATTATTGCTCTCTGAACTTAAAACATAAATATTTATAGTGAATTTTGCTGAAGTATTATTTGCATTTGGTTCAACAGATTCTATTTCAGCGTTAACAACAGCGTCAATTGGGAAATCATTTGAAATCAATTCTCTGTTGATTGTTAATCTATAATCGTCTAGAGAATCAGAAATAAACAATTGTTCAGAAGTTAATTCAATAGACACTGTGTGTTTATCAATTCCCTGATTCATAACGCCATAAACAACTTCCGCATTGTTCAAGGCAATATAATACAACTCGCCATTAATTCTTATGTCAGTAAATTTATCACTTGCAAAGTTTTCACTCTTAATATCTGAGCCTTGTCCCCAATTTGAACTTATTGCCTGTCTTTTAGCCACGCATGTTTTATTATCTTTACCAGAATTATACATTGTATGATCATACAATTGCTTGATGTAATCTATATTGTCAACATCTGTTGTATAGCCAAACACTCTTGATTTTGGTAAGGATTTCTTTCCATAAAAGTTATACGCTTGACAAATATAATAAGGAACTCTTAATTTCCTAGGGAAACCATAGTCATCGTAACTCATTGGCTTGCTATTCTCAACATCAGCAAACTCAAAATATTGTCTAAAAGTTATATTCCTGCTAAACATGCCATTCCATCTTTGATCATATTCTTCTGGAGCATCTTTTAAAATTCCATAAACAACTTTGTCGCTATAATTTCTATAGTATTTTCCTTTATCCTCAACATCCAAATAATAATTTAAATAACTATCAATATCGCTATTTTCTCTAGCTAAGGCAATCATTTTTAAGATGGTATTTGATGGCAATCCATTTCCATTTGCAACATATTGAGCATCTTGTGAATATATACAATCACCAAGAAGATAATTGAAAGTATTATAAAAACCAATTGGTGAAACAAATAATTTCCTATCAGCCTGCCTCATAAATGCAAACTTTTCTACTTGGCTGTTTGCTATTTCAACATCATTGATAGTAAAATGCCACGTTGATTCACCTCTAGCTTCGAGGGAAGCTTCGTTAAGGCAATTTTCGATTGTTCCGTTATTTGCTTGACCAAAGATTCCTCCTACATAGGCTGTTCCTGTATAGGCTTTTGTTCCTGCGCGTACTAGGCCTGTGTTGTAGCAGTTTGATATTATAGGGGCTATATCAGCGCTATTTCCCTCTTTAAGCGTCTCAATAATTCCCACTATTCCGCCTGCATACATTGTCCCTGTATTATCTAAGTTTTTATTGCCTGTGTAATTCAGGGTAAGTCCTGCTGTGTTGTAGCTATTCATTATAGTCACGCCTGAGCCATGACCAACTATACCGCCTAAGTTATCTGTTTTTTCTGCAATAATCGTTGCGTTATTGCTACAATACTCATAAGCTGTATTTTCAGAATAGCCTACTATTCCTCCAATGCTTGCTTTTACATCAGAAGTTGTAATTGATACCAAATTAGTTACATTTTTGATTGTTGAGTTTTGCGCTTGTGCGGCTAATCCGCCTGCATCGTTATTTTTGCCGTCACTAGTTTTTGTTGCAACAATTGCACCTTGCATTGAGATGTTGTTGATATAGCTGTATTTAATAATTTCTGCCAAGG
>CANSRZ010000005.1 GCA_947649575.1 uncultured Clostridia bacterium | reverse complement strand
TTCCTGTGTTATAACAATTGCTGACTGTGGAAGAATTACCCCCCACGACTCCGCCAACATAATCACTTCCGCTTACATTTCCTGTGTTATAACAGTTGCTGACTGTGGAAGAAGAATTAGTATTCCCCACGACTCCGCCAACATACATACTTGTTCCGTTTACACTTCCTGTGTTATAACAGTTGCTGACTGTGGAAGAATTATACCCCACGACTCCGCCGACCTTTTCACTTCCGCTTACACTTCCTGTGTTATAACAATTGCTGACTGTGGAAGAATTACCCCCCACGACTCCGCCTACTCTACCCCCAGTACCTATTACACTTCCTGTGTTATAACAATTTTCTATGTTACAATACAGTGCATCCGCTACCACACCGCCAACATAATAATAACCTTGAATATATGAATCAATAACTCCTACATTACTTATCGATGCTCGTATATCATATGCACCAGAAAAAGATCCAAACAAACCTTGATTACTGTTTTTACTCTCACTTCCACTTGGTGTAAATACACCAGCTACTGTGTGACCATCTCCATCGTAGTGGCCTGAAAACTTTCTAAGCGCCTCTGTATTTGAACGATCATAAATAACACCAATCGGTGTCCAATAGTATGCAGATACATCCAAATTTGCTGTTTGTTTAAAATAAAAACCTAAATAAAAAAGATTATTATATTTATCATACACAATGTTATGGCTTGAATCAGTCACTTGGTCATTGTATATCCTCCAAGAAAGGCAGGCAAGGTCTTGTTCGGTTTGGATAAGCCATGGGTCTGCTTCTGTTCCGCTACCTGCCCAACGGTGATTGGCATAATCATAACCTTCTTCGCCCCAATATTTTGTTGTGTCATTTGGCTGAGTTGCTCCTTGGGTTGACTGCTCTGGCTGGTCTAAATTTGGCTTAGACGAAAAATTGCCTAGTCCAAAGACTAAGCCAAGGGTTAAGGCAAGGGTTGTTGTGAAAGCGATAGCAATTGATATTAATTTTGTTTTTAAAGATTTTTTAGCGGAAGCTAAATCCCCCCCCCGCCTAACAAGGTGGATTTTTTACAATTTTTATTCAATTTCATACTTTCACCTCTTTAAAATAAATATATTTTCAGTATAAACCATATAAGAGATTTTAGTCAAACAAATTGACAAAAAAATGTGAAAAATTTTAATTTTATTTAAAAAACTCATTCTTTTTTGCAATCATTTCATCAACGCGGGCTATATAATCATCAATAAACTTTGGATTTGGCAAACGTTCTATGCGATGTTCTATATTAAACACACGTTTACTCATTGCGCCTGCGCCAATTGCAATAACAGTGTTAGTTTCTTCCATGCTGTCTATATTGAACACACAAATGTTGTCGTCGCGATAATAACCTACATTTTCAAGTCCTTGAAGTTGATGTTTTTGACGATATAGATAATATGGCTTATAACCATTTTCTGGCAAAAGCTTTTCAGCATAGTCAATCATTTTAACAACATCTTTTTCATAAATCCCAGAAGTGTCAAATTTAAGGAGTCCTCCATTTTTGATTGACAAAGTATGAATTGTTATGTTCTCAGGATAAAGCTCAAGCGCTGTGGCAAGCGTCTTTTTAAAGGTCGCAAAACGCTCACCAGGAAGCCCTGCAATAAAATCCATATTAACAACAAAGCCTTTTTCAAGTGCCAAAGAATACGCCTCTAAAACTTGGCTATTTTTGTGTTTTCTGCCAATGCGTTTAAGAGTTGACTCATTAAAAGTTTGCGGATTGATTGATATGCGTGAAACTTTATGTTTTTTAAGCACATCAAGCTTTTCTTCAGTAATCGTATCTGCTCTGCCACATTCAACAGTGAACTCGTCCACAGAAAAATTGATTTCACTTAAAAGCCTGTCCAACTGCTGTGCTGAAAGGACAGACGGCGTTCCGCCACCAATATAAATATTTCTGACAACATATGGCTTTTGATTGATTATTTGTCTAACCGCGTTAAGCTCCTTAATCAAACAGTCAATATAAGTTTCAATCTTATCCTTAACTCTGTCAAACTCATTGGAAATAAATGAACAATATAGACATCTTGACGGACAAATTGGAATATTGATATAAAGGTCAATTACGCTGTCATTTCTGATTATTCCTTTCTGATTTTTGATAATATGCGCTGTCAGCTTTGCCTTATCTTTGCTAACTCGAAAATCTTTTTCAAGCGTTTCAGCAATAAGATGCTCTTTAATCTCTCCGCTTTCAACCATATCTCGCGCAAGCTTTGTAGGTCTAATCCCTGTCAGACTCCCCCAAGGAAGCGTTTTGTTAAGCAAAGAGCTTATTGCATCATAAAGGTTAACCTTGACCAAGCGCTTTTTTATGCTTTTGCTTTTAAGCGCGTCAAGATTATCTTTAAATTGATTATCAAACTCAAAATTTTTATCTATATTCAGACTTGCACATTTGATATTAAATACATTTGTCAGCTTTCCGCTCTCTTGCTTCTCTTCATGAGTTAAACAAAAATCGTCAGCAGGAGCAAAAAAATCAACTAAATTTTCAATTTCAATGGCAAGGTCTTGATTATTGCTTATTATTTCCACCCCTCACTCCTAAACACTTTTTGAACGCCTTTAATCCCTTGTATCAAATTGATAACCTTTGTCAGTTCTGCCTTGTTCTTAACTTTAAGCGCAATCACGCAGTTGAAAGTATCACCAATATCTCTAGCCTCAAAGCCAGTTATGGTCACTTTCATATTTGTAATAACCGTTGTGAACTTGGCAAGATTGCCATCACGTTTATCGGCTATAATTTTTATTGTTGCAAGGAATGAACTGTCATCTTTTGCAGACCATTCCGCAGTTATAACACGCTCAGGCTCAAGCGCTTTGACATTTGAACAAGTTTTTCTATGAATAGTCACGCCTTTCCCTCGAGAAATATATCCAATAATCTCATCGCCGTCAATAGGATTGCAACAGCCCGCAAAACGAACAAGCATTCCTGAATCACCGTCAATCAAAACGCCCTCTTTGTTGGTCTTGATGTTCAAAGTTTGAGTTGGCTTTGGAGGCATATAATTATCTTTATTATATAACGCTGTGAATTTGCCAATAACCTGTGCTGGAGTTAAACTTCCTGTGCCTAAAGAAGCATAAAGTTCTTCCATGTCTTTCATGTTATATTTTAAAAGCACTTGCGAAATATAGTTCTCTGTCAAAAGCAAACTCATATTTAATTCGCGATTTTTAAATGCTTGCTCTAAAATAGATTTCCCGTTTTTGATATTCTCTTCTTTTAACTCACTCTTGAAGAATGCTCTGATTTTGTTTCTTGCACTGTTGGTTTTCGCAATATTAAGCCAATCGCGAGATGGACCTTTTGAATGAGAAGAAGTTATAATTTCAACGATATCTCCGTTCTTTAACGTCGTTGTAATTGGTTGCATGCGGTCATTAACCTTAACGCCTATACAAGAATTGCCAATATCCGAGTGAATTGCATAAGCAAAGTCAATAGCAGTTGCTCCGTCTGGAAATTCAAGCACTCTGCCCTTTGGCGTCTGAACAAAGATAACTCCGCCATAAAGGTCAGCTTTCAAGGTTTCCACAAACTCCTCAGAAGAAAGGTCTTTTGAGTCCTCAACCATTTCTCTAAACCAAGTTATGCGCTTGTCGAATTCTGTCTTTTTGTTCTTGTTTTCTTTATACAGCCAGTGAGCAGGAGCGCCAAACTCATTTTCTCTGTGCATTGCCTCAGTTCTGATTTGGATTTCCATAGGATGTTGATTTTCAACCAAGACCGTTGTATGCAAAGATTTATAGCCGTTTGGCTTTGGATTTGCGATGTAATCCTTAAATCTTCCGATTGGAATATACATTGCATGAACTTTGCCCAGAATTGCATAACATTCCTCAACAGTTTGCACAATAACACGCATAGCAACAAGGTCATAAATCTGGTCTAAATGAATATTTTGTTTATGCTGTTTTTTAAGAATGCTTGAAATATGTTTTTGACGAGTTTGAATATATCCATTTATTTTAAGTTCATGCAAAATCTTTTCAACTCTTGATTTTGACAAAGCAAGCTGAGCTTCGTTTTCTTCTTTCTTAATGTCAAGTCTTTCTTTAAGATTTTTATACTCTTGAGGATATTCCAAACGCACAACATTGTCGTCCATTCCAAGTTTAAGATAGTCAAGCCCAAGTCTTTCACTAAGCGGAACATGGATTTCTCTCACTTGTTCAACAAAAACTTTTTCTTCTCTGCTTAAAGGCAGGTTTAATTCCTGAACGTCTTGCAAAATGCCAGCAAGCTTAACAATCACAACCCTAACATCTTTGCTGACAGCGATAAACATTTTTCTGATGTCATCATTGTCCTCGCTCATTGTGATTTTGTTTATGTCTTTGATTTGCTTAAAAGTTTCAACCATTTGACGTTCTTCGTCAGAAAGGGATT
The DNA here is from genome assembly GCA_947649575.1 of uncultured Clostridia bacterium. Lineage (GTDB taxonomy): Bacteria > Bacillota > Clostridia > Christensenellales > UBA1242 > Caccovivens. The sequence goes on along the minus strand of CANSRZ010000005.1, from coordinate 122,107 downwards.
TTTCAATTTCAAGAGAAAGTTCTTCGTTCACCTTAAAAAGTTGATAGCACAAAAATGAATAGAAAGATGGTTTATCAAGTCTTAAAACAATAAGACTGTCAATTATTCCATTGCAACGAGTTAAATTCATTTCAGGTTGCAAAAGTTTGTCTAAAATTATCTTATCGTTTTCTGAAAGTGTTAAATAATTTTCTACCTTATCTTTAATTTGAGTTATTAAATTGTTATCTTGCATTTTCACCTCCATTAGAGTTTTTTAATGCGTTAAGCGTAACGTAAATATATGAAGAGTCAAGTTGTTTTTTGTTTTGTTTATTAGCATAAATTGTCAGCATATCATTTTCGTTAACAGAGATAAGTTCAAGCTCTTTAAACACTTGAAAAGCTGAAAAGAATGTATAAAAATTGATATTTTGCAAATTTAAATTTTCAAAAAGGTCAAACACATTATAAAAATTTCTGCCACTCTTGCTTGCAAGTGCTGTATAAATTTTGCCAAAAGTTCCGCGTGAAAGGTCTATTGAACTAAAATGTTTTGTGTCAAGTTTTTTATCAATTGGCACAAAAATCTCAGCGCCTGAAACCTCTTTAAGCGCTTTTAAAAAGCCTGTGTCAAGCACTGGTGACAAAAATATAATTTTGCTAAAATTCTTAGCCCAATTTATTCCTTTTGGTGACAAAAGCAAGCTGTTATAGCCCACGCAAGCCTTATCATAAATGCCAAAATGATAAACCCCTTGAGTGTTATAATTCTTTGCAAAGTCTACATAGTCATAGCAAGAATAGGTCACAAAACAAGTGCCAAAAACAGACACAAGAGTGCCTCCAACAAAATTTAAAAGTTCACCTTTTGCATACATGTTATATGAAAATTTTTCGTCATTGCCACCAACAACTTGAGAAATCTCAATCGGATTTAAAAGTTTGAAAGCATCCTCTGCAATAAAACTTCCGCCGTCAAAATCTTCAACAATGCCTTTCAAGCCCTTGTCTTTAAATGAGAAAATAAAACTCTTATTTCTTGAGAATTTGATTTTGTTATAATCATTAAGAAAGTTAAACCAAACAAGTTCAAGCTCGCCGATTTTTATGTTTGCATGTTGTGGGAAACGCTTCATTGTTTTAAGCTCAATGTTAGGAACAGTTAACTTAAATTTAGGAGTTGGATTTTCACAGCCAAATGGCTCCAAAACATCAAGCTCTTTGACAAATTCTGGCGTAATTTCTTCCAAAGTAATGTCTTGATCATAATAACTTATTGGAATAAACACCTTATCACTCACATGCTCAAATGCAAAGGCATTCACCTTTGTGATAAACTCTTGATATTTCTCGCGCTTTAAGGTTAAGCCAGCTGCCATGCTATGCCCGCCAAAGGTTTCCAAAATGTCTTGCATAGATGACAAAAGCTGATGAATATTGATATCATCAATGCTTCGACCAGAGCCTCTTAAAACATCCCCCTCTTGCGCGAACAAAAACACAGGCTTGTGATATCTATCAACAAGTCTTGAACACACAATGCCCAAAACTCCGTGATCCCACACTTTTGAAGCAAGGCAAATCACACGGATAGCTTTCATGTCTTGTTTAGCAAGAGCCTTTTCGCAATCATCAAAAATCTTATTGCAGATTTCTTGACGCTTGGTGTTATGCTCTTTAATTAAATTGATATATTTCAAAATTTTGGCAGGGTCATTTTCAAGATAAAGCCTGAGGCTGTCTTGCGCGTCGCCCATTCTGCCAGAGGCATTAATTTTTGGCGCAATTTTAAAAGATATATCAGTCGCTGTGGCTTTGTTAACACTTATGCCATATTCTTTAAACAGCATTTTAACCCCTTTTGGAAGATATTTATCCAAAAGTTTAAGTCCGTCAGTCACAATAGTTCTGTTCTCGCCTTTTAAAGGAACAATGTCTGCTATTGTAGCAATTGCCGCAATCGGCAAAAATTGCCTAGCTTCTTTACTCCCCAAAAGAGCTTCAGAAATTTTATATGCCATGCCAGTTCCGCAAAGGTCACGGAAAGGATAAGCCTGGCCCTCAATCTTAGCATTAAGACAAACAGTATCAGGCAAAACATCAGGAATTTCATGGTGGTCTGTCACAATAATTTCAACGCCTTTGGTCTTAGCATATTCCACTTCTTTATAGCAAGAAATTCCGCAGTCCACAGTTATAATCAAATTTGGCTCATAGCGGTCAATTATTTTGTCAATCACATCGTTTGTAAGCCCATAGCCGTCAACATAGCGGTTTGGCAAATAGTAACTCGCCTCAATGCCATAAAGCGCAAGTGCTTTAAGCATAATCGCTGTTGCGCTCACACCGTCAACATCATAATCGCCAAAAATAAGGACTTTGTCTTTCATAGCCTTTGCAAGTTTGATTCTATCACAAAGTTCCCTCATCCCGTTAAGCAGAAAAGGGTCATGATAAATTGTAGGATTCAAAAATTCGCGAATTTCGTCGTCGGAAGAAATTCCGCGAGATAAAATGAGTTCTGCCACGCGAGGAGAAAGATTGAATTTCTCGGCAGTTAAGGATACAAGAGAAGCATCCTTATTAAAAAATTTTCTAAAAATCATAGTAATAAAACCTTAAATTAAACTTCTTATGATTTTATTATAAACAAAAAGCTCACTTTTTGCAAACAATTTTGCCCTGTTTGCGATTTTTTTAAATTTAATTTCTTGACACGCTTATTTTAATATGCTAAAATAAGCGTGCAAAAAACAAGGAGTATATTATGACAAACAATTTAAAAAGACTTAATCGCGAATTTATTTATAGAAATTTTATTGTTAGCGAGAACATAATAGATTATTACATTCTTGCAAATGAAGAACTTGTTATTCCAATGGGAGTTGAAAAAATTGAGGGATTTGCATTTAATAAACTTGCAAATCTTAGATCTGTGGTTTTGCCATCAACATTAAAACATATTGGAGCATTTGCATTCAATCATTGCATAAGCCTTGAAAAAATCAAATGCGATTCCCCTAATGTAAAAGTTAGTCAAAGCACATTCAATCATTGCCCAATGCTTGAAGAAATTGATATGACAATGCAGTTGGATGACAACAATGACCTATCAATTATTTTCGGAGCAGATAATAATTATGATTTTGTTTGCACACCAAAAACTTTGCAAACTTTCAAAATTGCAAAAGCCTCTAATGGAGCATCAATTTCAAAAACATATTACAAATGCGAAAATTCTGAAAATACAGAAGATGTTATCATTGCACACAATAAAGATAACATTTTAACTTTCAAACCTATCGAGATTGATTAATATATATAGTATTATGCAACGCATACTAGTCACAATATATTGTAAAAAAGCACTATTCTATCAAATAGTGCTTTTTGTTTGATTATTCTTTTTTACGAGTTTTTTTAGGCTTTGTTTTTATATTTTCAACCGCATTTTCTTTAATATTTTTTTCTTCAATTTCAATTGTTTTTTCAGGCTTTTGAGCTTCAACAATAGTTTCAACTTTTTGGCTATTACTTTCTTTTACTCCCTTTGCAAGTTCATTTTCAATCAGATTTATGCCAAGACTGCATTTTGTAAATTTCCCAATTGCAAAGTGAATTATAAACACAAGCCCGCCACAGAAATTACAGAAAATATCTTCCATTGTATCGGTCACTTGCGGAGCCCATTTCCCTGTTGCTGGGTCAAAAATCTTTATCCCTTGTGCTGTTTGATTTATAAACAAATCTGCAAACCATTCTGCAAGTTCCCAAATAAGCTCAACAGCCATTGAAAAGAAAAAGCAGAAAAACAGCACAGCCAGTGGAGTAATCTTTTTATAATCAGTCAATCTTGAAATCAAAAAAATTCCAACTATTGCGCAAAGGTATCCCATAATTGAATGAGTCACAATATCAAGCCAAAAAAATTGATTGTATCCGTTAAGTAAACTCCCCCAGATGCCAGCGATTGAAGCATAGACTTCTATGCCAATAAAAAGAAGATTTGAAATACGAGTTCTGAACACAAGTTCAAAAAGATATGGAGCAACGACTGCAAACATCATAGCAAAACCTGCAGGAACTCGATTGTTTGGGTCTTTGATAGTCATAAAATATATTGTCAGCCCAATAATCACGCCAAGCAAAATTGCCATTACACTTAAATTGATAATTCTAAAAATCTTATCATATTTAGAAAGTTCTTTAAATTTTGTTTTAGCCATTCCTCTCTCCTTGAAACATGATTATTCACGAAATTTTAGTTTTTCATTCCAGCCAAGTCATTTTTAAGTTTTTCATAAAGAGCCTTATTCTTTTCAAGCTTAGCTCTTTCGGCACTCACAAGAGCCTCAGGCGCTTTTGCCATAAAGCCCGCGTTGGAAAGCATTTTTTCTGAGCGAGTAATTTCAAATTCAACTGCTTTCAATTCTTTATTTATTCGCTCAAGCTCTTTTTCGTTATCAACAAGTTCGCCCATTGGGATAAAAATGCTTGCGATTTCGCTGATTACTTTAACACATTTTTCATCAGTCTTTTCATTTTTAACAAGTATTGCATCAAGTCCAAAGCCAAGCTTTGCAATCTCTTTAAGATTTTTTTCAGCAAGTTTATCATTTGTCAAAACAAACAAGTTTGTGCGTTTATTGTCAGGAACATTAAACTCGCTGCGTGCATTTCTGATAGCTTTGATAAGCTCTATAACTTTGATAAAGTTGTTTTTTAGATTTTTAACCTCTCCCGCTTTTGGATAAGCAGAAAGCATAATTGTTTCGTCATGAACAGGAAGTTCTTGATAAATTTTTTCAGTTATAAACGGAATAAATGGATGAAAAAGTTTTAAAATTTTGTCAAGTGCATAGTATAAAACATTTTGAACAACATGCTTGCGCTCTGCATTTTCGCCATAAAGGTCAACCTTGGCAAGTTCAACATACCAGTCGCAGAACTTGGCAATTGTAAACTCTTGAAGCGCGCCAATAACAACGCCAAGAGCATATTTTTCAGTTGATTTTGTAACATTTTTGATAAGGCTATCAAGTTCTGCCAAAATCCACTTATCTTTTTCAGCAAGAGACAGTTCGTTCAAATTTTCAATCTTCATGCTCTCAATGTTTTGAAGCACAAACTTAGAGGCATTGAAAAGTTTATTGATAAATATCTTAGCCTCTTTTGCTTTGTCAGTGCTGTATTTAACATCAGTTCCCATGCTCATTCCGCTGACAAGACTAAGACGAAGTGCGTCAGTGCCATACTCAGCAATAACATCAAGCGGGTCAATTCCGTTGCCAAGGTGCTTAGACATTTTAACGCCCTTAGCGTCGCGAACAATGCCATTGATAACAACATCTTTGAAAGGAATTTCTCCCATAAATTCAATGCCAGAGAACACCATTTTTGAAACCCAAAAAGTAATAATATCTTGTGCTGTTACGAGTGTGCTTGTTGGATAATAATACTTTAAGTCCTCAGTTTTATCTGGATAGCCAAGGGTTGAAAAAGGCCAAAGTGCTGATGAAAACCAAGTGTCAAGCACATCTTTATCTTGTTCGATTTTGTGACTGCCACATTTTGGACAAGTGCTTGCATGTTCATCTTCGCTTGCAAACATATTTCCGCAATCACCGCAATAGAAAACAGGAATGCGATGTCCAAGCCAAATTTGACGAGAAATACACCAATCTTGAATATTTTCAAGCCAGTTGAGATAACCCTTTTCAAAACGCTTAGGATAAAATTTAAGTTCCCCTTTCTTAACCGCCTCGATTGCAGGACGAGCAAGGTCTTTCATTTTAACAAACCATTGAGTTGAAATTTTTGGTTCAGTTATTGTTCCGCAACGGTCGCAAGTGCCAACTTGATTTTTATATTTTTCAACTTTTACAAGATAACCTTGCTTTTTAAGTTCCTCTTCAATAGCTTTTCTGGCCTCTATTCTGTCCATGCCAGCAAACTGCCCTGCGTTTTCGTTGAGTTTTCCGTCGTCGCCAATGCAAGCAACAATCTCTAAGTTATGGCGAAGCCCAACATTATAGTCATTAGGGTCATGTGCAGGCGTAATTTTAACAGCGCCAGTTCCAAAGCCCATCTCGCAATATTCATCGCCAATAAGTTTAATCTTTTTGCCAACAAGAGGAAGAATAAGATCTTTGCCAATCTTATCTTTATAGCGTTTATCGTTTGGATTAACCGCCACCGCAGTATCGCCAAAAATAGTTTCAGGACGAGTTGTCGCAACGGTCACAAACCCACTGCTGTCAGCAAACGGATATTTGATATGCCAAAGGTTTGTATGCTGTTCTTTATATACGTTTTCGTTATCAGAAATTGAAGTGCGACAGTTTGGACAATAATTTACAACTCTTGTGCCTTTATATATAAGTCCGCGATTAAAATAGTCAACAAACACATGCTTAACAGCACGGCAAAGATTGTCGTCCATAGTAAAAGCCAAACGACTCCAATCGCAAGAAATTCCAAGTGCTTTAAGTTGGTCGCAAATAATATTGCCATATTGTTTATACCAATTCCAACCGCGCTTTAAAAATTCTTCACGCCCAACGCCCTCTTTTGTAAGCCCCTCTTTTTTGAGCGCACGAACAAGCACTTCTTCTGTTGCAATAGCCGCATGGTCAGTGCCTGGCACCCAAAGAGTATTGTAGCCTTGCATGCGCTTTGTTCTTATCAAAATATCTTGAATAGTGTTATTCAATGCATGCCCTATATGTGCTTTGCCAGTAACGTTTGGCGGTGGCATAACAATCGTGTAACTTTCTCTTTCATCAGGCTGAGTAGTAAAATAGTTGTTATCCAGCCAAGTTTTATAGATGTCTTTTTCAAAATTTTGAGGTTCGTAATTTTTATCTAACATAGCATTTTCCTTTTTAGCAGCCCAAGCGCTGCGCGGCAAACTTAGTTTGCATTAATGTCATACAAAGGCTGTCAAAATTTTATTGTATCCGTTCATAACAAAAGCCTAAGTTCTTAATATGTATTTTATAATATATAAATAAAAAAAGCAAGCAAATCAATGCTTAAACATAAAATTTGCTTGCTTAAATTTGTGCCAATGGCAATTACTTTTCTTTTATAGAAAAGTAAGCAAAAGAAATCTCAGTAAATTTATCAATTTTCTGACATTCACACAGTATTAGGCTGCTGAACGGATAATAACTTAATTCTAAATTAAGTTTGCTGACAGTCGTCGAACATTTGGTTCGTTTATTCGATGATCATTGCAATAAGTGAGGTCAATACAAGAACAAGTGCTAAAGCTTTTAAAATAAGATAAAGTTTGTCAGAACTGTTTACTTTTTGTTTTTTATCAATTTTTCTCACTCTTTTTGTGATTGTGCCTGCCAAACATCCTATCAAAATGCCCAAAACAAGAAGCACCAGCCCAACTATAACATTACTTTGAGTAAATCTCGCAAAAAAATCATTATCTAAAAGAATTGACATAATTTCAATCTCCTTTTCATTAGTTCAAGGTTATTTTAACATAAAAATATCAGACTGTCAATAGTAAATTTGTAACTAGTTTGCACAAATGCCCATACAATAACTTTTGTAAGGAGGAAAAATGAAAAAAATCAAAAAAATTGCTTTCTTTTGCATGTGCTTAATGGTTGGCGCTCTTTCATGCCTATTTGTAGGCTGTGGAAAAGACGACAACAAAATTGAGGTCAACGAGGTTACTCACTCTGTGTTTTATGCTCCTTTCTACGTTGCAATAAACAATGGCTATTTTGAAGACGAGGGCTTAACGCTTACTCTTTCAAATGGTCAAGGCAGTGACGTTTCAATGACTGCACTGCTCTCTGGCGACGCTGACATCATCTTGGCAGGGCCAGAAACAGTTGTGTACTCTTCCAAAACCAAGGATAGCCCAAAAGTGTTTGGGCAGCTCACTCAACGTGATGGCTCGTTCATCGTTTCAAAAACTCAGGATGACAACTTTACTCTTGACATGCTTCGTGGCAAAACAATCATTGGCGGAAGAGCTGGCGGCTTGCCTGCAATGACACTTCAATATGTTATTCAGAAAGCTGGTCTCACAATTGGCAAAGACACTGCAAATGGTCAAGTTAACTTACGCACAGATGTAAGTTTTGGCGATATTGCAAGCGTGTTCCAAACATCAAGTGCCGAATACTGCACCTTGTTTGAGCCAACAGCAACTGCAATAGTTACTCAAAACCCAAGCTACAAAATAGTTTCAACAGTTGGAGCTCAATCGGGCGCTGTGCCATATACTTGCTTTATAACAAAATCAAGTTATCTCAAAAAGCATCCTGACAAAGCCGAGAAATTCTTGAAAGCTGTACAGCGTGGCTATGAATACACCACAACCGCAAACCCAGCCGATGTTGCAAAAGCACTTGAGAAATCATTTATTGGCACAAGTTTGTCTGACCTTGAAGTTGCTGTTCGTCAATACACTACAATAAATGCATGGTGCTCAAATCCTGCAATGACAGAAACGTCTTACAACAAACTTGTAGAGATTATCAACAACTATCAAGCTGTTAATGCTCCAAGTTTTGCAGACGCCGTTGATAACACAATAGCAAATAAACTTGTTGGCTAAACTTTGCAATTAAAAAAGCATTCTTAACACGAATGCTTTTTTAATTAACCTAATCAATTAAAGAAATCTTTATAATCAACATCTTTGGCTTTTGTTTTCTTAATCTTGTCTTTTGTTGGATTGCCTGTTGAGCCCTCGCCACCAAGTCTACGCATCATATTGCGCTTTCTGATAACAAAGAAAGCAATAATTCCGCCAACGATAGCAATCACACCGCCAACAGCAATAACAATCCAAAGCCACAACAAACTGCCATCATTTTCTTTTTGTTTTACATTAGTCGTCAACTGAATATCAATCTTTTTATTGCTAGTCGAGCCCAAGCCTTTATTGATTGATGACATATTGATATTAGAAAATCTATAAACAGATGTGTTATCTTCACCAGGAGTAACAGTATAATTCTCTAAAAGCCTTGTATCATCCCCGCCATAACGTCTGCTCATAAAATTAATGAATGCTTTTGTATCAAATTCATAGCCCTCAATCACAGTTACAACAAGCTCAACCCTGATTGTGCTTGAAACGCGAATAGAGAACTCATTGCTATAAACTTCGCCATTAAATCTAATGTCGATGATTTTTTCATTATCATAAGTAAAATCAACATCAATTGCTTCTTCATCAGAAAATTTGGCAACAAGACGGAAAGGTTTGTTAAAATGTTCATCTTCGCCAAATTTGAAGCGTATTGTTGTAGAAGTTTTTGAAAAATTGTCAACTTTTTCATAACTATATACGTCACCATCCTCAGAGCTAGTCACATTAATGTAATACAATTCCCAGCCAGCAAAGCTCCATTTGCTTCCTGCAGTAGGCAAAGCGGAGATTGCTTGTTGAGCGCTCTCAATTGAGAGATTATGGATTGGCAAATATTTTGTTGTTGTAAGACCAAGTTCATATTTAACGCCCCCCTTATTTTCAACATCAAGAGAGGTGTCAATTTCGCCTTGCTCATTAATACAATCGGCAACAACAACCTCGCACATAAACTTAACATCTTGGAAAGTGAAAGAATATGCTCCCGCTGTTGAGTTTGAACTTGTAATTGTTATTTCATAGCTTTTAACACCATGATTTGCATCAAGACTAATTGAGCTAATTTTGCATTGTGAAGTAACATTGTTTGAAGCAAGAACAACACTGTCTAAAACATAATAGCCGACAAAGTCATTTTTAAAAGAGATAGTCATTTTTACTTCATCGCCATACTTATATGAATAAGCAATAACTTTTTCTTCTTCAGTATATTCATCTTTTTCAGTAACCGCTATTCCGCCCTCAAATTTGCACTCGGCCTCATCCAAAATGCCGTCGTTAAAAATGTCAGAAGAGAAGAAGAAATCAAAATATAAAAAGCTTTGAAGATTTAATTTGCCATTCTCATAATTCCAAGTTGTATCCAAATCCCAACTGCTAAATCTTGGATGCCAGTTTGCAATATTACGCAAGAAAGTTGAAGTGATTGCATCCACAGCAGTTACAGTGTTTGCTTCCAATATTTCATAAGTCATGTTTTCGCCAAAAGGATTTAATGACTTATTGACCCAATAATTAAAACTGATATTGCCAGGGTCTGGGCAAGTTGTGAACACACTGCCAACAACAGCGCCCTCTTTGATTGTTGCATGATTTTCTGCTGTATAGCTCAGTTGTCCTTGATAAACAGTGTTGATAATTTCAGATTTATCACCTTGAACTTCGCCAACAATTCCACCTTTAAAGAAAGTTATATTTTCGCTTTCTGCAAGCACTTGGATGTTAGAAAAATCTACAAGATTTTGAAGTCTAGAATTTTCAATAACTCCCACAAGTCCGCCAAGTTTCATAGACGCAGAAGCTGTTAATGTGGTGATAAAAGAGCCGTCAATATATGCAACACAGTCTTTTACAGTTGAGGCATTTCTCAAACTTCCAGCGACTGCACCATATGTAAATTTTGTGCGCATTTGAATACTATCAATTGTTGTTTTAGCACCGCTTTCACTATAAGTGTTAAGTTTCAATTTTGTGTAATCATCAGCCTTAACTTCACCGATTTCACAGTTCTCAACAGTTACATTATTTCCTTGCCCAACCAGCACGCCAATATATAATTCAGACGGGTCATTTGACGTAAATTCATATGTAACATCTCCGCCAATTTTAAGGTTTTTTATAGTCGCACCATTAGCCCTTTGGAACAAGCCAATATAAGCAGTATCCGAACAAATTTTCAGATTATAAATGGTGTGACCTTGGCCGTCAAAAACACCTGTAAAAAGAGTGCTGTTATTTAAACCTGTGCCATTATCAATTGTGTTTAAATCAATGTCATCAGTAAGCACAATTTTTTTTGAATAATTTGCTGAATTATTTAAGACTGAATAAAACTGATTGCCGTTAGATATTTCAACTTGTTCTTGAACTTCCTCAGCCACGCTTGCCACCTCTGAAAAATCAGACATAACAAACACAGCCCCAACCAGAGCAAAAACAAATGCCAAAAACAAAAACTTAACTTTTTTCATAGATTTTCTTCCTTGAATAAAAATAGTTACAATTGGTCAGTCTTGAATAATATTAATGTAACATAAAATAAATATTTTTCCAAACGAATTAATAATAAATTAAAATATAATAAAAAATATTTATCAAATTTATTTTTCTTCAAAGGCAATAAATTATTATAATTTGCCAAAATTTAAACTTAATTTGCCAAAATTTAAGCAAAAATCAATAAAAAACACAAAAAAACAGCTAATTTTTGTATTTTTAGCTGTATTTTAAACGTTTTATCATTTTTTCTTTATTTTTTTGCAATATGTTTTTTTGCTTGATTTTTGGCTGAGAAACCTTTAAACTTTCCCTGCTCATAAGATAATATCTAAGCTCGTCTAAACAGTGGTCATCCTTTTTTACAGGTGCATCATCATGCCCCCACCAATAACTTTTAAGCTCACTTATCAAGTTAACACAGTTTTTAAATATGAACAAATGCGCATTCCCGTCGGCGTCTTTTAAATATTTTTTTACAACACTAATTCCACTAAATAAGTCCTTGTTAACTTTTGGATTAACAGCAATTCCCTCTTTGGCAAACAACTCCACAACGCTTTGAGTCCCCGCCAAAGTTCGTTGCTGAGCGGCGCTGTCGATAAGTGCATTCAGCATGCCAGTTGATGACTTTTTCCAGTTCAATTTTGTGCTTATTTCTTTTATTATTTTTGCGTGTTCGCTGACCATTAATCCAGCTTGAAAATGCTCTGCCACAACATACACATTTCCGTCAAAATCAACCGCATACCAGTGCGCTGAAAGCGGGTTTTTCAGACCTGGGTCAATCGAGATATTATCCTGCCAATCAGCAGGAATTTCAAATGGCTCAATCACATGTTTGTTGACATCAAACTCGGGATAAACAAGCCCTCCGTTTTGCATAAATTTCCCATAACGACGACTGTCTAATTCTTCTGCGCTAAGCGAGGCTGAAAGGGCTTCAATCTCTTTCTTATTAAGAAAAGGATTATCTGCCCATTCCATTTCTTCATACCAAACTTCACTATCATTGTACTCGTTTAAATATATGTGATTGTACACCCACGTCAAACCTTTAAGCGGAGTCATTGTTCCAAAAATTTTACCACATTTGTCAAGCACACGCATGCGACACTCTTGATAAATTTCAAAGGGAGGCTCTTCGTCAAACCAAACATAATCAAGCGAAGTTCCTTGAAATTTTTCTCGACCTTGGTCACAACTTTTAAAGCCAATTTTACTAACTCCGCCAAACAGATTTTTCACCATGATATAATCAATCACACTACCCTCTGGACTATCTTGACTGCCACTTGACACAACAATTTTATCAATCCAGTCAGGTCGAAGATAATGCAATATTTTGCTTTGCGCAACATCCCTTTGCACTTGCTTGGATAAACTAACAACCCAGCCAGAGGTCGGCTTGTTCTCTTTATAAGGATGATTGCCCCGAGCCAGCCAAACAACTTCAACCGCTCCGCATTCAGTTTTACCCGTTCTGTTTCCGCCAAACACCCACCTGTTCTTGGCTTGGCATTTATGAAACTTCATCTGCTTTTCATGAATTTTCTTACCTTTATTATAACGCTTCAAGTTATCGCTTTTATTTCTATTTTTAATTTCTTCTTCAACAATTTTCAACTTATAGAAAACATCTTTCATATCTCCCCCAAAATTTGTCATGAAAAAACTTTTTTTGACATTTTTATATAACTCATTTCAAATTCAAATGTTTTAAAATTAAATCATGAAAAAATTAATGATGTTTATTTTGATAGCAATAAATTTTTCTTTTAGTTTGTATTCTTCTGCAATCAGCAGTGGGCTGACTTTTGCTGAACAAAAATCTTATTATGCCAAAATCAACTCAGACGAGGTGTATTTTTATGAACAACCTAATGACAGTGAAACGTTTAGAAAATTCAAATTGCCTGCCAGTTATTTTGTGTTATTAACAGCTGACGCAAATGACAAATTTTATTCCTGCCGATATGGCGACTTAAACGGCTATGTCAAAAAAGAAGAGGTCGTTGCCATGAACGGAACTCCAGCAACGCCATATGCTAACTTTGCAAGTTTCAGAGTATTTGCCTTAGACGGAATTGAACTTAGAAGCACACCTTATAAAAATCCATTGAATGTTGTTTCAAAAATTTCATACCTCGAAGACAACCTTATTTATTATGGCAGTATTGAGGGTGACCAGCTTATTCCAAAGAAAACAAAAATGTGGTATTATTGCAAATATATAACAGAAGAGCAAACTCAATATGGCTATTTATATTCCACTTTTTGTGATGAACTTACAAACATTCCTCTTAATATGGAAACCTTTGATAAAATTGAGGGTGAACTGTTTCCTGTAACAAAACCAGAAGCACAACCAAGCAAATCACTTTCTGGAACAGTCAAAACTTTGATAGTTGTTGGCGTCAGTCTCCCCTGCGTTGTAATTATTTATCTACTTATCAAGCCAACCTTAATAACTGACTCTGCAAACAAAAAACATAAGCAGAAAGTTCGCAAAAAAAGACGACATGGAGATTATTTTGAATTTGATGAAAATGACTTAACTTAACAAATGCAAAAGCTTGGCAAATATCTTGCAAACCCTTATAATAAAAAAGACTAACTCAGCTTAGCCTTTTTTATCTTTCTAATTGCAACTGCAAATTATTTATTGGACTTTGCTTAACTTTATTCTCTTTTGATTCATCTGATAATCTAGCATAAACATCGCAAATCCATTTCTCGCCTGATAAAAATGAATTTAACTTTTTTTCATTATAACCCAAACTTGCAAGATTTTCTCCAAATTCAGTTTCAGCATTAGAAAGTTTTCTGAAATAACTTCTCATTGGCAAGTTATGACGCTCAGCTATATCATTGGATTTATCACCATCAATATACTTTTCAATCAAAATCTCTGCACTAATGGGTTTACATTTCTCTAACGCATTGTTTGCCAGAATTTTAAGATTTATCAAAGTCTTTTTGCGCTCAGTCAACGCGATAATTTTATCAGCCACATTGATTATATTGCTGTTCGCAAAATTAACAGAGCAAACATAAAAAGATGCCATAGCTCTGCTCTCCACCATTTTATCAATAGAACCGCAAATGCGCTCCAAATAACGATAAACACTTAAAATAGTTTTAGCCCAAACGTTTTCTTTCATCACAAACCTCCCCGTTTACAAGTGAGATTATAAAATGAAGCAAAAGCCTAAGTCAACTTTTGCTGCCAACAATTTTTGAGTTTTTTAAGATATTTTTACAAAATGTCGAATTTTGACGAATTTTTGCCACACTTTTAACGTCAAAAACCCCATTTTAGCCTGAAAAATCAACTATTTCTTACCATTGTAAGAAAATTATTTTTTAAACAAAAATCATTCTCTAATTTTTTTAAAATTCTCTATTGACAATTTTGCAGATTTTTGATATAATAAGTTCGTAAAAAGGAGAAATTAGCATGAAAGCAAAAAAATTAGCAACAATTCTTATGGCAGGAACTCTTGCTATTGCACCAGCAATGACTGGATGTGAACTTTATGACAGACCAGCCCCACTCACTTATCAAGACTGCAACCAGTACTTAATTATCAAGTCTATGGGAAAAACAACAATTCACTTGGGCGTCTATGAAAAAAGTTCTGGGAGTCCTGCAGAATATCGAACACTTTGTGGCATGTATCAATATCAAGTAAATGCTTATGATTATGAGACTGGAACTTACTATGAAGATGTTTCTTTACCTAAATCACCATGGACATTAGAAAGTTTTATTACTATACCAGATGAATACACAGATGTAGAGAAATGTGAAAACTGTCAAAAAAGAATGACGCCTAAGGAAGAACCAGAGCCTGAAGTTTTACCTTTCTAACAAAAAACATCCAAACTTGGATGTTTTTTGTTTTTTAGTTTTTTTCTATGCTTTCCCCAAAATATTCATCAGCCCTCTCCCCAAGCTGCTTTTTCTCTTCATTGCCCGTATTGCCAAATCCGCTAAAATTTTAAGCAAATCCTTTAAATCATCGCAAAATTCCATTTTGACAGAAACTTCAACCTTTTTAAGAAAGTTTCAATTACTTTTATATTCCCTCCTAAACAAACCGTTGAACAATAATCATCGACGACCTAAAAACATAACCTCAAAAAACAAAAAAAGATGTTGTATAAAATAACATCTTTTTTTTCTCATGGTGCCGGTGGTCGGGGTCGAACCGACACGTCCTTGCGGACACGGGATTTTGAGTCCCGCGCGTCTGCCATTTCACCACACCGGCATGAATAAATTGTTGATAATTTGATATTACAAGGTCAAAAGCTTATAGTGGCAGACGGCTCGTCTGCACTAGGAGCGAAGCGACGCATCGAGCATTTACGCGAGGCTTAGCCGACGGGTAAAGCGGAGATATTTCACCACACCGGCATAAATGAGAAAATATTGCTTTTTGCTCTCAACTTTTGCCTTGCAAAAGTTTACGCGTTGGTCGCAATTTTTCTCATTTTGCGACCAAACGAAAGTGCAAGCACTTTGTCGCAACTCTCATGCGAAGAACACAAGAGCTAGCAAATAGTTCTATAAGATAATATCATAAAGCTAAACAAAAAGCAAGCATTTTTTATACTTTTCAATAAAAAACTAGCAAATTTTGCTAGTTTAAATATTTCTTTAACTTCTCAAAAATCTCAACATTCCCTTTATAACATAGAGGATTTGCTGGCGAAGTATGATAAATTGGAATAACCAGTTTCTCAGTTGCACCAAAATTTACTTTAAATTCTTTTCCAACATAGTCTTTCAATTTTTCAACCTTTACTCCCAAAATTGTTTGTGTAGGATACAACCCCATTGGCAAAATTATATCACAGTCAAATGAGCCAATTTGCTTAAATAAAATATCTTTACAATTGTTCATGCATGCACTTAAAGTTTTTCTGTCTTCAATAATGCATTTGCAACACTCAGTAAAGTTTATATCATCAATAGTCAAATCGCAAAGACTCAACAACTTTTGCAAAATCTTACCTGACGCTTGCAACTGCCCTTTGCTGTTATAAAAAGCCCTGCCACTAACAATCCAGCCGTCTTTGGCAGGTGACTCTCCCAATATCAACACTCGACTTTTGCCAAGTTTAATAGAATTGCAAGTTAATTTCGGAAAATCTCCGCATAACTTGCAATTTTCTATTTCTTTTGAAATATTGTTCATAAATTCTACTTCACCCCAATGTTTTTCAGGGTCTTTTCATAATATTCAGATGCAACTTTGCGAGCTTTTTCTGCTCCGAGTTTTAAGATCTCATCTACTTCGTCTTTGTGAGCCATAAAATAATCAAACTTCTCACGCATTGGCGCAATATGAGCATTCATAACTTCAAAAAGTTGTTTTTTGGCTTCTCCCCAGCCAAGTCCAGCTTTGAGGTCATTTACAAATTTGCTATATCTTTCCTCATCTGCAAAAATTTTAAACAGAATTGCAAGCGTGCATTCTGGATCTTTTGGCTCACCTGGCAAACGGCTATCAGTAACAATACGATTAATTGATTTTTGCAATGTTTTCTCATCAGTGAACAACTGAATTGCGTTGTTATAACTCTTGCTCATTTTGCGTCCGTCAAGACCAACAAGTGTGCAAGTTTCTTTTTCAATATAAGG
Organism: uncultured Clostridia bacterium; assembly: GCA_947649575.1. Taxonomy (GTDB): domain Bacteria; phylum Bacillota; class Clostridia; order Christensenellales; family UBA1242; genus Caccovivens. The sequence continues at coordinate 105,347 of CANSRZ010000005.1, read as the reverse complement.
TTCAGGCACAACAAAAGTTTTGCCATATTTTTTATTGAAACTCTCAGCAATATCGCGAGCAATTTCTATATGTTGCTTTTGGTCAAGGCCAACAGGAACAATATCAGTGCCAAACAGCAAAATATCAGCAGCCATAAGAATTGGATAGTTATATAATCCCATATTAATTCCACTATCAAGGTCCTCACCGTTCTTTTGGTTTTCCTCAACTTTAGCCTTATATGCATGCGCTCTGTTCATAAGCCCCTTTGGAGTAACATTTGAAAGTATCCAGTTCAAGTGAAAAACTTCAGGTACATCAGTTTGACGATAAAATACAACCTTTTCAGGATCAAGACCACAAGCAAGCCAAGTGCAAGCAATATTATATGCGTACTCTTTCATCTCCTCAGCACTTTTCAAAGTGTTAAGTGCGTGATTATCAGCAATAAAATAAAAACAATCATATTCGTTATTATTGCTCATTTCAATAGCAGGCTTGATTGCGCCAAAATAGTTGCCAATATGCGCATATCCAGTTGGTTTAATACCTGTCAAAACTCGTTTTTTCATAATATCTCCTTGTTTGTATAAATATATCATGTTAAAACAATAAAGTCAAAGTTTTTTGACAATTTTAATAAAATAACAAGCCACAACTTTATTTGTCGCTTGTTATGCTTTAAACATAAACCTCAATATAAATGGCATAATTATATTCTTCAAAATATATAAAAAATCCGCCATCCTTTGTTGCCTTAATCAAAAACCAATTAAACTCACGCTCAACGCTTACACCCTCTGAGCAAACAATTTGATATCGATTATATTGCAATTGCTCTTCTTTTGATGAACTTGAATATAACTCAACTGAAAAGCAAGCAATATTGTTTTTCATAGAAATTTTCGCTGTGACATATTCACAATTGTGAATAGGCAAAATCTCTATTTGCAGTTGATGTAACTCAACAGGAGGTTGATTAGGATTGTCATCCTCGCTATTTGAACCATCTTCAAGAACTCTGATTTGAGCGATTGCGGAATATGACAACGATTTTGCAATAACTTCTGCTTTCAAATAAGTTACACCCTCGCTGACACCCTCAACATTGTTATCAGTAGAAATTTTTGCAATGCTTTCATCGGTTACAGAAAATTCCACAGTGGCATTGTCTACACGCAACTTATATTTTATTTGCGTTGACTGCCCGCAATTTAAGTTGATATCCTCAATTGCAATCGGAATAAATTCCTTTTTAGTGTATGGCTTAAACACAAAATAAAGTGCCATTGTAAGCACACAAGCCAACAGACAAATAACTATACATATGATTGTTAACAATTTCTGCATTCTTGTCATTCGACAATTTTAGACGAAAAAGAACAAAAAGTAAAGCAAATTTGAAGTGTTTTATTGAAAAATTTATAAAATAAATTATTTAATATATTTTTACTTAAAAAATGTGTAAAATTTTGCAGAATTTATGGCCGCAAATAGATTTCAGGAATTTTGCCAACAATTATGCTTTCAGCGATTGCAACATCAAGTGAGGTTACAAAATTATGCGTTCTTGCAGGAAGAATCATACCAATATTTGCAGAGATTTCGAAATATAAAGAATGCTTTGTTTGATTTATTCCTGCGCTTTGGAACTGAGAATTAAACTTTGTGTTAACAGTTCCAATTGGTACAAGTTTAAGAGATACAAGTGGCCCCAGCCCAAACAAAAAAGGAATGCCCGTAAATGTTCCGAGCGCAATTTGAATGCCCTCTTGCCCTAAGCCGTCCATTTCAAGTTGAACAAGTTCAGTTACTCTTCGAACAAGTTTATTAACTTCCACTGTGTTTGTTTGGATTAAAGATATTTCATTATTATTGTTATATGAAATTGAGATAAGCTCATCATAAGTTATGCCGTTTTCATACAAAGCAAGGGAAACAGACCTTGAAATAACCTGTGTTGAAAGTGACCTAACTTTTTCTTCACTTAACGAACAAACAATAGGGCTAACAACCTTAAAATAATAAAAAATTAAGCCAAAAATTAGTATACAAAAAATAGCAAGAAAAATCTTAAACTTTGTTTTAAATCTCTTTTTTGCTTTCTTTTTCTTGACATATTTATATGTGCAATCTTGCATATTTTATATATATGATTAAATATGCTTAAACTACACTAAAATATTAACAAATCTATATATTGTATATATTATGCATTGCATAACACTATATTTACTGCTAGTATGTTATTTTTTGGTCTTGCTTTTAAATATAAGTCCAAATATAAAAGCAAAGAAAACAGCAGCGGCAATTCCTCCTGCTGTGGCCGTAAGTCCGCCTGTAAATATGCCAGCAATTCCGTTGGCTTTAACTGCTCCGATTGCCCCTTTTGCAAGGCTTGCCCCAAAGCCAATGATTGGCACATTTATACCAGCCTTTGCAAAACCTGAGATATAATCGTAAACTCCTATTGCTTGCAAAAACACACCGACCAGTTCAAACAAAACAAGAATTCTTGCAGAGGTTATATTTGTTTTTATGATAAGTATTTCGCCTATCATACAAATTGCTCCACCAATCAAAAACACCCAAAGATAATACATAATTTTCTCCTATATGCTATTTTTTGCCACATTGCTTTCTATAACAACTGCGTGACATACGCCTGGAATTGTTTCACCCTGCTGAGTTGCCGTCGTTGAAAGCAACGCTCCCGTTGGCATAAATAAAACTCTTTTATATTTGCCCTCTCTCAGCTTTTTCATGATAAAACTGTTAAACACCGTTGCACTACATCCACAGCCAGAGCCTCCACATAAAGTGGCCTGCTCACGGGTGAAGTACATCTGACCGCAGTCGTTATAGTTCAAGCCAAGTTTTATCCCCTTATCTTCCATAAGGTCAATCAAAATTTCACTGCCAAGTTTGCCAAGGTCGCCTGTAACAATAAGGTCATAATCATCAGGACCTGTCTTTGTATCGCGAAAATGTGAAAGCATTGTGTCCATTGCCGCGGGCGCCATAGCTGCGCCCATATCATTGACGTCATTTATGCCATAATCCAAAACTTTGCCGAAAGTTGCACTTGTTATCACTGGGCCATTGCCTTTTTTAGATAAGACGCATGCCCCTGCCCCTGTAACAGTCCATTGCGCTGTTGGAGGACGTTGATTGCCAAGCTCCAACGGGAAGCGAAATTGTCTTTCCGCTGTTGAAAAGTGCGAGGCTGTTGAGCAAACTATATTATCAAAATGCCCGCCATCAATAAGGCTTGCACCTATTGCCAAGCTTTCGCTCATTGTTGAACATGCGCCAAAAAGACCAAGATATGCAAAATTGAATTGCCTAGCCGCATAGGATGAAGAAATAATCTGATTTAGCAAATCGCCTGCCAACAACAAATCCACACTGCTTGGTTTTATTTTTGCAGACTGAATAGCCCCAGTGATTGCCTGCTCAATCATTTTTCTTTCTGCCTTTTCATAGCTATCCTCGCCAAAGCTGTCGTCTTTCATCACATAATCAAAAAATTCGCCAAAGTTGCCGTCGCCCTCTTTTGGCCCTACTATTGCATAACTGCCCGTGATTACAGGCTTATTTTTAAATATAACCGTCTGTGTATTTCCCATAAAATCCTCGCTTTAAACAAATAGATAAATCAGCCCCACAAGCATGCTTGACACAATTCCAAACACGATAACTGGCCCTGCAATAGTAAACATCTTAACACAAATTCCATAAACAATGCCCTCACGCTTAAACTCTAAGGCTGGGCTTGTGATTGAGTTAGAAAACCCTGTGATTGGCACAATTGAGCCACCGCCTGCAAACTTACCTATCAAATCATAAACACCGATAGCCGTTAAGAATGAAGCCAAGAAAATCAAAATAATAAGTGTAAGCGTCCAAGCAGTTTGCTCGGCTAAACTTGGGAACCATAAAAGCAAGAGGTCATTTATGCCCTGTCCTAACACACAAATCAAGCCTCCAATCCAAAAAGAATTGAACAGACTTGGCCACGCTCGCGTTTTTGGGATTTTGTTCTGAACATATTTGTTATACGCTTCATTCCTTTCTTTCTCTGTCATAAAATAAATCTCCTCGCCACAATTTTTGCCAAAAATAAAGTTTTCTAAACATATCAACTGCACAGGATTTTGTTTAAATATCTATAAAATCAAAGTATAATATAACTCTTTTTACACAAACTAATTTTAAACATGGAGGTGTTATGAAAAAATTATTAATTTGCTCTATCTGTTCACTTTCAGCCTTGGTTTTAGTAGGCTGTTCAGGTTCTGGCTCAAGCGCAACAGTAAAAGACCTTAACAATCAGCTTGACAGAGCAAGCAGTTCTATCAATCTGCTTAAAGAGCAAGATTTATCTAGCATAGCAAACAGCACAATTGTCAAAAACTCCACCCAAGACGGCAGTGATTTCAATAATAATTTCACTTATTTAAGTTATAGTTTGTATAACTTGCAAGGCAAAGTATCAAATGACATTACAATCCAAAAAAATTTAGCCGAACAGATTTCCAACAAAATCAGCAAAATTCAAGCATGTTTAAAAAATAACAAAACAAAATATAAGAAAAATCAAAGCAAAGCCTTAAAACAACTGACCTCTCAGGTTTCTATGTACGCTTCAAAAATCAAGAACAGCAAAAACGATATAAATGAGGGAATGAAGCTTATCAACTATAATCGCAAAGTGACTCACATGTCTCTTGACGGCATTGGCACTGGCTATAACAGCGTAAGCAATGCACTTGAAATGCGCAAAGCATATTATTACAACCTTTTAAACACGCTTTCTCAAATTGAAAGCATTGTGTGCAATGGTCAAGACACTGAAATTGAAACTCCAACTGAAAACAATGACGAAGAATTAATCAGTCCGCAATCAGCAAATGAAGAGCAAAATATTTCTAGAATTTCAGAGCAAACTGAGGATAGTGAAAAGCCTGAAGCAAAGCCAGAGAAGAAGTTTCCAAGAAAGCGTAGAAACTTGAATATCCCTGACAACTTTAATGAGAAGCCTGAAAACACAAATGTTCAGCCTCAGGTTATCGATAATACAGCAGAGTATTATAACAATCCAAATGTCATGAATAACCCATATTATAATGGCTATAATGGTGGCGGTTATTATTATCAAAATATGACAAACCCTGGCAGAAATACGGATACTTACAGGCCTTGGAAAGTCAACATTGACACATATAGAATAAATCCAAACGGCAACGGCTTATACAACAACGCCTATTACAGAAATGGATATAATAACGCTAATGTGCCAAATACGGTTGTTCCAGCCAGCACACAAGATGATGATTTAGAAGTTAAAGAAAACGCTATTCAATCATCATCCAAGCCAAGCAATTCTGAAAAGTTAATGGAACAAATCAAAGGTGTAAAAAAAATCAAAAACTTTAAGCATGCTTAATGTTTAACAACAAAAAAAACATTTAAATTCTTTATTCAAATTTAAATGTTTTTTATTATGATATGATTTATAAAAAATCTATCTAAGATAATTTAACCCTTAAATTTTCTAAAATCTTGTTTTCAAGTCGTGAAACTTGAACCTGTGAAATATGAAGTTCATTTGCAATCTCGCTTTGGGTTTTATCAAAATAATAACGCAACATTATTATTTTTCTATCCCTCTCATCAAGCCGTTTGATAACATCTTTAAGTGCAAGATTTTCTAGCATCACTTCGCCCTCATTAACATCACCCTCTATGCGGTCTATGATAGAAAGCTTGTCACCCTCCTCCTCGATTGGGCTGTAAAGCGACACTGGCATGCGTGCTGAGTCCATTGCCAGAATAACTTCTTGCTCTTCCACATTAAAATGCTTGGCAATCACTTCAATTGACGGTTTCTCTTGATGTTGCCCTGAATATTCATTAACAAACTTGTTTATTTGCAAATTTAGTGATTTGAGCGCTCGTGAAACTTTGATTGCTCCGTCATCACGCATAAAACGCTTAACCTCTCCTATCACCATTGGCACGCAATAGGTTGAAAACTTAACTCCAAAATCCGCGTTAAAATTGTTAATAGCTTTCAAAAAGCCAATGCAGCCAATTTGATAAAGGTCGTCATATTCAATGCCTTTATCCTTGAAGCGTTTGATTACGCTTTTGATAAGTGGCGAGTTTTGCTGGATTAACTGAGTTTTTGCATTCTGGTCACCCTTTTGAGCAAGCGAAACAAGTTCTAGTGTTTTATCGCTTGTCTCCATTAGCCACCAACCACTTGTTCTACTTCACCCGCAATCTGCTTGTAAAGTGTCACTGTTGTGCCCTTTAGCTTGTTTTTAACAACTTCCACCTTGTCCATAAAGCTTTCCATAACAGCAAAGCCCATGCCTGAGCGCTCATCACCTGGCTTGGTGGTAAAGAATGGCTCACGAGCCTTATTGATGTCTTTTATTCCAACGCCCTCGTCGCTAACAGAAATTTTTACAGTATTATGCTCAATCTCGCAGGTCAAAGTGATAACACCATTATGCTTTGGATAAGCATGCACAACGCAATTTGTAACCGCCTCAGAAACAGCAGTTTTAATATCAGACAATTCGTCAACTGTTGGGTTTAATTGAACACAAAAAGCAGCGACGCAAACTCTGGCAAAGCCCTCGTTAACACTTTCTGACTTAAATTTAACTTCCATAAAATTATTATTCATATTTCACTCCTTAAACGATTTTAGGCATAATTTCATATAGCCCAGTCATTTTAAAAATCTTCTCTGCGTGCTTAGATGGATTACAAATGTAAATCGGAATATTTTTGTCTTTCATCTTTTTATAACGACCAATCAAAACGCCAATTCCTGTACTGTCCATAAATTCAAGCTCAGATAGGTCAATAATAATTTGCTTAAAATTTACTCCGCTAAATGCTTCGTCAAGCACAATTTTTGTATGAGTAGCACTGTGTTCGTCAAGTTCTCCACATAAAAGCACATAAAGTGTATTGTTATACACTTTGCTTTTGATATTCATAAGCCCTCCTTTGCTAAGCACATTTTAGCACGCCTTAACTTGCGAAAAACAACAAACCCGCCCGAATAAGAGCATAAAAAAAAGAATAAGCACGCATTTGCTTATTCTTCTTTTTATTTGTCATCTTTAATACCTTGTGAACTTTTGCTTATCTCTCGCTTTCAGGATTTTTTACTTCACCTTTAGAAATTCTAACCATCATTCTCAAAAGTGCTTGTCGAGTTTCATCATCTTGCATTGCAGCTGGATTAACATCTATCATGCGCACTTCTCCGCCAATCTCTTTCAATAGTTCTTTATCAGTTGTAGTTAATTTTATATCTTTTCTATCATTTTTCAACATTTCTTAATTCCTCCTAATTTTTATTCAATTAAAATATATCATATAAATATCAAAATGTCAATCCCAAAAATAAAAAAAGAATAAAGCAAAATACTTTATTCTTTTTAAAAAATTATTTACTTTAACAATTTTTAAATTATTTACAATTCATGCAAATTCACAATTTTATTATTTAGCAACCGCTTCACAAGAATTACAACTATAAAAACCTTCACGTTCATCATCCCCGCTAACCATGCTCTTAAAGCCATCACGCACCATACTCGCGCACCCAAGCGGATCGAACTCTGATGCATAAAGCGAGCCAGCCGCTATAGTAATGCCAGGAGCAATCAACCAGCCTCCAATAACTGAGCCACACATAGCAAAGAGAAATGCTTTATCACCGCATGCATCATATTCTTGCTTTAAGATAGCCTTCATTTCCTCATTTTGCTCAACTTCCATTTGTCTTTCTATGGTGTTCATTTGCCCCCAAAAATGTAAAGCTGCTGATACAGTAAGTGCTTCCGTAGCAGGCATAAGTGAAAGCAAAGCAACTCCTGAAAGCACTTTTGCAATGCCTTTTGCCCTATTTTTTGCTGAACAGCTTCTTAATTTTTCTTCTTGCTTTTCAAGCTTTTTCAATTGCTTCTCGACTTTTTTGTCAGCCTTAGATTTTTTTTGCCATTCTTTTTCTGACATTTCTTCTTGCTTGTTTTCAAAATTTGTATTACTTAATTTATTCATAATAATATCCTCCTTTATTATAATATCATATAAATATCAAAATGTCAACCCCCCAATTTAAAAATAAATAAAAAAAAAGAATAAAGCAAAATCTTTATTCTTTTTTAAAATGTCTTTATGCTCTTGCCATGCTTGAAAGCAAAATGCCACCGTCTAAACAAGACGCAATGATAAGCCAAATCGCTGCAATAAACACTAAGACATAGATTATTCTTGCAATGATTGTCATTCTTGCGCAAATAAAAAACACAAGATTGAAATTGCAAATGCCCATAAGTCCCCAGTTCAATGCACCTATCAACACCAAAATAAGTGCAATATAGTTGACAACTATCATTATTCTACCTCCCACTTTTATTGTGTGCAGATTTCTAAAAAATATTAATACTCTGCTTAAACTTTAAATTGATTGAATTATATAGCCATTTTAAAATCTTTGTGCCATTGTTGTAAACAAAAGTATGACCAGCGTTTGGAGCATTGTTATTAACACAAATTTTAATACCAAGGCTTTTATCGCGAGCAAGCTGGCCACAAAATTTGCCCTTTCCACAAGAGCCCCACATACCATCGTAAACAATATGAATTTTGCCTTTATAAATATTTATAATATTCTTGATCCCTCACTTAACTATCTATGTTATATCACTCTTTCTTGTCGATTTCAAGACCCTAATTTACACAAATAAGCCAAAATTAATTAAAAATTTGCCATAAATCTTAATTTTTTAGAAAAATTTTAAAAAAGATAAAAATTTTTAGAAAAAATTGTGAAAAATCCTTGACATAATTCTTATCTTTTGATAAAATGACTAAGCAAACTTGTGTTACGGGGTGTGGCTCAGTTGGTAGAGCGCGTGGTTTGGGACCATGAGGTCGGGAGTTCGAGACTCTCCACCCCGACCACTAACACTTAACACGTGGTTGCAGTTTAGGTTAGTATGGGCCTTTAGCGCAGTTGGTTAGAGCAACCGGCTCATAACCGGTCGGTCCGGGGTTCGAGTCCCTGAGGGCCCACCAATAACCTAAACATAAACTTAATAGTGACAAAAATCCACATTAAATTGTGGCGCGGTAGTTCAGTTGGTTAGAACGCCAGCCTGTCACGCTGGAGGTCGAGGGTTCGAGCCCCTTTCGCGTCGCCATATCTGTTTATAAGAAGCATACTTATATTCAGAGATTTTAAATGCAAATCACGAGGAAATGTAGCAAAATTTCCGCTTGCCCTGATAGCTCAGTCGGTAGAGCAAAGGACTGAAAATCCTTGTGTCGGTGGTTCGATTCCACCTTAGGGCACCATCGCGTGACATAAGCGTGGAAGCGAAACTTCAAATCTCTTGAAAGTTGATTTTCGATTCCACCTTAGGACACTATAGCACTTGCAAAAGTGCGTTTCAAAGGAGAATTTGAATGACAAATTCAGTTAAACCTGGAATTTACAGACACTTTAAAGGTGGCACAGTGCGAGTATTAAAACTGGCAACACATTCTGATGACAAAGAAGAGCCTCTTGTTGTGTATGTAGGCATTCAAAATGGAGAATTTTGTGCCAGACCTTTAAGCAGTTTTAACGAAATTGTTAAAAACAAAGACGGCATTCAAGTTCCAAGATTTACCTTTGAAGAAGAAAGAGAAGATGTTATTAAGCAGGTTTTTGAAGAAGAACAAGCCAAATAATATCAGGGTTTATCTCTCGTATGCTGGTGTGGCTCAATGGTAGAGCAGCTGACTTGTAATCAGCAGGTTGTAGGTTCGATTCCTATCACCAGCTCCATATCAACACCCTCCTCCCAAAAGGTGTTGATAATCTATACCTCCTTTCTCTTATATAAAAGAGAAAACGCCAAACTACTTAAACCCCAATTAAGCAGTTTGGCAACCCCCTATTTTAACAAATCAGCTTGCAGAAAATGCAAGTTTTTGATTATATGGGCAGATTGCAGAGCGGCCAAATGCATCGGACTGTAAATCCGACGACTACGTCTTCGATGGTTCGAATCCATCTCTGCCCACCACAGCAAAAACATAGGCTATTTTGTCTATGTTTTTCTTACGAAAAACTACGACTTAACGCCATCTTTTTGCTTTCTCGCACCAAACGAAAATGCTAAAGCATTTTGTGCGAACTCTCTTGCGAAGAAAGGCTTTGGCTAAAAACAAACTACCATCTTGTTTTCTAAACGCATCATCCTATCTCTACCCACTGAACAAAATCTGTATAAAAGTTATAGAAAAATAACATCGTTTTAATTTTAGCGAACTTTTTCAAAATGCTTTGAAAAAGTTCGTTTTTTTGATATAATAATTCTATGAATTGGTTTAATTATTATGGTCTTGCAATCATAATTGCAATTTTGCTTCCCAACTTGTTTTATTTAGTAAATCCAAAAAAGGCAAACACCACAAAGCCTTATCAAAACAAAAGCGTTGAGATTTTAGAGCAAATCGGAAGATATGGTTGCTTAGTTTTTATGATATTCAATATCCCCTACACTTACTTCAACTTTTGGTTTAAGCATGCTTTCATCGTTTATATAACTGTCAACGTAATATTAACCATTGCATATCTGGCTTTTTGGCTTATTTGTAAAAATAAAGATGATAAATTAAAAGCTTTGTCTTTGTCAATCTTGCCAACAACAATTTTTATTTTTAGCGGAGTTATGTTATTAAATATTCCCCTTATAACATTTTCTATATTGTTTGGAGTAACTCACATTTTTATAAGCGTTAAGAATATAACAAACAAAGTGGCAACCAAAAAACAAGCCATAACTTTGCAAGATGTTATCATATTTTTGTTTGTCATATTCTTAATCGCTTGTGCAATATATAGCTACTTTTATGGCACGCCAATATTATAACAAAAATATATCATATCATTTTGAAAATTTATAAAATTATGCTATAATATTTTTATCGGAGGCTATATTTTTATGGAAGAAAATATGGATGTGAAAAAATTTGATATCGTTGTGCCTTATAATCATGGAGAAAAATATGGAAGAAGAAATTGAATACAGATTTGACACTCAACTTTTGATTGAGGGAAAAGACCTGAATGAAGAAGCGATTAGAGATTATTTTAACAACAATTTTGAGGGAGATTGTTTAATAGCTGTTGGCGATCCTGAGCTTATAAAAATCCACTTTCACACTAATGAGCCATGGAAAGTTTTGGAATACTGCTCTTCACTTGGCGAGATTTTTGATATTGTTGTGGAGGACATGATTCGTCAAGCCAATGGTCTACAAGGCTAGCGACCAAATGTCGCCCGTCTGTCTTATAACTTAATGAAAAATACAATCATAATCGGTCATAACAACTATGATTAGTACATCAGTTTGTCTTATATCCAAATTTTAAAAATAAAATTATAATCGGTCATAACAAATAGAGCATATTACTGTCGTCCGTCTTATAACTTCATGAGAAATACAATCCTAATTAGTCACAACAATTCCAACCAAGACACTTCTATCAAATTACAACAACTAAAAAATCTAGCAATCGCTAGATTTTTTATTAATCCTCATCTTTAAGAGTATCAAGAATATATTTAAGTTCTTCTTCCTCAGTCAAAGAGTGAAGCACCACTTGATTATTCTCTTCTTTCCCCTCATTAATTTGAGCATCCTGCACTTTTTTAAGGAATGTCAAATTAGACTTAACTTGCGCTGTTGAAACTGGCTTAAAGTCATTATAAAGCACGCTGACATTAAAGCCATTTGGAATAATTGAACTCAATGATTGCATTTGACCAAACAAATTCATACAATTTTTCTTGCAATCCTTTGGCTTATAAGTTAAGAACACTTTTTCGCCAAGTTCCTTGCTATCAAGAAAGATTCCTGCTTTATAAACTTCAGCAAAGCCCAAATCCAACAATTGTTTTCTAAAACCCTCAAAGTCACGGCCGTAAACCCATTTTTCGTGATTGCCACAAATTAGATGTATTTTGCCGTTAAGTTGTTTAATATAACGATATTTGCCAAAATCTCCAATATGATAAACTGTATCTTTTGGCCCAACAACGCTGTTCCATTTTTTAATTAAATCAGCATCCATCTCTTCCAAAGTTTTATAAGGCGTAAGCTTAGTTCTAATCTGTTTTGCATCTCCAAAATATGTATTAGATGTAAAGAAAATTTGTGGAGGTGTTATTGCGTTTTGAATAGTTGAAATTTTGTTTGTGAAATCAGCCCATACAACATTGTTTGGAGCCATATCATAAACATAATTTATTCTTCTTGACATCAAAGTTTTCTTTTGCTCTTTCAAAATATAGTTTGCAGGAATTGACTTGCAATCAAACATTTCTGGATGAACAACATAAGCAACAGGCGCAATGTCATAGATTGTTTTAACGCTTGCAAGATCAGTTGGATAATTTGCATTTTGGAACAATCTGAGAAGATATCTGCCAATGTCATTAACGGCAACATTCTTTTTAAGTTCTTCCGCACTGGTCACAATAAACTTGCCAATATAGTTTGGAACAATTGTCAAGTTCACCTTACTTTTAATAACTTTTTCAAAAGCAGTTTTATCAAAGCGATAATTGCTATCGCCAAATTCATCATGTAACAAATTTTTTGTTCCAAGCCAAACAACAGTCAAGTTTTCTGCAATTTTAGGCTCTTTTGAAATAGCAATTGCTATGTTTGTTAAAACGCCAAGAGCAACAACAGTCAACTTGCCTTTTTTGCCAAGTTCAATAATTTTTTCCACAGCAGGAGTAACCTCTTTATATCCATCAGAAAGATAACCCTCACTGCCCTTTAAAACAAGAGTTGGATCTTTTATGCCCATAAGACGCAATACACGATTTGCTTCACTCTTGCTTTCAAGAATGCTATCCCTAGGTGAAATATGTTTATAGCCAGCCGTAAAAGGAGCAATCGTAATTGCCTTAATATCAAGCACATCATTGTTTGCAAGTGCATAACTTAAAGCAAATGAATCATCAATTTCATTTGCAGTATCGCTATCAATAATAACTTTTATTTTACGTATCATATCAAACCTACCTCACAAACATTTTACAAAATTTAACAAATTTTTCAAAGCGAATTTACGCATTTTTTTATATTATTTTTATTTTTTTATAAATTAATTAAAAAAACGAAAACTTCTTAACAAAATTTGCTATTTCAAGCAATAAATATGCTATAATATTTTTGTGAGCATAAAACTATCGGAATGTAGCGCAGTGGTAGCGCGCATGGTTCGGGACCATGAAGTCGTGAGTTCAAATCTCACCATTCCGACCAGCAGCCCAAGCGCTGCGCGAATGTCAACAATCATTTTTTCAATTTATGCTTTATCCGTTCATAACAGCAGCCCAAGCGCTGCGCGACTATCAACAATCATTTTTTCAATTTATGTTTTATCCGTTCATAACAGGCAACCAAATGTTGCACGACTGTCTACATGCTAAATTAAAACAAAAACTTTATCCGTTCATAACAGGCAACCAAATGTTGCACGACTGTCAACAAACAGATTACAAAAATCAATTTTATCCGTACAACTTAAGCCCAAGCGCTTGCGGCAAACTTAGTTTGCATAACTATCAGAAAGCATATAAATAAAAGGAAATACTTTATTCTTTCTAGAAAGTGCCATTGTCACCTGTTTGGCAAATAACAAAAAACTATGATAAACACAATATTCAAAAACAAAATTGCAAATGCACACAAATTGTTACAATTCGGCTTTAAAAAACAAGGCGAAACTTTTGTCTATCAAACAAAACTTTTCAACGCACAATTTTTATTAACAATTATAATTTCACTCCCCGACAAAATAGAAAGCCAACTGCTTGACCTTGAACTTAACGAGCCTTACACTCTTTTTTTAAATGAAAATGCAACGGGCAATTTTGTTGGACAAATCAGAGAGGAATATAAAGCCATTTTGCAAGCAGTCTGTGACAATTGTTTTGAACGTGATGTTTTTAAAAATCTGCAAACACGGGCTGTTATTGATTACATAGAAAATGTTCATCATGACAAACTTGAATTTCTATGGGAGAAGTTTGACAACAATGCAATTTGCAGAAGAGCGGACAATCGAAAATGGTATTGCCTATTTGTCAAAATAGCAGGCAATAAAATTGGCTTACAAACCAAAGACCTAGTTGAAATTTTGATAATCAGAACAAACCGCAATACAGATGAAATAATAAATTTAAAAAACATATTTCCAGCTTATCATATGAACAAGAAAAATTGGATATCCATTTTATTGGACAACTCAATGCCAAATCAAGAAATATTTGCTTTGATAGAAGAAAGCCACAAATTAGCAAAAAAATAATATTTCAAAGTATTTTGAAATATATTTAATTTATGCTACAATTATATTAACCTTAAAAATAAGGAGTTATATTCAATGATTAAAATTTTAACTGATTCCACCGCATATATTCCTATGGAATTTGCAAAAGCAAATGATATAAAAGTTATTCCTCTGCGAGTTCTGTTTGATGATGACGAGTTTGATGAGGGTTATCCAGGAAGCTTTGATAGTTTTTTTGAAAAATTTACTAGAACAAAGATTTTCCCAAAAACCAGTCAGCCATCACTTCAAGTTTTTATTGACGAATTTAATAAAGTTATTGAAGATGGCAACGAAGCAATAGTTTATACAATTTCTTACACCCTGTCTGGAACTTACAGCGTGGCAAACTTAGCAAAAGCGCAATGCTCTTGTCCTGAGAAAATAACTATCATTGACTCAAAATCTTGCGCACAAGTAACTTTTGGATATATTATGGAAACCATTGAAATGATTAACAAAGGTTACACCCGCCAGGCTATTGTTGAAGAGATTGAAAAACTTCAATTGAACAGCCAAATAACTTTTGTGCCAGACAGTTTAGAATATCTTAAACGTGGCGGACGAATTGGCAAAGTTAGTGCAACACTTGGCACGCTTTTAAACTTAAAACCTATTCTTTCGTTCAAAGCAGGAGTTTTAGGCTGTGCCAAAAAGACATTGGGCATTGCAAAAGCAATTCAGGAGATAATAGCAATGATTCCGCAAAATATCAAAAAATTATTTTTAATTCATATTGCCAACACAAAATTTTTTGACCAGCTTAAAAGTGCAATCAAAGACAAATTTAACGGAGTGCCTACTTATGAGGGCGAACTTGGGCCAGTTATTGCCGCACATATAGGCCCAGCAATAGGAGTAGCATGGATATGTTAAAAAAAACAGTTATCATCACAGGAGCAGCAGGCGGAATAGGCTCAGCAACAGCAAAAGCATTTGCACAAGCTGGCTATAATCTTGCTCTCACCTATCATAACCAAAACTGCGACAAACTTATCAAAGAGCTTTCGCATGAAAACGTGAGCATAAAAGCATATAAGCTTGACATTTCAAAGCCAAAAGAAATAGCAAAAACATTTGCTAAAATTTTTGCTGACTTTGAATACATAGATTGTCTTGTTGCCAACGCAGGCATTGCTGAATCTGAAACTTTATTGATAGAAAAATCAGACGAAGATATTATAAATGTTCTGGACATCAACCTTTTAGGAACAATCATATGCAATCGTGAATGCTTGAAATATTTTATAAAACAAAAGCATGGAAATATCATCAATATCTCATCAATTTATGGCGAAGAGGGTTCAAGTTGTAGCGCTCCTTACTCTGCTGCAAAAGCAGGCATTATTGCTTTGACAGAATCTCTTGCAAAAGAAGTGGGAAGTTTTAATATTCGCGTGAATGCCATAGCCCCAGGCAACATTGCAACGCCAATGACGGCATGCTATTCACCTAGCGAAATAAAAGCACTTTGCAAACATATTCCGCTTAATCGCTCAGGCAGACCAGAAGAGATTGCTTCATCCGCACTCTTCCTTGCCTCTGACGGAGCATCATACATCACTGGTCACACCCTCTCCGTCAACGGCGGTGCAGTTTTGTTTGAATAATTTTTATGTATTACTTTTCTTAACAAGAAACGTAACCAAAAGAAAATTTAAAACAAGCCATTCAATAAAAATTTTGTTTTTATTGAATGGCTTGTTTTGGCTTCTTATTTTTATTATAATGTTTGTCTTTATTTTATCATCTATGCATATAACGCTAAACTAATTTAATTTAAAAACTTGTATATACTAGCAAAAAATTTATTTTTTTGTTACAAACACAGCAAGCGTTTCTGGCCCGCAAGCACAACCCATTGTGTAGTCAATCCAGCCGATTTCTATTTCTTTGCAAGGCGCATGCGTTTTAAGAATTTCTGCCAGCTCTTTTGCTTCTTCCTCCTGCCCAGTATGCCCAATATAAATTGTTTCAGGAGTCGTCAAATCGGCTTGTTCTAAAATCATGCTTTCAATCGTTTTCATAGCACGTTTACGCCCAATCGCTTTTGAAATAACTTTAAGCTTGCCATCCTCATCAGTAGAAATAATAGGAACAATTTTAAGTAATGAACCAACACTGCCCGCAAGTTTGCTTAAACGTCCGCACTTAACCAAAAACTTCAAATCTCCTGGCGCAAACAAAGCAAGCACTTTCATATTGTTTTTATGAATTGCATCATATATCTCTTTTGCGCTTTTTCCGTTATTAGCTAGTTTTACAGCAAATCTCACCATCTTGCCAATGCCATAGCTTCCTGATAAACTGTCAGCTACATAAACATGTTCGCCGTATTTTTCATTGATTTCGATTGCCGCATGAAGTGCATTATCATAAGTACAGCTAAGCCCACCTGAAAGTCCCACATAAAAAACATCAACGCCGTCCTTGACATATTTCTCAAAAGCATCAACAAAAGTTTGAGTGTTCACGCAACTTGTTGAACATTTTTCAGCATGAGCAATGTCTTGATAAAATTGTTTAGGATCCTCACAAGGATAATCAAATGCCTCGCAAGAAATATCATTAACATTTACAAACATTTGAACATAATCAACGCCTAACTCAGCGAGTTCTTTTTTAGATAAACTTGAACAATTGTCAGTTATTATTTTTACTTTATTCATTTACAACTCCTTAAAACTTTTTAGTTTTTACACGATTAGTTTACTTTTTAATAACAATTTTTACAAGCGAAACAGCAAATTCGAGTCTAAACTTAAAAAATCATTTCGCTTTTAAAGCGAATTTGACAAAAATATAATAAATACAGGCAAAATCGCTTTGAAAACATATTGTTTTTGTATATAATATATCAATATGGATGAAAAAGAAATAATAGCAGTAAATCTTGCAAATTACAGAAAAAAAGCAGGCCTTAGCCAGCTTGACCTTGCAAAGAAACTGCAATATAGCAACAAAAATATAAGCAAATGGGAAAATGGTGAAACTATTCCTAGCGTTTTTATATTAAAACAAATTGCTGATATCTATGGAATTAAAGTTGATGACTTGCTCAGCCCTGCCACAGTTGAAACAACAGAAATGGTTGAAATTAAATCTCATTTGGATAAACGCAAGAAAAATATTTTTAACTTCACAATGCTTCTGCTTGCAAATGCAATTATGTTTGGCCTTGCAAGCATAGCAATTTATGTGCTTGGCATTGTAGGCGTAACTGCATTCAATAAATGGCTGCTATATCTCTATATCACCCCTCTTTCAGCACTTAGCGTTTGCATATATATTGGCGTCATACACAAAATGTTAGAAGTTATCAGCCTGTCCGCTTTTGGATGGCTCACCTGCATAAGCCTGTATGTTTCGCTTATTAAGGTGCAATCCATTGTTTTAATCTTTGTAATTGGTGCAGGCTATCAACTTATAGCATTCTTTGTAACAATAGCAGTCAATTTAAAAGTTAACAACAAAATTGGTCGCATGTTAAAACGCTTACTTTTTAAAAAAGAACGCAAAAAAGTTAAACTTGCAAAATCAGAAGATCCCTCAAAAAATGAAAAATAAAAATGAGCATTCAAATGCTCATTTTTTAAATTTTTTCAAAACCGTTTCTATCAAACCAGCCAACCTCAATATCAGGAGCGAACTCAGCCATAAAGAACAACGCCCTCTGCAAAGGCAAACCGTCATTCATGCCAGCAACAATTCCAAAACCAGCAAAATCACCGTCTGAAAAATATCCTTTTTGATTTATTAAACCATAACAATTTTTTAAATCCAATACAGTTGCAGCATCTAATTCTCCTGTGAAAGTACTTGTTTTTATATTACTCCCACCAATAAATGCGCAATTGTTAACAGTTATTTCTATTGAATAATTATCAGCGCCGTAGAACATCCCTATTTTAGAAGTATCTGTTCCTGTGAATACAATTTCAGCATTTACAAAACAATTTTCAATCAAATTACAACGCCTGCCAACTACACCACCAACACAACCAGATGATTCTAATACAGCTGAAACTGTGCAATTTCTTACTTTATTACTCATGTTATACATTTCGCCCGCTATTCCACCAACGCAAGCTGCAGATATTTTTGCATTTGATACATGACAGTTTTTTATTTCTGTATAAACGCCTTCACCAATCCCAACTATACCACCAGCCACTGCATTGTTTTTTGTCGCAATAATAGTTCCCGTAAAATAACAACCCTCTATATTTATCCCAGAAGAGTCATATCCAACTATGCCTCCAACGCTTCCACTAGTAGAAGTTAAATAAGCTGATGAAGAACAATTTTTAACTGGAACACCTGCACATCCCGCTATCGAACCAATAGTTGAAACTTTTGAAGTTGTAATATAAGATTCTGTTATATTAACATTTTGTAACATTCCGTTATTACCAGAAAGTATCATACCGAACAATCCAAGAAAATAATATTCAGAATTATCTTCTAACCTTAAATGGCTAATTGTATATCCTCCACCATCATAACTTCCATAAAAACTATTATACATATCTTTTCCAATAGGTGTCCATTCATATCTACTTAAATTTATATTAGCCGTCTGCTTAAAAAATTTATTGTTAAAACCGTTTCCATTGTTTGTATCATAAGCAATGCCTGCCAACTTTTCAGCCGTGTCGATTATGTAAGGGCTTGCCTCAGTGCCGTCGCCCTCCCACGAAGTGTCCGCAACTTGAGTCCAATTTGTTGGTGGAGGTAACAAATTTTTAAATGTAGGAAAGCCGTCATTATAATCTTGATGTATTCCCCAAACATTATCAAAATCCCAAGGATATTCACTATTCCAAGTTGCTGCTCCATTTGTTTGTGAATCACTTGAATACCACGATTTATCTTTAACCAAATCAGCCAAATTATCAAGTTTTATACTATTATCAGTCTCATCATAACCAACACCTTTATCCAAAGTGCAATCACCGCCATAATAAGAATTCGTTACACCTATAAAATAGCCACCGTAGTCAAAATCCATAAAGCTTGATACCTGAACATTAGAGCCTGTAAGCCCAACAATACCACCACAATGTTGATTTGTTTCAGTTTCAATAACATTACCAAAATTAAAACAGTTTGTAAATACTAAAGTTTTCAAAAAATCTCTTTGCTCTAAAGTCGCGTCAGTAATCAAACATTCAAGATATCCTACAATTCCTCCTAGATCTACCGCTCCACTAAGAACACCCTTATTATAACAGTTGCTTATCGTTATATTTAAGAAATTAAAACTATCTCCATAAATACCTTTAATTATACCGCTGCTACACGATCCAGTATTATAGCAATTTATAATATCTGTATATGGTTCTACTCTGCCTACAATACCTCCACCTTTTTTTATAGAGCCCACATTATAACATCTTAATATTTTTGATCTAAAAGCACGTCCAATAATTCCGCCGGAATAATAACCATTATCATTAGTGACATCATTTTCATTATAACAATTTTCTATAGTAACATAAAAAGCATCGCTTACAATCCCGCTCATTCCTTCAATATTTCCATTTATCAAGCCAAGATTTTTTATGCTTGCTTCAATTGATGATGAGTATAAGCCACTCACATATTCAAACAAGCCATTATTCCTTCCTTTTTCAACTGAAGTAAACATGCCTGAAACTGTATACCCATTGCCATCATAATTGCCTGAAAATTTATAATATAAATAATATGTATAACTGTAAGATGTTGTATCATCTATACGCTTGCCTATAGATGCCCACCAATAATCAGATATATCAATATTTGCTGTTTGTTTAAAATAGAATCCTGGATAAAAATAATTCCATTTTTGATATTTATTCTCTTCCCATGTTTTATGCCTTTCGTCTGTTACATTGTCATTATAAATTCGCCATGAAAGGCAAGCAAGGTCTTGTGGTGTTTGGATAAGCCATGGGTCAGTTTCTGTTCCACTTCCTGACCAAAGGTGGCTAGCATAATCATAACCCTCTTCCCCCCAATATTTACTTGTGTCATTTGGCTGAGTAGCGCCTTGGGTTTGCTCGGGTTGTGGATAACTTTCGTTTACATTTCGCGAAGCGAAATGGGTGCTAAAAAAGTACCCCCCCCCGCGATTATTCCAGCTGTTATAATTGCGAGAAGAGATACTATTATATTTCTTTTATTCTTTTGTCTCATCGATGTGGATAACTTTGAATTTGTTTTATTCATTGTTTCACCTCTTTATTTAATTTACGATTTTAGTATATAAAATTTTCGTCCTTTTAGTCAAACGATTTAAGTATATTTTTTATAAATTACAAAAAATCATGCTCTTTCATTAATAATCTGCAAACATTTTTCAATTGTTTCTTCCAACGTTTGATTTGAACTATCTATGATTATTCCATCTTCTGCGGGTCTAAGTGCTGCTACTTCACGATGTTCATCTCTATAATCGCGGTCACGCAGATCTTGCAAAATCTGTTCATATGTAGGCGCATTTGCCGTGCCCTTGATTTGGTCAAAACGACGACCTGCTCGCACTTCTTCGCTTGCGGTTACAAAAAACTTAAAGTCGGCATTTGGAAGAACTCTTGTACCAATATCACGACCCTCCATTACAACATCATGAGTTTTTGCAAAGTCGCGTTGGCTTGACAAAACTTTATCTCTCAATTTTGGATATGGAGATATCTTACCTGCCATAACTGAGGTTTGTTCCAAACGTAAATTTGGCGTCCAATCTTTGCCATTAACAAAAACATGTTCAACATCGTCAATAAATTTAACTTTAACTTCAAAAGTTTTGATAAAGTCATTGATAATTTCCTCATTTGGCTCACCAAGATTTCTACTCATGTATTCGCAAGCAATTCCTCTATAAATTGCGCCTGTGTCAAACACATAAAATCCAAGCCTCTTTGCCAGCCCTTTTGCAAGTGTGCTTTTCCCTGAGCCAACATGCCCATCAATCGCAATATTTATCATAATCCCTCCACTTTTGTTAGTATAGCACAATCAAAATTAAAAAATCAAACAAAATAGTTTGTTATTTTATAAATTTTTGCTAATATTAATGTATGAACAATTATGCATTTCAGCCATTTTATGATAAAAGCTCAAGAGTTTTGATTTTGGGCAGTTTCCCAAGCGTGAAAAGCAGGCAAGAGGGCTTTTATTATGGCAACAAACAGAACAGATTTTGGAAAACGCTTTCCAATATTTTTAACGAATCTGTGCCTGAAAGTATCGAAGATAAAAAGGCGTTATTAACAAGACATCATATTGCTTTATATGATATCGTGGCTGTATCTTCTTTGAAAGGCTCTAGCGACAAAGCGCTTAGCAAAGATTTTGAACTTATTAACAACCTTGACAAGCTTTTGCCACCCTACACCAATGTTGAAAAAGTTATTTGCAACGGCAAACTGGCATATACTTTAACAACTGAAAATTTTAATTTGTCTGTGCCTGTGATATATCTCAACTCGACAAGCCCAGCAAATCCAAGATATACTTTTCAGGAATGGGAAAATGAATTTAAATTTTTAAAATAACTAAAACTATTTGCGAAATTTGCTGAAAGTTGTTATACTAACAAAAAGGAGATTTTTATGAAATTTGTATTCGTGACAGATGCCTCAACTGACATACCAGAAGATTTACAAGAAAAATATAATGTCAAAATTGTACCAATTGAGGTTCGTTTTGGCGAGGATATTTATCCTGACGGTTTATCGACTCGTGAGTTCTATAGCAAAATGGCAAGCACTGGATTAGTTCCAAAAACATCAATGCCAAACGCATATAAATTTGAAGAAATCTATAAAGAATTTTACAACAAAAAAGATATCTTTGTTATCACCGTTGTGATTTCTATGGAACTTTCTCAAACAAAAATACAAGCTCAAATGGCAGCTGATGACCTTGGCATGAAAAACGTATTTATAGAAGAGGGAAAAGGCGCAACAATCGCGACTGGCGCTTTAATTGTTGAGCTTGCAAAATTTGCTCAAACAGAAAGCGATATTGAAAAGATTAAAGCTAAGTTTTATGAACTGCGCGAAAAGGTTAAACTTTTTGCTGTTATCAATGACCTTAAATATCTTAAAGCAAGTGGTCGTCTTTCAGGCGCAAGTGCTGCAATAGGCTCAATGCTTAACATCAAGCCTATCGTTTCAATAGTTGACGGCAAAGTTGTAAATGTTGCCAAATGTATGGGGTCAGTTAAAGCGGATGCTTATCTTTTGGATAACTTGAAAAATATGGACACAACTCGCCCACTCTATCTTTTGCATACAGACAATCAGGCAAAGATTGAGGAAGTTTATGCAAAGCAACAGCCTAAAATAGGCAATAATTCACAAGAGGTTAACACATGTGAAATCGGTTGCATTGTTGGCTCACATGTAGGAGCAAAATGCTATGGCTATTGTTTCTTTCAAGCCTAACAGCAAACTTGGTTTGCATCATTGTCAGCAATGTTTATTCAAATTAAAACTTTTTTTGTTTTTAACAAACATCATTTCGGTGGAAATGACAAAAAGCGCACAATCAATATTTTGTTAAAACAACGGAAATTGCTTTAAATAAAAATCCACTAGTTATACTAGTGGTTTTTTATATCTTTCAAAACTACAAAATGTTATTTAGGAATATATCCAAAAGGCCTAATCCGCTCTGCATCAATTTCAACAGAAAACAAAAGCTTTTCGTTGAACTTGCGAAATCTGACCACAACTGGCGAAGATAATGAAATGTAGTTTTGTATAATGGGCTCCAACTCACCTTTCAATATCTCACACACAAACTGCGGATTTTCGCACTTATCTTGCCTAAGCAAAGTTGACAATCGGCTGACCGATGGTTGAGAAATTTGCATACAATCACCTCCTAAACTTTTTTGCGAAGATTGCGCTTTAAATAGCCAAACAAGCCTCGATATTTATATGTGCAATCAAATATTTTCTTTGAGCCATTATGGATATTTTCTGACAATAACGTAAACGCCCTTGCGCTTTCCACTGAGTTTATAAATCTTCCAGTCGAACAACTTGTCCCAATTGCGTCATCTTCTGGGATAACTCCCAAAAGTGGAAGATTTAACGCTCTAACAATATTTTCAATATTCATAAACTCACCGTTCAATAAAAGGTCGCCACGCATTCGATTAATAACAAGCCCAATACTTTGCAAGTCATATTCTTTCAAAAGCCCTAACACTTTGCTTGCGTCGCGAATGCTTGAAAGATGAGGCGTTACAACAATAATGGCTTCGTTGGCAGAAAAAACTGCTCTATGAAAGCCCGCTTCCACACCCGCAGGACAGTCTATCAAAATATAGTCAAAAGATTTATCCAAAACATCAACAACGTTTCTGATATGTTCACCAAGAATTTTTGTTTTGTCATAGGAGTGGGAGGACGGCATAACATACAGCGATGAAATTTTGCGGTCTTGGATTAAAGCTTGCCTAGCTCTGCATTTGCCAGCAATCGCATCACCAATATCAAAAATAACTTGGTCCTCAATTCCAAGCACAACATCCAAGTTGTTAAGCCCAATATCAACGTCAAGTAAGACAACTCGAAAGCCAAGCTTTGCAAGGTTAACACCAAGACTTGCGGTCAAAGTAGTTTTGCCAACTCCCCCTTTGCCACTTGTTAAAACAATTTTTCTTGCCATAACATTCTCCTTGCAAAAAATTTTAGCACATCGCTTAAAGTTAACAAAAGAGATAAAAGTCAAAATATTTGTCATCTTGTCTAATCTTGACAACAAATAAATTGGAATATTAAATTAAATATAATTTTTTTATATTTTTTTGAAATATTTATTAAATATAGTTGCTAAAAATTTTGAATTGTTGTACAATAAAAATATCTTAAAAAAAGGAGATTGAATCATGGCAAAATCATCTAAGGATTATTTTGGACTTGGTAGACTTGTAAGCATTATCTTGGCTATCATTCCATTCACAGCTTGGATTTTGGGCGCTGTTACAAGATTTACTGAGGGTAAAATCGTTGCAGCTCTTATCCGCTTAATCTTTGGTTTCACAATCGTATGGATTTGTGACCTTATCTTGATGATTGTTAAGGGAAGAATTTTAAGACTTCTTAACATCTAAGCTAAATTTCATCAATAAAAAACCACCAGCGAACTGGTGGTTTTTTATTATTTAAATATTTTATTTTCAATTATATAATCAGCCATTTTTTGGAAGAGTTCGTCATAATTAACCCGCTCTTTGTCCTGCTTGTCATAATTAATCCACATTTGAGAAAACGAATTAATCCCGTTTTTTAAACTATTTTGTCTTAGCTCTTCTTGCGAGCCTTTGTATTGTTTGTTCATATTTGCATAATGACCCTCGTCATAATATTTGCACCAAAGGTCGCACTCAAGCTTATCAATTTGATGACAAAATCTTGCTTCTTTGCTTTTGTTTTCTTCAAACTCGTTAAACATTTGCAAAATGATACTTTTGTCTTTAAGTGGCTCAAGCAATTCAATAACTGCTTTCTCTTCAAGTTTATGTTTTTGCTCTTTTGTAATGTCATCATGTAAAGTAATATCTCCAACAACGCACTCGCCAAGCTCATGAAAAGCAAGCATAAAAACAACTTTTTGCAAATCCATGCCAAGCTCAAACTCGCTATTCACAGCAAAAGCAAGCATTTGCGTCCCATAAATATGTTCAGCAACGCTTTCCAATCGCGGAGCTGAAATATCCCAAATCTTCCAGCCTGAGCGAATAAGTTCTTTCAACTTCATTGTTGTAGAATAAAATTCACAAATATTTTTAAATTTATTTTCCATAACTTTTCCTTTTTGTAATTATTATTTAATTAAATAATTAATAAAGTCATTTACGATGCTAAAACAAGACTTTGACAAGTATCGCAAATAATTTTTTTAATGCAATTGCACTTCTGATTTGTTATGACCAAATATAATACATATTTTCAACTCAGCCTATATGACATTCGCCAAGCGTTAGGCTTGTTAACGACCATGACAGCCACCGCCGCCACCGCCTCCGCCGGAAGAGCCACCGCCTCCTCCGCCGCCTCCTCCGAAGCCTCCACTGCTTACTGAAGAAGATCCGTGATAACCTATTGTATGCGAAATACAAGTACACAAATATGCATGTGAAACTCCACTGCAATAAACTGGTGGATCAATGCTAAGGGACTTAAATCTCTTTTCCATAACCCTAGTTATGCCAAGTGCATAGCAGAAAGGCAAAATGTGATAATAATATTCTGGGTCATCATACACCATTCTTTCAAGTTTAGAAAGTTCCGACTTGACTAGGAAATTTCTGAAGCCTAGCACTCTGCCAAGCACCGCGACGTCTGCCTGAGGACGCACTTTAATAGCCCTGGTTGCATAATTGCCAAGCAAGAAAATTGCAACAATAATATAAAGCAAATTCCAAACATCATAAGTTGTGATAAGCATACTGCCAATCATCAAACCTAAAGGAACACCTGCAAAACCGCCACACCAAACAAATTTAAACCATAGCATGAACCATGGAAGTCGCATATACACAAAGACCATAACGCCAATGAATGGGAACAAGAATATAAAGAATAAATAAATTTGAGAACTATCAAAAGTTAGATTCCAAATAATAAACAACAGAAAAGGCAAAGTTGAGAAGAAGTGAACAAGTGCTTTTAAAACAGTTTGTTTCTTTTTACCGTCTTCACCACGATCATAAAGTGACTCAACTGCTTTAGAAATTTTTCTGTTATTTCCAGAAGAAGCAAATTCAGTGTCATAAACATCAGACTTTGCAAACAAAGCATCAAAATATGCCTTTTCATGTTTATCCGATAATGGCTCAGCACCACCAGCAAGGTCAACATCATTATAGTTTTTTAGTTTTTTGATTAAATAATATTTCTTATTAGCCTTTGGCTCAAGTTCCACCAGCCCAACACTTGCCCAATAAATAATCAGTGAAGCGATATCCTTTGGCCTAACCTCTCCTCTATAAATTCTGGCAACATCAATTGGAGAATATCCTTTTGGAGGATAAAACTCAGGCGTAACAATAACATGTTGGCTTTTGCGACTTATTACAAAGCAGATTAAAAATACCAAAACAGCAACGCCAAGAGAAATTGCAATTATAATATACAGAAAACTAACTTCATAATGAGTGTTAAAATAGCCTTGGTCAAGAACAACTTGCACTGTAAAGCCACGGCCAGGAGCTAAAGGTCTGTCATATCCGCAAGATAAAGTGAAAGTTTCAGGGTTATAAATAGCGCTTAACGCATCATCACCAATTCCCTGCATATTGTTTGTTCTAAAAGTAACAGCTTTGGAAGAAAAGAGTTCATCCGCGCTCTGCCCTTCCTTTAAAATATCATTTGGAAAAGTTATGTTTGCTGAAAACTTTTCAACTTTAGAGCCAAAGTCATAATCAAGAATATCAAAAGTAAAATCGTCGAAATCTTTTATAAAATCTTCGCCCATGTCATATTGATAGTTTATTTCATAAACATAAGTGCCTGCATCTTTAAAATCATAATCCGCGCCAATCATGATATAGAAATAATCACCCTCAACTTCAAGCCAAGCAGTTTCATTCCTAAAATCTTCATCATCCTTGCCTTTAATTCTGCAACCCTCAAATTCAAGCTTGTTATATGTTTTATTAACATACTTCTTACCGTCAACAATGCGTGTGATTTTGTTAAGTTTTGAGATATTTCTCATAAGCCCAACATTAATCCCACTGCGTTCATAAGTCACAGTGATATATTCAGTCACATCCAAAACTTTCTCAGCAGAAATTATTATATTTTTCTCGACGCTTTCATAAGTTACATTAGCGTCTTTCCAGTCCTGAGCATATGTTTCATTCTGTGACGCTTCAGCATTATTGCTATGCCAAACAAAAGGCATAACTGCCAACCCAACAGCAAAAATCGCCATACAAATAAAGGCAAAAATAAATAATCTTTTCAATCTTTTAGACTTAAACATATTTAAACTCCTTTAAATTTTCGCAAATATTATATCATATTTATATGCAAAAGTAAAATATTTCATATTATTTTTAATAAAAAAGAGAGATAAACTCTCTCTAATATCAAAAATTTCGCAAAATTAATTTTTATAAATTACTTCATAGTTATCGTCTATAAAGCCCATCGCAACTGCATTGGCAGTTTGAAAAACTCTATAATGTTTTGCATTTGGATTGTTTATATATTTATTGATTTTATTCTTCAAATCCTCATAAGCTATCTCTTTGCTTTCTGCCGTAAAAAGATAATCCTCAAAATCATGCCTGCTCACCCATAATTCGTCAAGCGTCCAATCATCAATACTTTCATAATAACTGCCCGTTGCAACAATTTCCACCTGATATTTTTTATTTCCAATATCATAAATATTAAATACATAGCCCTCAGCATCGTCAACTGGGCAAGAGTCCATAACTCTGTCAACCCAAGCATCAAAGTCAACAAAAACAATATTCTTTCTGTTCTCACGTTCTTTAAGCGCAGCATCCGCTGCCTTTTTAGTCCTGTGAGCTATAACCATAAAAATTGCAACGATTAAAATTGCAATAACAATAATAAAACATAAAGTTCTGATTAACGCATAATTTGGACTTGCCAAAAGAATAGAAAGCATCATTCCTCCTTATTTTATTATAAGTTTGGCGTTGAGAACAGGATTCGAACCTGCGGAAGAGTTAAAGCTCTTCACACGCTTTCCAGGCGTGCACCTTCAACCGCTCGGTCATCTCAACAAATAAATTTGGAGCTGGTGGTGGGAATTGGACCCACGACCTACGCATTACGAGTGCGTTGCTCTACCACTGAGCCACACCAGCAAATCAATATCTTGTGGCTAGTATGCGCATACTAGTCACAAGATATAGATAATCAAATGTTGCGCGAATATCTTTTTTTGTTTCATTTAACTGCAAAATTTATTCAATCAAACTTAAAAAACTACATTTCTTGCTTGTTTAGTCCGTCAAGTTTAAAAGATACCTTTCCGCTCTCTTCGTCAACTGAAAGCACTTCCACTTTAACACGCTGGTCAAGTTTAACAACCTCATAAATTTGTTGAGTGTTTGAAGTTGTCGCATTAGAGATGTGAAGAAGTCCACTTACTCCACTATCAAGACGGATAATTGCGCCAAAGGCCAAAATTTTGACTACAATTCCCTCATAAACCTCACCAATTTTAAGGTCTTTAATCGCTTGTATTTTCGGGTCAACTTCAAGAGCCTTTTTGCTGAGTGCAACTTTTTTGCTTTCGCGGTCAAGTTCAATAACTTTAAACTGATAAGTTTCTCCCTCAGTTAAAACTTCAGATGGATTTTCAATACGCTT
This sequence comes from uncultured Clostridia bacterium, assembly GCA_947649575.1. GTDB lineage: Bacteria > Bacillota > Clostridia > Christensenellales > UBA1242 > Caccovivens. Next base: position 76,573 of record CANSRZ010000005.1, on the reverse strand, counting down.
GTAAGCAAGATTAGAAATATGCACAAAAGCATCCACGCCATCAATATCCACAAATGCACCATAAGGCATAATCTTTTTTACTCTGCCAGTCACAATTTTGTTAATAAAGATTGAACTCCAAAACAGATTTTCATTTGTTTCTTTAATCTGTTCAATCAAAAGTTTGACAGAGCCCACAATATTTTTGCTTTCTTTGTCAATTTCAGTAACAGTCGCTTCATACTGTTTGCCAATCAGAGTTTTAAAATCTTTAACAAATTTATCAGATACCTCACCCGCTGGGATAAAAACAGAATAGTCCCCTAATTTTGAGTTTAAGCCTGCATTGCTAGCCTCAGTCACCACAAAGGAAAACTTGCTTCCAAGTTTAAGTTTTTCAGCACACTGATTAGCAATCACAAGATTATCTGCTCTGCTTTTTGAAACCTCAATCAAGCCCTCTTCGTTTTTGCTACCTGTAAGCATAACCTTAAAGCGGTCACCAATTTTAATTTCCTCAAAATTATCAAAATCCTCTTTATCAATAAACGCGTCGTTCTTGCCACCAATATTGAAAATCACTCCGTCAGCGCGTTTAATAACCACCACCCCATCAAAAAGTTGTCCTTTTTTGTAACTCGCAAAAGTCTGGTCAATTGCATTTAAATTAAATTCGTTGTTCATAACAGTAAAACATCCTTTTAAAAAATCTTTCAATAATAGATTATCAAAAACATAGATAGTTTGTCAATTTATTTGCAATCAAAATCAAAATATTTATAATTTGGGTATTGACGAACGTGAATTTGTATGTTATAATAAAAACGATTTAAAAAGGAGAAAAATTATGGAAACAAATGAAATTTTATCAGCAGAAGAAAAAGCTTATATCTACAACGAAAGACTTTGGACTTGCATTAATGACCAGGAAAATCTTACAAAAACAGAAACTGCAATTGCTAACACACTTAGAAAAATGCATAAAAAGCTTAATTATCGCACTAGACTTATTGAGCTTGGCAAACAAGAATTTGCAAAAATCAATGCAAGCCCAAGGGTTAAAGCACAAAAAAGAGCCGAAGCTATTTTACAATTAGAAAAAGGCTATGCACTTTTCAACTCACTCTATGAAAAATATGTTACTGAAGAAGAGTGTGAAGATTATGAAACAGTTTTAATCGAATCTATTGATATGCCAAGCCAAGAAATGATGCTTTTGATTGACGCTTTCAATAAAAATCAAAACATTACAGAAGATGACAAGCCATTCACGTTAAGTGAAAACAAGATTGATTTTACTCTTATTGACGAGATTGAGGTTGAGCTTATCCGTGAAGAGAGTGTTGATGAAGCAACCTTGAAAAACAGAGTAAGTTATGCAATCAATCTTGATAAAAACACATCAAAGATGATTATGGTTGACAATGGAATTCGTGCAGACGCACGCGAACTTGGACTTAATAGTGACGATATTGACGCTGCTGCCGAAATGATCGCAAATAGATAAGGATAAAACATGAAAATTAAAAACGAAAAGATTTTCACAGCAGATATTTATTCTGGGGATCTTCTTAGAGGCGAAAAACTTCATAGGCACCATGTGATTATGGTCAAATTTGCCAACCTTTATGTGCCAGTTGAGCCGTTTATTAAAAATCGCTTTGATTATTTGCTGCTAAGTCTATATGAAAACGATCATGACGAAGAGACGCACGAAGCTAGCATTAACGCTCCTGATTATAGATTTTACTCAGATAAGGCAAGGCGAGAAAACTTGGAGGGTCTCTGCAAATTAAAAAACTTAGCACCTTACTGCCCTAATAATGGCAAAACTTCTTTAAAAGAACTGCATAAAGCAGAGATAATCAACAGAGCTTTACTTGAGCATGATATGGCACAGAAACAAAAGATTGAACAAACGGCAGAAAAATAAAAAATACGGATTATCCGTATTTTTTATTTATTTGCTTTTGACAATTTTTTCTCTTCTTTTATTCTTAATTTTTCAACTTTCTTTTCTGCCTTTCTCTTTTTGCGAATAGCCTTTTTAGTGTTGTTATCGCGTTCTATACAAGAAGCACGAAGTTCTTTCATCTTAGCAAGCAGTTTTTCGCCTGCCTTGTCAAGTGCTTCACTATCAAGACGCTGACCATAAAATTCGTCAAACTCAAAAGGCTGACCAATTGTTACAATCACCTTTTTGAAAAGCTTTGGCGTGCGATTGATATATATTGGCACAATTGGCACTTTACCCTTGATTGCAAGCATTGTTGCACCGCCCTTTACTTCGCCAAACTCCATGTCCTCATTGTGATTTCGCGTCCCCTCTGGATAAATCACAAGCTTATGCCCCTCTTTTAAAACTTTAAGACATTGCTTAATCGCTCCCAAATCATTTGTTTGACGGTCAATAGGAATTCCGCCAATGCCTTTAATAACCCACGCTTTAAACTTAGTGCTGAAAAGTTCTTTTTTTGCAAGATAATAATTATGTTCTTTCAGATGCGCCGCAAACAAAATAGAATCCATATTGGCAGTATGATTGCTCACCATGATTGCAGAGCCTTTTGGCAGATTTTTTTTGCCAATAAACTTTGTTGGATAAAATATCGATACTGGAATATATAACATAAATTTTAAAAATCCGATTAAGTACATTACTTCCCCTCCTGTTGTAATTTTATGATATCACACGCGCAAATATAAGCAGTTGAAAGTGCAATTTGAATATTAAAGCCTCCCGTGAGTGCGTCAGCGTCAATAACTTCGCCAATAAAATAAAGCCCTTTATGAAGTTTGCTCTCGCATGACTTTGGATTAAGTTCGTCTAGATTTACGCCACCGCTTGTAACAATTCCGCTTTCAAGCGGATAAAGATTTTTATAATTCAAATCAAACTTTTTAAGCGTATCAATAATCCTTATTCTCTCTTCTTTTGTGATTGAGTTCACTTTCTTATTTGGCAAAATTTCAGCCTTTGCCATAAACACATCAACAAAATTCTTTGGAAGCAGGCCATGAATTATATATGAGATATTCTTATTTTTGTTTTCCTCAAACTCACGAAGAAGTCTGTTATCCAACTGCTCCTTTGATAATGCTGGCTTAAAGTCAAGCCAAAGTTTAACCTCTTTTGCCCGATTTATCATGCTTGACATTGAAAGCACTATTGGGCCAGTTATGCCTTTATCCGTGAACATCATTTCGCCTTGAAAAGACAGCGACGCTGTTTTTGCTGAGCTTTCTGCTTTATTTGCATTTTTCGATTTCTCTTTCTCATCCAAAAACTCAGCATGCAATGCCACATTTTTGAGTGACAAACCTTGAATTTCTGATGCATATTTATCTTTCAGCTCAATCGCAGTTAAGGCGGGCTTTGGACTTACAATTTTATGGCCAAAAGCTTTTGCGATATTATATCCATCACCAGTACTGCCTGTTAACGGATAACTTTTGCCACCCGTTGCAACAATCACTTTATCAAACTCAAACTCGCCACTTTTTGTTTTAACAATAAAAGCAATTTTATCGCCACTTTTTTGCTTTGTTACTTTGTCCACAAGAGCGTTCAATAATATTTTATTCTTCTTATTCAGTTTTTCAAGCGTTTTAGTCACATCACTAGCCTTGTCACTTTCAGGAAAAACGCGCTGTCCACGTTCAAGTTTAAGTTTTAATCCGTTATCCTCAAAAAATGAATAGGTGTCAAAACTTGAAAACTTGTTGATTGCGCTTTGCAAAAACTTTTTGCCGTTGACAACATTATCCAAAAACTCTTTCGGCTCGCAAAGATTTGTCAGATTACATCGACCTTTGCCAGTTATGTAAAGCTTTTTACCAAGTTTCTCATTGCCGTCAAAAATAGTCGCATTCAAACCCGCCTCAGCCAAAATTGCTCCGCACATAAGACCAGCAGCTCCGCCACCAATTATTGCAACTCGCATTTAGCCCCTCACTAACAAATTGAGTTCAGCCTCAGTCAAGTCACGATATTCTCCGCGCGATAATCCACCAAGCTTGACTCCGCCAATCCTAACGCGTTTAAGCAGTTTTATACTTCTGCCAATAGCTTCAAACATTCTGCGCACTTGCCTGTTTTGCCCCTCATGGATAACAACAGACAGTTTTGTTCCACCATTTGTTTTCTCCAAAAATTTAACCCTTGCAGGAGGCATTTTTTCGCCGTCAACAACAACGCCCTTACGCATAACAGCCAGCTCGCTCTCCAAGATTTCGCCCTCAACCGTTACTTGATATTCTTTTTCGATGTCATACTTTGGGTGCATAACTTTATTTGCAAAATCGCCATCATTGGTCAGTATAATCAACCCCTCAGTGTCATAGTCAAGCCTGCCAACAGAAAACAAACGCTCTTCGCATTTGATAAGGTCATAAATGGTTTTTCTTCCTTTCTCGTCACTAGCCGTACAAGCGTAACCCTTTGGCTTATTGAGTTTTATATACACAAAAGAGGTTGGAAGCTTAACCTCCACCCCTTGATAGACAACCTTGTCTTTTTTCTCATTGATAACAGTGCCAAGTTCTGTAACAACTTTGCCATTAACATAAACTTGACCATCTGCAATGATCTCATCGCATTTGCGACGGGAAGCAATTCCTGCTCCGCTTAAAAATTTGTTTAATCTCATGTATCTAACTCACCAATTGGAAGTAGCGTTTTTAAGGTTCTCCCAATAAGTGTTGCTCCTTACATCTTCTATTGTATATATATTTTTAGAAAATAGCAAGTCATTGTTAAGAAAAATTGAAATTTCTCCAACTTTTTGTGATTTTGCAACAGGAGCAGTCAACATATTTGGCAAAACATATTCAAATTTAAGCTTGTCAAGCTCGCGAACTGACAAAGGATAATAAATCTCACTATCACTGCCAAGTTTAACAAATTGCTCTTTGCTTTCTTCAACTTTCAAAGCTTTCTTAAAAGAATAAAATTTTGAAAGGTCATAAAGTTTATAATTATTAAAGCCCTCTTCCAGCAGTGCCGAACTTTCTTCAAACATTGGTCCACAATTCAAAACAACACAAACAAGCCTCATGCCGTCGCGCTCGCAACTTGACACTAAGCAACGTCCCGCGTCATCTGTAAAGCCAGTTTTAACACCGTCACACCCCTCAAGGCTATGTAATAAGCGATTTTTATTTTTCAAATATCTTGTCTTGCCCTCACCAGAAACTATTTTTGTGTTTCTTGTAGAAACAATTTCGCGAAAGGTGTCGTTCTCCATAGCATAACTTGTTATTCTAGCCAAATCCTCAGCGGTCGTGTAGTGAGTTTGGCTGTCAAGACCGTGTGTGTTGTCAAAGTGAGAACTATTAGCTCCAATCTTTTTGGCAGTTTTATTCATAAGTTCAACAAAGTTTTTGGCTGAGCCAGAAATTTGTTCGCCAATAGCAACAGAGGCGTCATTGCCAGAAACAAGCATAAGCCCATAAAGGAGTTCTCGCATTGTTAAGGTTTCATCTTTTCTAAGATAAATACTTGTGCCAGGAATCCCCACCGCTTTTGGCGAAATAACAAATCGCTCATCAAGGTTTGAGCAATTTTCAATTGCTGTGATGGCAGTCATAATTTTTGTAGTGCTTGCCATTGGAAGTTTAGCCTGAGCATTTTTTTGATAAAGCACTCTTTGGCTAGAACCCTCCATAACACACATTGCTTTTGCAGAAGTTGAAGCGCTTTCTGTTTGAGTGTTGCTTACAGGCACGGTTTTTGTTGTTAAACAAACCACGCTTACAACTGTTGCAACAACAAGAATAAGCGTAATAATCAAAGCTATTATAAAATTCTTAACAATCTTTGTTATAAAATATGACATTATTATTTTTTACCTTTTTTTGTCTTCAAATTTTTGGAATTTATCTTCCTTTTCTAAGTTTTGACTTTCCTCTTCTTTTTTATCCATCTTTGCGAGCAAAGAATTAAACATGTTAAGAATAGTTTGATACATGCTTTTGTTTTCAACATTGATAAAAGAAACCTCTCCTTTGCTTTCCACCAAAAAGCCAACAGGTGTTACGCTCATACCGCCAGAAGAACCGCCAGCCATTGGAAAGTGATTTGCCACGCGACGTGAAGAAAGGTCAGCATACTCGCCACCGCCCACAACATAGCCCACTGCCACCTTAGAAATTGGAATAATTGTAGTGCCATCGCCAGCCTCAACCTTTTCACCTATAACGGTGCTGCTGTCAACAATAGTTTTGATTTTTTCCATAGCTCCGTCAATCAAATTATTAATCGTTTCGTTACCTGTATAAATACGCATTTTTTAATCTCCTTTTTACATTTATTTTGCATACTAGCCAAATATTGTGTAGTATGCATTGCATAATACTACGACATGTTGTGTTTTTCTTTTGATTTTGTTTTCCATGTTAGAATAACCGAATTTAAAAAAGAATATGCAATATCAATCAAAGAAATTGAAACTTTTCCTTTTAAAGCGATTTCAAATATGGATTTGTTATAAGAAATTATGTCATAAATCCCCAAACTTGCTGTCGGCTTTTTTGACTTTAATGTTGTAAAAAATGTTAACACGGCAATATTTAAAAAACCACCTAACATTGCAGATTCAAAGGCATCTCCAACCCCAAGATTATAAAAAACAAACAATTCTTTAAGTCTTATTTTATCCTTAATTTGCATGCCAAAATATTCAAATATAAGCAAGTCATCGCCAGAAATATCAAGCTCCATTTCTTTTGTACCAGCCTTGTTTTTAATCAAAATCTTTTTCCCATTAATTTCATAAATCCAATAAAATAATTTTATTCCATAAACAAATATGCACAGCACGCCTGTCTTAGATTGTAAATTAAAAGTTATTCTTGCCTCCGTCACGACTGGCATTAAAAACAATAATATAATAAATGTTGGGATTAATAAATATAACGCATTCATACAAACTCCCCCAGTCCGAGCGATTTTGTAATTGCTTCGGCAATAATACTTGAAGCAATTTCAACATTTTCGTGAATGTCCTTTGGTGCCAAAACAAGATTTTGATTATCCGTCTTGACAAGGTCTGATGCAAACAGCATATAAGGCACGCCAAAACTTATACATGGGATGCCTAAACTGTCAAAATCAATCTTTTTGTTTTTGTTTTGCATTGCGCTTCCTGGCGTTATTCCTGCACTATTCAGTTGAAAAGAAATTCCAAGCCTGTCTATTTTCTGAGTCGCAAGTGCGTCGATCAAAATAACACAATCTACATTCTGCGCATTAGCAACAAGCGCGACCAGCTCAAAAGTAGACATGCCTGTGTTAAGAAATATATTCGGAGCGATTTTAAAAACGTTGTTATCCTCCTCATATGGATTTATTGCAATTTTGTCAACAACTTTTTTGCCAAGACTATCTGCCAAAATATCAGGATTGCCAATGCCCACAATCAAGAATCTATCGCCCTTTTCAATTTTTAGAGAGTTTAATATATTGTTCAAATATTTGCTTAACAATTTAGCCATAAACTGATGGCATTCATGACCAAGTTCATACACAAAAGGCGAATTGATTATATAATAATCCCCTCGCTCAAAGCCAAGTTTTTCAATTTTTTCACGACTATCCACCGCCAAACTGCCAACACAAATTCCATACTTATCTAACGACTTTGTTTTGTAGCCATAGAGCGAAAGATCGCTTGCACATTCATCAATCAAATCAATCATAAAGATATTTTGTCAATAAGTTAAAAAATTATTAAAAAATGCTTGATTTTTTTGTTGTTATATGCTAAAATGTTGTAGATTAACTTTAAAGGAGAAGAAAATGCCAAATATTAAATCAGCAGAAAAAAGAGTTAAAGTAATTGAAAAGAAAACACTTGAAAACAAGGCTGTTAAGTCTAAGATTTTAACATACACAAAAAAATTCAAGACTGCCGTTGCTTCTGGTGATGTTGCCGTAAGCGAAAATGCTCTTAAAGAAGTTGTTGCACTTCTTGATAAAGCTGTTGCTGACAATGTTATTCATGCAAACTCAGCAAATCGTAAAAAAGCACACTACTCAAAACTCTTAGATGACATGAAGAAAAAAGCGTAAAAATTCTCGTTAGAGAATTTTTTATTTCAAACAAAAAATCCACAGCTAAAGCTGTGGATTTGATTTTTAAACAAATCTTTCTAAATATTTTTTTCTTGTAGACTCTCCGCCTCTGATATGCTTTGCTGAAAAATTTTCATCCAGAATCTTTTGCGTTTCTTCATACAAATTTATATCAACTTGTGGCAAGCGGCGGCTCAAATCAGTGTGAACCAAAGTTTTGCTATATCCATATATTTGTGCTGTTTGTCGAATAGTATCATGCGTATCTATAACATGTTCAGCAAGCATATAAATTCTTTGGACCATATCTTTTGAAAATGTTTTTTTGTAGCCTTGCAAATTATTACTTTTTAAAATAGCTTCATTCTGTAACATTAAAATAAATCCTCCTTTAAGGACTATATTATAGCATAACCTTCCCATGTTGTCAAGATTAAATAATTTGGAAAATTAAAAATAATGTCAAATAAAATATTATTATCGCTAAAAAAATAAACAAAAAAATCTCGATTGTTCGAGATTTTTTATTCTTAACAATTAGTCTTCTTTAGTTTTATTATTAGTCACTTTTTTCTCTGGCAAAGTTTGTGTTTGTTCAGTTGGCAAAGCAATATCTCCGCCATGTTGCATCTTTATAACTCCCAAAATTGAAAGAACAATTGCATAAATTGCCATAGCTCCCCAAACAATATAAACAATATAGCCAAACCAAATCATATCATGATATCCGCCTAAAGAAACAAAGAAGTAACTTCCAATAAAAAGGTTTATAAGTCCCCAAACGCCATTGATAATAGTATTGGATAAATTTAATTTTGTCATGTTTTGTTTATTCAAGCTAATCATCAATGAATAATACACAATTGCAAATATGTTTATAAGAATCATCAAAATGCCAAAAGCACACAAATCATGATTTATAAATCCGTCAGCAGTCTTTTTGAATATCACATCATAAACACTTACACTAACCCATTCATAAGAGCCAATGTTTGCTTCATACATTACAAAAGCAAGCCCCACCAGAACAAAAAGCATAGCAATTGGCAAAGCAATGTAAAACCAGCGACTAAAAATTGGTGTTTTTTTATTATTAGATGCTTTTGCATTGTTGGCGTTTGCAGATTTACTAGATTTTTTATCAGTAAGCCCCATTAAGTATTCAATAGAAACATTAAAAAACAAAGCAAGTTTTTGATACTCCAGCGCTGTAGGAGCTTTTTCTCCATTTTCCCAACCTTTAATGTTAGTAACAGGCACGTCTAACATTTTTGACAATTCATCCACGCTTAATTTGTTTTTTTAACGCAATTCAACAATTCTTGAATAATTCATATATTTCCCCCCTTTATTATCCATTCCTCCCCTCAATTTTAGCACGGGGGAGAGGAATTTGTCAACTGTTTTTTTAATTTTATAAAAAATATTAAATGGCTCATAACCACTTAATATATTTATAATTAATATTTAAGGTCAATCAAGCCAAAAGCACCATCATTACGTTTGTAAAGCACATTAACTCTGCCAGTGCGTGCATTTAAGAACACATAAAAGCTGTGTCCCAAACGTTCAATAGCAAAACGAGCATCATCAATAGTCAATGGGTCAAGATTGAATGTCTTTTTCTTGAATACGGCAGGAAGTTCTTCTGGTTCTTCATCAAGGAACTCAAAAGTAGGCTCTTCAACAGGCATGTCTTTGATAGACTTGCGAACTTGGCGTTTATCTTTTTTCTTGTCGCGCAAACGAACAACTTGCTTTTCAATTTTTGGAAGAGCAAGGTCTATATTGTCATACATGCTTCCGCTTACAACTTCACTGCGATAGATTGCACCCTTGGCAGTAATAGTAATTTCAAGTTTTTCTTGTTTAGCAACCTTACGGCAAACTACACGAACTTTTGCATCCTCATCAAAATACTTTTCAAGTTTAGCAAGTTTTTCAGTCAAAATTTTTTGAAATCTTGCTGAAATTTTATAACCCTCACGGTCAACAAATTCAATTTTCATAATTGTTTCCTCCTATATTTATATATTAGCAGACTTTGCAAAAATTTCAAAACGAATTTTAAAATAATTATTATTTAATTATATAAATAAAGTTAACAAAAGCCTTTCAATATTATAGTTTTTAAATAATATTGAAAGGCTTTTGTTCAATATTCTTTTGCTTACTTTTCTTTAAAGAAAAGTAAAGCAATCATTTATTCTCAAAAGTTAGTTTTCCATTTTGAACATCTATGATGATTTCCCCAGTGTTGTTGATTTCGCCTAAAAGGATTTTTTCGGCTATTTGGTCTTCAATCTCCTGCTGAATGTAACGGCGAAGCGGTCTTGCTCCATACTCAACATTAGAGCCTTTTGAAACTATAAATTCAAGTGCCTCTTGGGTCATTTTGAGCGAAAGACCTTTTTCTTGCAAGCGTTTATTGATATTTGAGATAAGGATTTTGCTGATTTTGACAAGGTCATTTGGCTTCAATGTGTCAAATATGCAAACAACGTCAATTCGGTTGACAAACTCTGGCTTAAACTTGCGTTTCAAAGCTGTCATATATATGGTTTTTGCGTCGATATCTTCATGCTCTTCGCCACCAAAGCCAAGGTTTTTATGTTCTTTAACTTCGTTCGCACCTAGATTTGAAGTCATAATGATGATTGTGTTCTTGAAGTTGACAGTTCTGCCCTGCCCGTCAGTCAAGCGTCCGTCGTCAAGGATTTGAAGAAGTGCGTTAAAAATATCTGGATGAGCCTTTTCAATTTCGTCAAAAAGCACAACACTATATGGTCGTCTGCGCACTTGTTCAGTCAGTTGTCCGCCGTCATCATAGCCCACATACCCAGGAGGCGAACCGATAAGCTTAGACACGCTATGCCCCTCCATATACTCGCTCATGTCGATGCGGATTATATTATTTTCATTGTCAAACATAGCCTCTGCAATCGCTTTGCTTAGCTCAGTTTTGCCCACGCCCGTAGGACCCATAAAGAGGAATGAGCCGATTGGGCGTTTAGAGTCTTGCAAGCCCACGCGAGAACGCCTGATTGCTTTTGCAACAGCGTCGACAGCCTCATTTTGACCAACAACACGTTTATGAAGTATTTCTTCAAGATGAATAAGCTTTTGTTTTTCGCTTTCGGTTATTCTCGTAACAGGAATGCCCGTCCATTTCGAAACAACGTCAGCGATTTCATTTGCTCCAATTTGCTCTTGTTTATGCTTTGGATTTTTATTTAATTTTGACTCTTCTTTTTTGAGGTCATTTTCAAGATTAATAATCTCGCTTTGCAATTTTGCAGCCTTTTCATAATTGCGTTGCAATGAAGCTTCATCTCGGCTTGCCGACAAGCCTTTAATTTTTTCTTCAATCTCACGCACTTTTTGCGGTTTAACCGTAAAGTTAACTTTCGCTTTACTGCTTGCCTCATCAATAAGGTCAATTGCTTTATCAGGCAGACTTCTATCCATGATGTAGCGGTCAGAAAGCACAGCCGCAGCCTCGATAGCCTCATCTGTTATTGTAATTTTATGAAACGCTTCATAACTGTCTTTGAGCCCTTTCAAGATTTGAATTGTCTGTTCAACTGTTGGCGGATTGACAATAATTGGCTGAAAACGACGTTCCAAAGCCTTATCTTTTTCAATAAATTTGCGATATTCATCAGTCGTTGTCGCACCGATAGTTTGAAGTTCGCCACGGGCAAGATAAGGTTTCAGCATATCAGCTGGGCTTGTTTCCCCTTTTTCAGAGCCTGCCTGTGCAAGTGTGTGAATTTCATCAATAAATACGATTATATTTTTGCTTTGAATAATTGTTTCAATAGCGTCTTTAAGTTTTTCTTCCATGCTGCCGCGATATTTTGTGCCAGCCATAAGCCCGCCAATTTCAAGCGAATACACAACTTTATCTTTCAAAATCTCAGGCACATCGCCAGCCACAATTGCCTGAGCCAAGCCCTCAACAACAGCAGTTTTGCCGACGCCAGCCTCACCAATAAGCACAGGATTATTCTTTGTCTTTCGGCAAAGAATTTCAACAAGACGTTCAATTTCTTCCTCACGGCCAATAACCGGGTCAAGCTTATGCTCTTTTGCTTTAAGCGTGATATCAGTTCCCATATCAAGCAGTTTTTCTGGCAAAGTTGAGCCCGCCTGTTTTTTGTCACCCTTTATTTCCTCTTCTGTTACAGGCATATCAGCTTGAAGTGCTTTTATTGTTTTTGCGCGAAGTGCGTTGATGTCGACATTATATCTGCCAATCAAAATTTTATAAGCAACCGAGCCCGAGCTTGACAAAAGTGCCAGCAAAAGATGCTCTGTGCCTAAAAAAGAGTGATTCATTTGCAGAGCAATTTGCTGAGCCATTCTGATAAGGTCTTTTGTGCGCGGAGTTAATTCCACCTCATCACTGAACAAAAGTTCACTTGGAGCGTTTTCTTCAAAGAACTCAAATAAAGACGGTTCAGTAACGCCCTCTTCGGCAAGAAGCCTTGCTGCAACGCAGTCTTTAACAGAAGTAAGACCATACAAGATGTGTTCACTGCCAACTAAGTTGCTTCCAAATCGGAGTGCAAACTTGCTTGCATTTTTGATAACCTTTTCAATATTATCAGAAAAAGAACTGCTTTGATAACTCATAAAAATTACCTCCTCTTGACAAGATTTTTAACCTTTTTAGATATATACTCAGCGCGCAGCACGTTTTCCTTTATTTTTTGCGAAAAATTTAAAGTTTCTTTAAGATTGGCTGAGCCACATTCATAATATAACTTTTGGAACGCCTTTTCATCAAGTATTTCCATTTTGCCAAGCTCGCATACAAGTTTAAGCCTAGAAAGCATTTCCATAGTTTCCTTTTCTTCCAATTTATAAGCCTGAGTGAGAATTGCATAAGCACGATAACCCTCGTCCAAAATGCGGTCGCGCTCCAAAATAAGCATATCATCGCGCAACTTTTTTTCTTCATTGCAAAGGTTAAAAATAAAGTCAGTCACAAGGTCAATTATCTCTTGCTCGCTCATGCCGAACGCGCCTTGATTTGAAATTTGATAGAAACTTCCAATCGCTTCACTTCCCTCGCCATAAATTCCGCGAACTGTAAGGTGTGACTGTCCTGCTTTTTCGATAATTTCACCTATCTTGGCATAAAATTCAAGCGCTGGCAGAAATAGCATGACAGAAGCCCGCATACCTGTTCCGAGGTTTGCGGGTGAAGCTGTGATAAAGCCTAAGTTTTCATCATATGCAATATCAAGTTGATTTAAAATTTCGTCGTCAATTTCATTGATTTTTCTATAAGCTTTCAAAAGATTAAAGCCTGGCTGAATGCATTGCTCACGAATATGGTCTTCCTCATTTATCATCACAATAACGCTTTCATCCTCGCTTATTGCAACCCCTGAGATGTCTTTGTTTGCAATAAGTTCCTTGCTGATAAGATGTTGTTCAAATAGCGCATTGCATTCGCCAAGAGATAGATTTTTTAGCGATAAAAAATTGAACAAATCGAATTTATCAAGACATTTTCGAACTGAGCTAACTATAAATTCAGCATCTTCATCGTTGTTTTTGATATAAAATTTTATGCCAGCAACATTGCGGGCAAGCCTGATGCGAGAGGAAATTGCGATGTTATCAAAAACTTCCATAACCCCTCCCCCGTTTTGCAATTTTGCCATTATATTTTTTGCCAGCATAAAGGCTTGCAACATGACTTTTTAGGCTGTCAATATTTTTGTAACAATTTTCACAGCCTACAAAACCAGTTTGCAAAATCTCTCTATAACTTGTATCACAATAAGGGCATTTATCCAAAACAACATCATTCCTTTTTATTAAATGTATAAATTAGGACTGGAAGATTTCTGAAAGATAGGGCTTCGCCCACTGAAGAAATCTGCAAGGACACCTTAATGGAAGAGGACTAGGCGGAGAAACCACGAGGATAGCGAGTTAGATTTGCTAATGCAAATCGTGCCCGCGTCACAAATTTTATTTTAATTTGAAACAATTTAAAATAAAATTTGCCGAGTGGTGTCTGTCCTAACTCTCAATTCCTTTCATCGTAAGTGAAATTCTCTTCTTAACTGGGTCAACGCTTAAAACTTTGACGTCAACTTGTTGACCTACTTTTAAAGCCTCGCTTGGATGGCGAATATAAGCGTCAGAAATCTGTGAAATATGAACAAGCCCATCCTGATGAACGCCGATATCAATGAACGCGCCAAAGTCGATTACATTGCGGACTGTGCCAGTAAGCACCATGCCCTCTTTGAGGTCTTCCATAGAAAGGATATCACTGCGGAGAACTGGTTTTGGCATGCTTTCGCGAATGTCACGACCAGGCTTGACAAGTTCTTTTGCAATGTCTTGCAAAGTTGGCACTCCAATTTCACATTCCTTTGCCACCTTGTCTTCACCTTTAACTTCAATCAAATGAGGCAAATCGCTAAGTCCACCATTTTTAACATCTTCTTCAGTTTTATTAAAAAGTTTTAAAAGCTTCTTAGCACCCTCATAACTTTCTGGGTGAACGCCCGTGTTATCTAAAATTTCATTTCCGCCAACAACACGTAAGAAACCTGCACATTGCTCATAAGCTTTTGGCCCAAGCTTGCTTACTTCCAAAAGTTCTTGACGATTTTTAATTCCTTTGGCTTTTGCACGATATGCAACAATGTTTTTGGCAATTGACATATTAAGTCCTGAAACTTTGCTTAAAAGACTTGGACTTGCAGTGTTAAGGTCAACTCCAACGCTGTTAACGCAATCCTCAACAACGCCCTCCAAAACCTCAGTCAAGCGATTTTGTGGCATATCATGTTGATATTGCCCAACGCCGATTGACTTAACGTCAATTTTGATAAGCTCGGCAAGAGGGTCTTGAAGTCGACGAGCAATTGAAACTGCTGAACGAAGAGAAACGTCAAAATCAGGGAATTCTTCTGCGCCAAGTTTCGAAGCCGAGTAAACAGAAGCGCCTGCTTCTGAAACAACAGCATAACTTACTTGATGAGCGCAATGTTTGATAAGTTCAGCGACAAAAATTTCGCTTTCTTTTGAGGCAGTTCCGTTGCCAATAGAAATTATATCAACTTTATATTTATCGATTAGTGCTTTAAGTTTTTCAATAGCCTCTTCTGTTTTATTTTGAGGAGGAGTTGGATAAACAACTGTCGTTGCAAGCACATTGCCATTAATATCAATGACTGCAATCTTGCAACCTGTTCTGTAAGCAGGGTCAAAGCCCATAATCACGTTATTTTTAAGTGGAGCTTCCATAAGAAGTGGTTCAAGATTAACTTTAAACATTTTGATAGCTTGCTCGTTTGCAGTATCAGTCAAATTATTTCTACACTCTCTTTCAAGTGCTGGGAAAAGAAGCCTGTCATAACTGTCGTTGATAGTTTCTTCCATATATGCATTTGTGTTTTCGTTATCCTTTTTGAAATATGAATTGATAACATTCATCACAAGTTCGCGATTGATTTCAACGTCAACTTTAAGGCATTTCTCTTTCTCGCCACGGTTGATTGCCAATATTCTATGAGATGGAAGTTTGCTAACCTCTTGTTTAAAACCGTCATAAGTTTCATAAGTAGCATTCCCCTCAGCTTCTTTGTCGAGCACGCAAGTGATAAAGGCTTTTTTGAACAATAGTTCACGCAATTCCTTTCTAAGCTCTGCATTATCAGAAATACGCTCAGCAACGATATCTTTTGCGCCAGCAATAGCCTCTTCCACGCTTGGAACTTCTTCTGTAATAAATTTTTGTGCTTCATCTTCAATTACAAAAGACTTGCTTTGAGCAATCAAAATATCAGCAAGCGGATCAAGCCCTTTTGCAATAGCCACAGACGCTCTTGTTTTACGCTTAGGCTTGTAAGGACGATAAATATCCTCAACCTCAGTCATGGTCATAGCGTTTTCAAGTGCAACTTTAAGTTCATCAGTCCATTTGCCTTGCTCTGTGATAGTCTTTTCAACCTTGGCTTTTTCGTCATTAAGGTTTCTGAGATATTTAAGTCTGTCAGCAAATGCACGAAGAGTTTGATCATCGCAAGTGCCATGCATTTCTTTTCTATAACGCGCAATAAATGGGATTGTGCAACCCTCATCAATAAGATTGATAATATTCACTGAATATTCTCTTTTAAGTCCAAATTCACTTGCAAGTGTGTCAATAATTTCCATTAGTTTTTTCCTCCAAATATGTTTTTTGCAATATACTTTTCAAATATATTTTTCGCTTTTTGTTTTTGTTTTTCAAATTCTGAGTATTCAATCTGAACGCAAGCTTGATTTTTGCTTGCCAGCATAGCCTTTGCTTCCTCCAAAGTAACGCATTGCAGTTCATGCATAATACTTGCCGTCTGCCCAACTGCTAGTCGTGCCTCGCCAAGCATGTTGATGTCAAAATTCTCTCCGCTTCCGAGTTTAACTCTCACGCCATTTTGAACAAATGGATAAAGATTTATCCCTCCTCGTGCAAATTGCATGTCGGCAATTGGAGTTGTCACAATTGTTGCATTGTCGCAAGACAGTAAACTATCAGCATCCGATTTGTCAAGATAATTGCATCCAATCAGATAAAGTTCTCTGTCAAATAAGCCAAAATCTTCCAAGATTTTAAGAGCATCATTGCCATAAACCTTGCTTAATTCGCCTGCCTCATCCAGGTTTTGCAGAAATTTGATAAAAAGAGGAATTTTTTGCTTTGCGCATAAGTCGCTTATATTTTCAAGCTCTTTTTCACTCAAATCAAGCAAGCTATCTACATAAACAGCAGGACAACGCAACTTGTCAAAGCCAGCAAATTGCAGTTTATCAATCTCAGAAAGAATAAAACCTTGCATATTCAACTCTTTCATGGCTTGAAGTGCAATTTCAGGCACTTGCGCAGATAGAGCAAGCTCGCTAACGCCAACAATAGCATTTTTCATAACAACATATTTATATAATTGATAAATATCGTCTTTCTCAAAAAGTTTGATATAGTTTTTATAAGCTTCATCAGGATAATCAATGTTAACAAACTCAAAAAACAAACTTTTTTCGCAGTCACAAAAATAATTGCTGTAAGGTTTTAACTTCACGTCGTGCCAAATGCTTTTTTGCATATTTCTCCTCTTATATGGTTAAAGTATAGCATAAAAGGAGGCAAAAAATCAAATGAAAGAGCGAACAATTTTACATTCTGACGTAAATAATTTTTTTGCTTCTGTTGAATGTGCTACTCGACCAGAGCTGAAAGATAAACCTGTGGCAGTTACAGGCAATCCAAAGAAGCGAACAGGCATAATCTTAGCAAAGAACACGATAGCCAAAAAATATGGCGTACAAACTGGGCAAACAATTTGGGAGGCCAAGCAGGCCTGTCCTGATTTAATTTGTCTTTTGCCTCATTATGACCTATATGAAGAAATTTCAAAAAAACTGCATGCACTGTATCTTGACTATACTGACAAGGTTGAGCCATTAGGCCTTGATGAATGCTGGCTTGACGTGACAGGCTGTGAAAAGTATCTCGGCAAAAATGGAAAACAAATTGCTGATGAAATCAGAGAAAAAATCAAAACTCAGTTTGGCTTTACAGTTTCAGTTGGAGTTTCTTTCAACAAGATTTTTGCCAAGCTTGGCTCAGATTTAAGAAAGCCAGACGCCACAAATATTTTAGATAAGTCAAATTTTAAAGAAATCACCTATCCTATGCCACTTAATTCCATAGTTGGAATAGGCAATCGTCTAACAAAAAAATTTGCAAAGATTGGAGTAAAAACAATTGGCGAATATGTCAAGCTTGAAGACGGTTTTTTAAAAGAATTTGTCAACATTACTGCTGTTGAACTTAAACAACAACTGCTTGGAGTCGACGACATTCCAGTGCTAAATTATTATCACTTGCCACCGCCCAAAAGTGTGGGCAATGGCTCAACAACGTTAAAAGATATAACTTCTCGCGAAGATATTTCAAAGCTGATTTTTTTCTTAGCCGAGAAAGTATCCTCACGGCTTATAAATCAAGGCTACGTTGCCCGCACAATTGGGATATCAGTCAAAACAAGTGATATTAGGCGTTTTGGCAAAAGTCATACAATTTCTGCAACCAATTCGAGTAGTGAAATAGCCCAAAGCGCATTAAAACTTTTGGACACTTTTTGGGATTATTCAATTCCAATAAGGTCAGTTCGTGTGCGCGCGTCAAATCTTGAACACGAAAAAACTGAACAGCTTAGCCTATTTGACACAAAAAAAGACCCTAGCAAAGTTCTAACCGAGATAGAACACCGCTATGGTCATATTTCGCGCGCTTCTGACATGGCGTCATACATCAATTCAGCCAAAAATCCGCATGAATAACTATAACATACTTTTCTTAACAAGAAAAGTATGCAAAAGAAAGTTTAAAACCAACCTTTCTTAACTTTTCAAAGTTTTCGAAAGGTTGGTTTTGACATTAACCCTACTCTTATTAAAAAAATATTTATTTCAATTGATAAGATGCAAAATAATAAACAAGCACTTTGAAAATTTTTAAAAAATTGAGAAGTGCTTGTTTTAGTTTTCTTTTGTTTCTTTTCTTTTAAAGAAAAGTAATAATAAAGATAAAAAATGTGTTTTTTATTTTTATTATTTGGGTTTTTGTGTTAAAATATAAACATGATGATTGTGGCGTATATATGCTTAGTGCTGGTCTGCATGATAACTGGCGCATTTTACAGCATATACAACTATAAAAACAATATTATTTGCGTGACGGCAAAACTTGCCGGCATGCTTTCCTGCGCAATTCTTGCAATCGTGACTGCCAATCTTAGCTCGGCAATCGGTGGCTATTCAATTTTTATCATAATCGGCTTATTATTCCTACTCTGCGGAGAGTGTATGAGCCTTATCGATTTGCGCGACAACAAATTCTATTATTATATCAAAAATATCACAACTGGTCTTGGCTATCTCTGCTTCTGCTTGGCAGGAATGCTTTATGCTTCATTCAACGTGTTTGGATTGCTTTTAGGTCTATTCCTTGCCACTGGCTTTATTTGCCTGTTCCTTGCGCTTGAAAAAGAAAAAAAATCAATGCATTATTGGATAAGTCAAGGCGTGCTTATGCTATTTCTGTGCGTTTTCTTTGGGCAAGGAATAGTAATGCTTATCTCGGCGCCAAGCCTGATGTCAGGACTATTCTACTTCTTTGGCGGATTACTTTCCGTTACAGGAACAATCATGCACCACCTCCGCAAAAAAGAGCAAAACACAATCCGCATAATAGCCAACGCCCTTTACATTGTTGGCATAATAGCAACCGCAAGTTCAATTTTCTTTATGTAGTAAAAAAGAGCATTCCAAATTTGCTCTTTTTTTGTTTTTATGATATTTCTAACAATGCCCACCGTCAACAACTAAAACATGTCCAGTTATATAACTCGCTTTGTCGCTTGCCAAGTATACGACTGCATCAGCAATTTCTTGAGCTTTTGCAAGTCGTTTGATGTGATATTTTTGCATTTCTTCATCTAAATATTCCTTTGGTAAATCAGCATTCATATCTGTATCAACCCAACTTGGTGCAACTGCATTAACGTTAATCTTTGGCGCAAACTGCATTGATAAATCTTTTGTAAGTGATTGGAGTGCCAATTTTGACATACAATAATCAGCAGTTCCTGGGCAAAAATCTTTCATTCCGCTTGTTGAACTTACATTAACAATTTTTCCGCCACCATTTTTAAGCATAATTGGGGCAACCAGTTTAGATAAAAACAAAGGTGCAATGGCATTGGTTTTAAAAACTTCTAAAACTTCTTCATATTTAATGTCTTCAAACTCACGGTCAAAAACAATTCCCGCATTATTGACAAGAATATCTATTTTGCCAAACTTTTTTACAATCTTATCCACCATAGGTTTTAAATTGTCTATATTTGAAATATCTGCTTGAATGGCAAAGCCAATTCCCCCACTTGCATTTATCTCTTTAACAACCTTATCAGCCTCTTTTTTGCTGTGCTTGTAATTCACAACAACTGTCGCACCCTGACGACCAAATTCGAGTGCTGTCGCTCTGCCTATGCCTCGACTTGCACCAGTTATTAAAACAACTTTATCTTTAAACATTGCTTTCTCCTTAATATAATTATATCATACTTTAAATACAATTTGCAAAATATATTCGACCGATTTTTTCAAGATTGTTTCACCTATTTTTCTTAACTGGCGTGGATTATCTTTCAATAGCCTCAAATATTCTTTTTGCAAATTGTTATCAAAAATATATTTGCCAAGCACTTGGAAAATGTTGTAACTGTTATATTTTTCATTATTTAATTTTGCTCTGTCATCCAAAATATTTACGTCCATTTGCGCAACTTCTTTTAACGCTAATGCTTTGTCATAATAATGTTTGTTATAACTATTGTCGCGCGGGCGCTCAAGATAATATGCATAGGCTTCATCAAACCAGCGAATTCTTTCCTCAATATAATTTCTGTTTTTATCTTTATAAATCTTTTGAATAAACAAATGAATTGTTTCATGTGCCAGTGTGTAAAGAGAATTGTTTTTGTACATATTTTCAATATCAACAAGTGCTTGAATTTCCCCGTCACAAAAACAACCGATTGCATTTGGTCCAGGAACAAAACCATTAAGTTCTTTTATATATTTCAAAAACTCTTCTCTTGTTATAAAAAAACTGGCTTTCATCTTAGGCAAATTATCCCAATCAATTTCAAACAAATCTTCAAAAACCTGCTTTCTACTTTCAGCATTGTCAACAGATTTTTGAATAAATTCCTCAAGTTCTTGTGGATAGTTGATAATATAATGTTGATTTTCAAACTTTGGCATAAACTCTCCTAGCCCAATTATAACATAAAACGGCAAAAATCTTAATTAATTTGATAATATTAACAAAAAAAGAGCATATAATGAAAATAAATTGCAAAAAAGTGTTGACAAATAGTTTTTTGCAAGGTATAATAGCAAAGTATCTTATGTCGCGGGATAGAGCAGCTCGGAAGCTCGTCGGGCTCATAACCCGAAGGTCGTTGGTTCAAATCCAACTCCCGCAACCAGATTAAACCTAAATTGAACTTTTGTTTGATTTAGGTTTTTTAATTTATTAGGTTATATCAAAGATATAACCTCGTTGTCGGGAGTGGTTTATCCTATAACCGAAAACAAATTGAACTAGGCTTTATAGTCTAGTTTTTTATTTGAATATATTGCATGAGTTAGCAAATACTAACATTATGACCTTTATTAAAAATCTTCTTTTGTATATATCCGCGTTTATGCCTATGTATATTTTGATTTTGATTAAGCTGATTGTTGAAATTATTAACGACAATCTGCATTTTAATGTGCTTAATACTTTAAATCTGACCACTTTACTTGCACTTATCACTTTAGGCATTGTTGGTCTTGTTTGGAATATCAAATTTGAAAGTGACCAAGCAAAAGAAGTTATTATAACTGAAAAGCAAAACATAACTGACCAACACTTTTTAGGCTATTTTTCACTGTTTGTGTTTTTTGCTATCCCGCTTGATCTTGCCAATATGAGCAACTATTGCATTTACGTTGCAATTCTTGTCATGATTGGCATTGTGTATATCAACAATTCACTTTATTATATCAACCCGCTGCTAAACCTTTTAGGTTATAATTTTTACAACATCAAATATCATGAAAAAGGAAAAGATGAAATCAGGTCTGCCAAAATATTTTACAGAGGAACATTAATTTTGCAAGACAAAAGTTATTGGGTTAAACTTAAAAATATAAACTTTTCTTTTGTCAGCACAAGAAAAAAAGAAGACTAATTATCTTCTTTTTTGTTATTTGTGTTTATTTTAGCCTTAATTTCGCTTTTTTTGCCCTTATTTTCGGCTTTTTCTGATATTTTAGAGTTGTTATCCCCCTCTTTATCTTTTTGCTTTTTTGCGAGATTATTTGTATCAATGCTTTTTCTGAAAACAACAAATGTTTGCCATAAAAATTCTAGAACAAAATTTATTATCATGCAAGTTACGAGGCCTATGATATAGGCAAAAGAGCCTCCTAAACTTGCCGTCAACGCCTTTTCTATTGTGGCAATATACCAAATTTGAAATGGATAAAAAGGAATATAGAACAAAAATGCAAGAAGCATTGCAATTGGCACATTGTTAGCAGCTTTGAAAGTGAATTTTCGATTAAAAGTAAAATTCCAAACAACTGAAAGTGCAAGCCCCACAGTATCTGCAATAAAAGTGCTTGTTGCTTGTTCAGTTATGAAAAAAATAGTAGATTCTGCTGAAATAAAATGGTCAAGTATAACAAGTTTTAAGAGTAGTGACGAAACCATTTGAATAGCACCTGCTGAAATTGAAAACAGCACAAATTTTAAAATTCGAAGCCATTCTTCTTTTTTATTGACATTTTGTTTATCAACTATATTTGTTTCTATATTTGATTTAATTACCTCTTTTTTATTTCCTTCTTTCATAAATTCCTCATTGCTTAATATTTTAGCACAAAAACGTCAAAAAATCAAATATTTGAGCATATTGACAAGGTTATTTTGTTAAAAAGCCATTAAATTATATATTTTGTAGTTTATGACAAATTTTTCGGAGCTTATGTACAATATTTTGTTTAAACACTTGATTTTTTCCCTATTATATAATATAATATATTATATTAATATATATACAATATAAGGGGTTTGATATGGACGAAATTAAAAATCTTGAACAAGTTGGCGAAGTTATTGCAGCCGCATCTAACATAACTGAGGATGAAAAGGAAATCGGCAAGTCTGTCAAGTATGACGCTGGCGATATTCAAGTGCTTGAGGGGCTTGAACCTGTTAGAAAAAGACCAGGAATGTATATTGGCTCGACTGATGAGCATGGCTTGCACCACCTTGTAACCGAAGTTGTTGACAACTCTATTGACGAGGCGCTTGCTGGCTATTGCAGCCATATTGAGGTTACTATCAACGCAGACGGCTCTTGCTCTGTTGCAGATAACGGGCGTGGAATCCCTACTGGCATTATCGCAAAAGAGGGGAAAAGCGCAGTCGAAGTTGTTTTGACAAAACTTCATGCTGGCGGAAAGTTTGGCGGAGAGGGCTATAAAATCTCTGGTGGACTTCACGGCGTTGGTGTAAGTTGCGTTAACGCCCTTTCAACAAAGATGAGTGCTGACGTTTATCAAAATGGCTTACATCATCACATTGATTTCAGCCGTGGACGTGCTACAAGCCCTCTGCAAGTTATTGGCAAGACTGACAAGCGCGGAACAACTATCACATTCCAACCAGACCCTGAAATATTTGAAACTGTTGTGTTCAATTTTGACACTATGAAAAATCGTTTCAGAGAAATTGCATTCTTAAATAAAGGTCTTGTAATTTCTTTAGAGGACAAGCGCGAGAGGCAAGAACGAAAGGAAGTTTTTGAGTTCAAAGGCGGAATTGTTGAATTTGTTGATTATCTTAACAAAAATCGCGAGACTCTGCTTTCTTATCCTGTATACTTTAATAAATTCAATCGTGACGCCAATGGCGAAATTGTAAACGAAATTGAAGTTTGCTTCCAGTTCAATGATGGTTACAGCGAAACTGTAAACGCTTATGCAAACAATATCAACACTGAGGAAGGCGGAACTCACCTTGAAGGCTTTAGAAATGGATTAACAAAAGTTATCAATGATTACGCTTTGAAGAACAAGATTATCAAAGATAGCGAAAAGCTTTCTGGTGAGGACTGCCGTGAGGGAATAACTGCTGTTATTTCTGTAAAACTTAGAAATCCTCAGTTTGAGGGTCAGACAAAAACTAAACTTGGCAACAGCGAAATGAGAACAATCGTTTCAAAGGCTATGCAAGAAGAGTTTGGAGATTATCTTGACCAACACCCTAACGAAGCAAAAAATCTTATCTTAAAATCAATCAATGCTCAGCGTGCAAGAGACGCTGCTAGAAATGCAAGAGAGCTTACTAGAAGAAAAGGCTTACTTGAAAGCACAACTCTTCCTGGCAAGCTTGCAGACTGCTCAGAAAAAGACCGCAGATTCTGCGAAATCTATCTTGTTGAGGGTGATTCCGCTGGTGGTACTGCCAAGTCTGGCAGAGATAGACGTTTCCAAGCAATACTCCCTCTCCGCGGTAAAATCTTAAACGTTGAAAAAGCAAGACTTAACAAAATTCTAGAGAATAACGAAATTAAAGCTATGATTACAGCGTTTGGCTGTGGCATTGGCGAAGAATTTAATGAAGAAAAACTTCGCTATGACAAAATCATTTGTATGTCCGATGCCGACGTTGACGGAGCGCATATCAGAATATTGCTACTCACTTTCTTCTTCCGCTTTATGCGACCACTTATTGAAAAAGGTCATGTTTATGCAGCAAAACCACCTCTTTACAAAGTAACTAAAAACAAAGATGATTTCTACTTCTATTCTGACCAAGAATTAGAGGCTTGGTATGCTAAGAACGGACGCAAAGGTTGTGCTCAACAACGCTACAAAGGTCTTGGTGAAATGAATGCTAATCAGCTTTGGGAAACAACAATGAATCCTGAACACAGAATTTTGATGCAACTCACAATGGAAGACGCAATTGAAGCTGAAAAGATGTTTAACGACCTTATGGGCGAAGATGTAGAGCTTCGTCGTCAGTTTATCGAGCAAAACGCAACACTTGTTACTGACCTTGATATTTAGCAACCAGATGTTGCACGACTGTCAGCATACAGATAGAAAATACAAATTATATTCGTTCTTAACAAAGGAGAAGAAATGGAAACATTAGGAAATATACTTTTAATCATTGTTTCAATTTGCACCTTTATTTCATATTTCCCACAAATTGTCAAATGCTTGCGAACAAAACAAGCCGAAGATTTAAGCATTTGGTCGTGGTGCCTTTGGGTTTTCAGTTCAATATCTTACTCGCTTTACGCAGTGCTTTGCACAGACACCGTCATGTTGATTGTAGAAACAAGCCTTGAACTAGCCTTTTGTCTGATTATTTTAATTTGTGCCATTGCGTTTAGAGATAAAAAAGATAAACACATAAAGACCGTAACAATTTGTGGCAGTATGAAATTTCAAAAAGAAATGATTGATATTGCTATGGAACTTGAACTTAAAAATAATTGGTGTGTGCTTCAACCTGTGTTTAGCAATAAGCCATTAAACGATAACGAAAAAGAAATTGTTGCACAAATTCATTACAAAAAGATTGATATTTCAGATGCAATCTATATTGTAAACATTGATGGCTATATTGGCGAAAGCGTTAAAGAAGAAATCGCTTACGCTAAAGCACATGGCAAAGAAATTATTTATAAGGAGAAACCTAATGAAAAAGTATGATGTAAACCCTTACAAACAATATATGGAAACTTTTGGTGATGATTGGATACTGCAAATCACCATTGAAGAGATGAGCGAACTTACAAAAGCCATTTGCAAATACAAACGTATGGCAGTTGATGACACTGAAAGCAAAAAACAACAGCTTTTGGCTACTCTTTATGACTGCATTGCCGATGTTGAAATTTGTATTGAAGAACTCGCTTACATTTTTGACGGTTTTGACGAAATTGAAAAAATCCGTTTAGCTAAAATTGAAAAAGGCAAAGAAAAAGTTAAAGAATATAAAGAGAGAAAATTGCAAAATTAAAGGAGAAAATATGGACAAAAATAAAGAATATGTTGATAAAATCGACAATGTTTTAAAACAAATGGAACAAAGCAAAGCCCCAAGTTTTAAGTTGATAATCAATGACGATTTCTCTATTTATAATTGTATTGCTTATTTACAAAATAATGAAAAGCAAGCCAAATGTGTGTATTTTGGCTATGCATTGGAAAATTGTTTTAGTGATAATATTGCTGTTTCAATTGTTAAATTTTTTGTTGATGCTATTGCTAATCCGCAAAAACTAAACTTTATGCGATTTGACCAAGAGCCAGGATTAATACAAATATCAGTAGTTGACGAAAAAGTTTATATTACTGAAGTCCCAGAAGGCTCCATCTTGGAAGCTAGGCTAACAACAAATAAAAATGAGATTATTAAAAATAGTGATGTAGTAGATATGAATGTTTATGCTTGTGCAAGACAGATAATTAATGATATAGAAGAAAACATGACTGTGATTACAAAAAACTTTGATAATAAAATGAAATTACATTTTAATAGATATTTTGAAACATTAAAACAACTTTCTCAAGCTAAATAAATTTCTTTTGCAACTTTTCTTTTGAAGAAAAGTTGATAATTGGAGAGTTTTATGGACAAAAATGAAAAAAAGCCTTTAGAGGAGATATTCCAATCAACTAAGGTCGAAAAAATTGATACTGTGGACAATTTGAAAAGGTCCTTTATTTCTTACGCTATGGCGGTTAATATCTCGCGTGCAATCCCAGATGTAAGGGACGGTTTGAAACCAGTTCATAGACGCATACTTTTTGGTATGGGTGAAATGAACAACTTTTATGATAAACCAACTAAGAAGTCGGCAAGAATTGTGGGTGAAGTTATGGGTAAATATCACCCTCACGGCGATAGCTCTGTTTATGACGCACTCGTTCGTCTTGCCCAAGATTTCTCTATCCGCTATCCTCTTGTAGACGGTCAAGGTAACTTTGGTTCTGTTGACGGAGACCCTCCCGCTGCTTCTCGTTACACAGAGGCACGTCTTTCAAAGATTGCTGCTTTAATGCTTGAAGATATAGACAAAAACACTGTCGACTTTAAGCCTAACTTTGACAACACTCTGGAAGAGCCTGTGATTCTGCCTGCAAAATTTCCTAACCTGTTAGTGAACGGCGCAGATGGTATTGCGGTTGGTATGGCTACAAATATTCCACCTCATAACCTTACAGAAGTTTTGAACGGTTTAGAGGCTATGATAGACAATCCTGACATTGAGATTGACGAACTTATCAAATATATTCCTGCACCTGATTATCCTACTGGTGGTATCATTATGGGCAGAACGGCTGTTAAACATGCTTATAAAACTGGTCGTGGCGGAATTGTTGTAAGAGGCCGTGCTGAAATTGAAGAAACAGCCTCTGGCAAACAACGCATTATCATAACAGAACTTCCTTATCAAGTAAACAAAGAGCAATTTATTTTGCAAATGGTTGACCTTGTTAAAAACAAGCGCGTTGAGGGAATTAGCGATATTAAAGAAGAGTCTGACCGTGAGGGAATGCGCGTTGTTGTTGATATCAAAAAAGACGCAAATGCTCAAGTTGTGTTAAATGCGTTGTATAAACATACTCAACTTCAAAAAGGCTCAGGAATCATCTTCCTTGCAATCGTAAATAATACTCCAAAAATTTGCAATCTTAAAGAAATGCTTTATTACTATCTTGAACATCAAAAAGAAGTGCTTACTCGCAAGACTAAGTTTGACCTTGCAAAGGCCGAAGAGCGTGAACATATCGTAAAAGGTCTTGTAATCGCGCTTGCAAACATTGATGAAGTTATCCGCGTTATCAAATCGGCTGATGACCGTCAAGACGCAATGGTTAAACTTTGCGAAAACTTTGAACTTGACGAAATTCAAGCTAATGCTATTCTTGAAATGAAACTTTCTAAACTTGCAAAACTTGAAGTTGAAAAACTTAATCAAGAACTCGCTGAACTTGAAGCATTAATCACCGACCTTAAAGATATACTCGAAAAACCTGAACGTATTTTGCAAATTCTTAAAGAGGGCTTTGAAAAAATTAAGGCTGATTACGGCGACGCTAGAAAAACTGAAATCTCTCTTGACGCTGGCGGAATTGACATCGCTGACCTCATTGAGAAAGAAGATGTTATTGTTTCACTCACTCATGAGGGCTATATCAAGCGCATGTCAGTTAGTGAATACAAATCTCAACACCGTGGTGGCGTAGGCATAACAGCTCATAAAACCAAGGAAGAGGACTATGTTGAGCATATGTTTGTTACAAACACTCATGACGACTTATTCTTCTTTACAACCCTTGGGCGAGTTTACAGCATAAAAGCTTATGAAATCCCAGAAGCACAACGCACTGCAAAAGGCAGAGCAGTTGTTAATCTTTTGCAACTTGCCCCAGAAGAAAAAGTTACAACAATCATTCCATCCCCTGACCACATTTGCGGCAATCTGATTATGGCAACAAAGCGCGGATATATCAAAAAGACAAGATTTTCTGAATTCCACTCAATCCGCAAAGTTGGCAAGATTGCAATCAAGCTTGTTAATGGTGATGAACTTATTGGTGTTGCACAATCTGATGGCGATGACCATATTTTGATTGCTAGCCGAGCAGGCAAATGTATTCGTTTTAGTGAAAAAGATGTTCGCAGAGTGGGTCGTGACAGTCAAGGCGTGCGTAGTATGAAAATTTCTGCAAAAGATGAAATCGTTGATATGGTTGTCATCAAAGCTGGCGATTATGAAGATAAAGATGCTCAGATTATCACAATAACTGAAAATGGCTATGGCAAACGCAGCAATGTGAATGAATATCGTGTTCAGGCTCGTGGCGGAATGGGTGTTAAAGCTGGCGTATTTAATGACAAAACTGGAAAACTTGTTTCACTCAAACAAGTTCATGACGACAGCGACATTATGCTTATTGCTGATAATGGTGTTGTTATCAGAACTCCTCTTGACGACATCAGCTGGCTTTCAAGAGTTAGCCAGGGCGTACGCATTATGAGGCTGAAAAATGACGCTAAGATTGTAGCGGTTGCAATAACCTTAAAAGAGCCTGATGAACCTCAACTTGACGAAAACGGCAATCCTGTCATAGTTGAAAATAACAGTGAAGATGTCCCTGTTGCAGAAAACGGACAGACTATTGAAGTTAACAGTGAAGATGTTTCAGATGAATAAACTGTAGAACAAATTGAAGAGTAAGAAAGGGAATATAAGAATTATAATGTTTAGCGCAACTTTTCCGCAAACTTTCAGTTTGCAAAGCCAATTTGAAAAATTGGCTTTAACTCCAAATTGCAAAAGCAATTTGGTGTGGAAAAGTTGCACAACCTACATATATGTTTCTAAACAAAAAAATGGGGGTAAGAAAATTATGGACAAAATAGAACAACAATATTTTAATGCTACGCATGACTGCATACAAAAAGAGGTCGACAAAGCAATAAGCAAAATTGAAATGCTTGGCTTTCAGGTTGATAAGGATAAACAATATATCACTGACAACTATTATGAACTTTCCAAAGACGGAAACCTTATCCGTTACTACACCGACCTCGCCCAAGCCGATGATACACTCACTGAGCTTGTTAAGACTCGACATCGCCTTGAAAAACAACTTACCTCCCCTTATTTTGCCCGCATTGACTTTACAGCTGATGGGCAAACAGAAAATGACCAAATATATATAGGTCTTGGCACAATCAATGATAAAGACAAAATCTATGTTTATGACTGGCGCGCACCAATCTCTTCTATGTATTATGACTTTGAACCTGGCAGAGCATTTTATTATGTAGACCGCAAAGCCACTGCTGGAAAACTTACTTTAAAACGTCAATACAAAATCGAAAACGGCATATTAAAATCATATTTTGATACAAATTTAACTATTCAAGACGAAATTTTGCAAGATATTTTAAGCAAAAACACATCAAGCAAAATGAAGCAGATTGTTTCAACTATTCAAAAGGAACAAAACAAAATTGTCCGCACTGAAGAGTTTGATCACATGGTTATTCAAGGTGTGGCAGGCTCAGGCAAAACTTCTATTGCCCTGCACCGCGCCGCATATCTATTGTACAGACATCGCAAAACACTAAAAAGCAATGATATCTTAATTATTTCACCAAACAATGTATTCTCAGGCTATATTTCTGATGTTTTGCCAGAACTTGGCGAGGATAATCTTGTAGAAACAACATTTGCTCAAATTGCGTCGGCTGAACTTAAAAAAACCTTGCAAAGTCGTGAAGAAATGCTTGATGAACTTGCTACAAATCCAAAACAAGAAGAGCTTGATGAAATTTCATTCAAGTCGAGCTTTGAATATCTTGATGAACTTCTCAAATTTTTGAAAGGTGACCTTGCAGACACCTTTACTCCACAAACGCTTAACTTTGTAACTGCTGTTGACGAAGAGGGACATGTTAAAGAACAAATTACTTTCCCAGAAGAGCAGACCCGCAAACTTTTCTTTGATACATTTAAAGGTCACACAATCAGCGAGCGCATAAACAAAATTGCATGGCAATATGCAATGGTGTTTACTACAAGCAGACATTATAACAAAGAACAAAACAAAGGCCTGAAAGAGCGTTTTGTTAAACTTCTTTACAATTTCTTGCCAATAAATGATATTGATAAAGTTTTTGAAATTTTCTTAACTCGAATGGGTTTAAAAACTCCAAAGTCTGAGCGTGTTGCTTATATGGATAAAGGCGCTTTAATGCTGATAAAATATTATCTTTATGGCTTTAAGCATGACTTCTCTGCAAAATATCTTATAATTGACGAAATGCAGGATTTCACCCCTGTCGACTTATATATGTTCAAAAAAATCTGGAATTGTCCAAGCATTCTTCTTGGAGATAAAAATCAATGCATTGAAAAATGCTTGCCAGACAACTATATGAAAACTGTGGCTGAAATGTGGGGCGGAGAATTTACTGAACTTAAGAAAACATATCGCTCAACCAAGCAAATTGCAAACTTTGCATATGATATGCTTGGGCTTAAAGATATTGAATATGTAAATCGTGATGGCGACAAGCCAAAACTTATCAACACAAAAGATGATAACATAGCAAATGCTATTATAGACATAATCGAGAGTGACTGCGGAGAATATGAACACATTGCAGTTATCTGCAAATGTAAAAAAGAAGCAAAAGCACTTGGAAAACTTTTGAAAGGCAAACTTAACTTTAAATATATTGAAGAACCAGAGGATTATAATAACCGCATTTTGCTTACAACCTGCGCAACCGCAAAGGGAATTGAGTTTGACGCTGTAATTATTCCTTATGCAAATCAAGAAAATTACAATAACAGCCTTGATAAAAACATTTTATATGTTGCATCCACAAGAGCGCTTCATAAATTGTTCTTTATTTCGACTTCTCAGACAACAAAATTTATAAATCACATAGAAAAAGCATAAAAACACATAATTATACATTTTGCCAATCAAAATATGTATTAAATCATAACCATTACAAAGACTTTAAATCAACTTGCAATTGTCAAGCAAAAACAATAACTTTTTTAAGAATTTTTTACCACTATATATGGACATAAAAGTTATGATTTAATCAATTTTTAACAAATAATCATGTGGATAAGTGGATAACTACCCCAAAAACACCCCTAAAAGGGCTAAAATTCTACAAAATGCATAAAAATTAACACAAGTGTATAAATATTTATTTGTGGAAATGTGGATAACTGTTGTTTGCAACTTTTATTAAAAATATTGAAATTTTTATCAAAAAACACTTGACTTATGTTTGAAATATAAGTAAAATATTTGTCAATTTTATACTTTTACTTCACAAAATTAAGTCTAAATTAACTTACTATCAAAAAGGAGAAATTATGCCAAATAACAAACTGATTACACCGCGAAAATTGTCAGGTTTTATGGAATTGCCACCTCATAAGCAAATTGTGTTTGACAATATGATTGACACAATCAAAAAAGTGTACAAAAACAATTGCTTTGTTCCTCTTGACACGCCTGTGCTTGAATATAGTGAAATCTTGCTGGCCAAATCAAGCGGAGAAATAGATAAAGAGCTTTATCACTTTACAAAAGGCGACAGCGATGTTTGCATGCGTTATGATTTGACAGTTCCCCTTGCGCGATTCGTGGCAATGAATGCCGATACAATGACTTTTCCATTCAAACGTTATCAAGTCGGCAAAGTATTCCGTGGAGAACGCCCTCAAAAAGGCAGATTTCGTGAGTTTATTCAATGCGATTGCGATATAATTGGGCTAGACAATCTTCCCCTCACAGCTGACGCCGAATGCGTTAACCTTATATATGAAACTTTTGAGGCTCTTAAACTTGATACTCTTACGCAAATTTCTAATCGTAACGTTTTGTTTGGCATGATTGTAGAGCTTGGACACGCCAACCATTCAACTGAAATTTTGACAATCTTGGACAAACTTGGCAAGATTGGCAAAGATAACGCGTTTAACAGTTTGCAAGCGCTTGGACTTAATAAAGACGACGCAGACAAACTTATCAATTTATCAATGCTTAAAGGCGACTTTAATGATATATTAAAACAAATTAAAGGACTTTCAAACAATCCAACATTCCTTAAAGGAGTTGCTGAACTTGAAGAACTTTCAAAATATTTGGAAGCTTACAAAATTCCAAAGGATAAATATATTTTGCATTTGGGCATAATTCGCGGACAGAATTATTACACTGGTACAATTTTTGAGACAATCATCCCTACTCATCCAGAGTTTGGAACTGTTTGCGGAGGCGGACGTTATGACAATCTGGCTGGCTACTTTACAGATAAGAAACTGCCAGGTGTAGGTATGAGCATTGGCTTCACTCGCCTGTTTGATTTGCTTGACACAAACAATATGCTTGGCCAGTTCCCACTTTCTCCTACTCAACTTGAAATTATTCCGCTTGGAGAAACACTTCTCCCTTGCCTTGAACTTTCAACATATTTCCGCTCAAACAAAGTGCGCTGTGAAGTCAACTATGACGACCGCTCATTCAAAGCAAAACTTAAAGACGCTGGGCGCAAAAACATACCTTTTGTGTTAATCGTTGGCGAAAATGAAGTTGCCAGCAAAACATACACTCTCAAAAACATGTTTGACGGCACGCAAGCAATTCTCACAAAAGAGTTGTGCCTCGAAAAGATTAAAGAGTTTATACAAAAATAACAAAAAAACAGAAGATTATTCTTCTGCTTTTTTATTTTCTTCAAAAAATTTGTGTATTTTTATTGCAAGCGCTTTATGAATGCCTGGAACAAGTGCAAGTTCGTCAATTGAGGCGTTTGCAATGTTCTCGCTTGTGCCAAAGGCGTGAAGTAAGGCGTCGCGTTTCTTTTCGCCAACACCCTCAATTTGGTCTAGCGTGCTTTCTGTCTGCTTTTTTGTGCGGATTTGGCGGTGAAAAGTTATTGCAAAGCGGTGAGCTTCATCACGGATGCGTTGAAGCATTTTCAGTTCAGCGCTCCCTGGTTTTAACATAACTGGCGTTGTGTTTTCTGGTTTAAAAACTTCTTCAATTCGCTTTGCAAGTGAAATCATATCAATGCCAAGACAATCTTGTTCTTGCAAAATTTCATAGCAAGAAGATAATTGCCCTTTTCCGCCGTCGATAATTAGTAAGTCTGGGCGCTCTGAGAAACTCTCCCCATCTTGATTTTTATATCTTTTTAACCTGCGCGTAAGCGCCTCTTGCAATGACGCAAAGTCATTTGAGCCTTTAACGGTTTTAATTTTAAATTTGCGATAATCCTTTTTGGACGGCTCGCCATTTTTGAACACAACCATTGAGCAAACTTTGTTTGTTCCACTGATGTTTGAGATATCATAGCACTCCATTCTAAGAGGCACGCGAGATAAACCCAATTTTTCTTTCAATACTTTAAGCGCCCCAATCGTGTTATTATATTTAAGACGTTCTTTTTCAATATGCTTTTCAAGATATTCTTTGGCGTTCTCTTTTGCCATATCAAGCAGCGTTTTGTTAACTCCGTGCGGGCTAAAAACGAGATTGATTTTTTTGCCTAAATATTCTTGCAACAGTTCTACATCTGGAATTTCATGCGACACAATAATATCATGCGGAACAATCATATTTTGATAATATTGAGCAATAAAATTAAATAACGTTTGGCTCTCTTCAAGTTCGGCGTCAAGACAAGGATAATTCATAACGCCCAATATTTTGCCACCTCGAACAACCATTGATGTTACAACGCCAGAAAGCCCGTCCGTTTGATAAGCAAAGATATCTTTATCAATATTTTTAGGCAGATTTGCAACAACGCGTTGTTTAAGCTTTGCAATCATTTTTAAGCGGTCGCGAAAAATCAAAGCATTCTCAAAATTTTCACTTTCCGCTGCAATTTCCATCTTTTTTTGCAAAATTTCTTGAATTTCGTCGTCATTTCCGTTCAAAAAGTTGACAACTCTGTCAATTTCTTTTGCATAGTCGGCTTTATCAATTTTCTTAGTGCAAGGCGCAGAGCAAAGCCCTAAACTATAGTTTAAACACTCGCGCTTCGCAATTGATGTGTCAGTAATTTTATTATTGCAAGTGCGAATTTTGAATGCCGCGTTGACAGCCTTAACAATTTCGCGAGCGTCCAGACCTGCAAAGTATGGACCAAAATATTTTGCACCGTCATTTTTAACTTTTCGCACAATTTCCAATTTTGGAAAAGGTTCTTTTGTGTTAATTTTGATATATGGAAACTGTTTCCCGTCTTTTAAAAGGATATTATAAAAAGGTTGATACTTTTTGATAAGATTGCTTTCAAGTGCGAGTGCGTCCATTTCGCTGACAGTTATAAAATAGTCAAAGTGGTCAACGCTATCCACCATTGCTTGAACTTTGCTCGGTTTTGGCGAATTGCGAAAATATTGACTAACCCGATTTTTTAAATTTTTGGCTTTGCCCACATAAATAACAACCCCGTCTTTATCGTGCATAACATAAACACCGGGCTTGGTCGTCAAAACTTTAAGTTTATTGCGGATTTGCTCATTCATAACTTTATTATATAAATTTTGTGCAAAATAGTCAAGCACAATACTTTTTTATTTATTTTGATATATTATTTGACTAAACTTTTTGTTTCTTTTATACTTTTGATTAGGAGGATATATGAAAAAATCTTTTATAATCTCTTTTGAGGGAGGAGAAGCTTGCGGGAAAAGCACTCAAACAAAACTTTTTAAAGAATATTTGGGGAAAAATAACTTTGACTTTTTAGTTCTTCGTGAGCCAGGTGGAACAGAAGCAAGTGAGTGCATGAGAAATATATTTCTTGATCCAGGACTAAAACTATGTTCCAAAGCTGAAACTTTGCTTTTAAACGCTTCTCGTGCTGAGCTTATTGAAGAAATAGTAAAACCAGCACTAAATCAAGGGAAACTTGTTATGTTTGACAGGTTTTATGACAGCAATCTTGTGTATCAAGGGTATTCAATTGACAAAAATCCTGAAGAACTTATGCCAATAATCGAGTATGCCACAGGCGGAATAAAGCCCGATCTCACAATTTTGTTAAATCAATCTGCTGAGATTTCTTATGAACGCAAATTGATTGAAAATAAGCAAGACAGAATTGAACAACGTGGACTTGACTATTATAAAAAAGTTGAAAATGGCTATTTAGAGCTTGCCAAGAAGTATCCCGAGCGCATAAAGATTGTTGACGCTGTTGGAAGTATTGAGGAAGTTCATCAAAGAATTATCAAAGTTTTTGAAGAGGCTTATAAAAATAATTAACTTTTTCTATACGCTTGACATAAAAATTTTATAGTACTATTATAAAGTTGTAAATTTAAAGGAGGTATTTATGAAAAAGTTTACAAAAATCTTAGGAGTTGGGCTTTTGATGGCTCCATGTATGCTTGCTTTTACAGCTTGCGGTGGAAAGGGACTTGTTGACACTTCAGGCAAATATAGCGAGATTACAAAAGAGGCTATTGTTGAAGAAACTGACGCAATGGACATGACTTCAATTCAAAATGGCTTTAAAATTATTGTAAATTCTGAGGTCAAGGCTGAGGGTGAAAAAGCAAAGAGCAAAATCACAATTCATGCTGCTGGGGATAACAAATTAAGCATGACAATGGAAGCCGACGGCATAACTATGAATATGTATTATGTTGATAACACAGTTTATATGAACTATAACGGAGTAAAAGTTCAACAACCTGCTGAAGATATGGGATTTGATGAAATTGTCTCTGGAAACAATGGATTTATTGGCGATCAAATTGACTTTAAAGGCTTGTTAGATAACCTTAACACAATCCAAGATCAAACAAAATACACAGTTGAAAAAGCTGAAAAAGGCACGTCAACAAAATATCACATTTCGATTGCTGGCGACGCTTTAACTGAAGATATCGTTGGAGATATGAGTTCAATTTTGCCTGGCTCTAATATAGACTTTGGCACATATAACTTCTGGCTTGTGTTTAAAAACAACTCTTTGGCAGGACTTAAAACAACAGTAAATGCAAGTACAACATATATGGGCGTTAAAATGAGCTTGTCTACAACTCTTGAGCTTGTTGGTTCACCTGACCAAATTAAATTCCCAGACGATCTCGCTTCTTATCCAACAGAAAGACCAAACTTGCCTATGTAATCAATAACAATAAATAAAAAAGCAGTTAAAAACAACTGCTTTTTTTGTTAAAAATGTTATTTTTTATATCTATTTGCCTTGTTTTGTCGAAAAGTCCTTACATTTAAATATTTCTTAAACTTTCGGTTAAATTAAACTCGGAGGTTATTATGAAAAAAATATTTATATTGTCGCTTACACTTTTACTAATGATATCAACTGTTTTGGGGATTACTTTTGCAGCCACTCCAAATAGTCAAAGCGCTTATGCAAAAGCAGATGATGTTTCTTCAATTTGTGTTATAGGTGAGGCTTGCCAAGAAGTTTCCCCTGATAGAGCCACTATCACTGCTTGCATTGAAACTATGTCACAAGATATCACAAAAGCCAAGGACGAAAACATGCAACTTTTTAACGATTGCGTCAATGCTCTTATCGATTGCGGAATTCAAAAAGACTCAATTATCACTGAATGCTTTTCAGCATATCCAAGCTATGATTATTCAAATTGCAGAACACTCACAGGTTATTATGCCACAACAACTTTCAGCTTTAAAGTAAACTCGCTTGAGAATATCAAGCCATGCATAGACGCTGTAACAACCCATGGTGCAACATCAATCAGAAATATCAATTATGAAATTTCTAATCAAGAAGAAGTATATTCTCAAACCCTACTCACCTGCCTTGAAAACGCAAAGCAAAAAGCCTCACAACTTTCTGGACAAGAAATTGATAGTTTGCAATTGCTTTCAATCAATGAAGAATATGTTTACACATCTTCAAGTCTTTACAGAAACTATAATGATGGAATGATTGACAATGATATGGTTGGCAAAGTTACAATTTGCGCCAGATTAAAAGTTGAATTTGCATTGAATTAAAAAATTTGTGTAAAACATTTTACAAAATTAGTGCATTTTGTGTATAATATTCTTGGAGGTTTTAATATGGAAAAAATCAAAATGGTTCAATATGGCTGTGGCAAAATGAGTGCTTACACAATGCGTTATGCACTTGAAAAAGGCGTAAAAATTGTAGGCGCTTTTGATATTAACCCTGCTGTAATTGGCAAAGACATTTCAGAAATTATTGGAGGAAGCAAAAAACTTGGTGTAAAGATTCAAGACGCTAAGGAATTTGACACATTCTTGCAAGTCAACGATGTTGACGTTGCAATTGTGACAACTACAAGTGTATTTGCTGAAAACTATCCTGCTTATGAAATCTGCGCAAAAAATGGAGTTAACGCAATTTCAACTTGTGAGGAGGCTTTCTTTCCACAAAATAGCAATCCTAAATTATTCAAAAAACTTGACAAACTTTGCCAAGAAAACGGATGCACAATTTGCGGAAGCGGTTATCAAGATGTTTTCTGGGGCAACCTTATCAGTGTACTTGCTGGGGCTACTCACAAGATAACAAAAATCAGAGGCAAATCAAGTTATAATGTTGAAGATTATGGCATTTCTCTTGCAAAAGTTCATGGTGCTGGACTCACTCCTGCTGAATTTGAAAAAGAAGTAGCTTCTGCTGACAACATCTCTGACGAAGAAAGAAAAAAGATTATCAATGCTGGCAATTTTGCGCCAAGTTATATGTGGAATGTTAATGGCTGGCTCTGCGAAAAACTTGGACTTCACGTTAAACGTCAAACTCAAAAATGCATTCCTCAAATCGCAAGCAAAAATTTAAAAAGTTCAACTCTTGGCATGACTATTGCAAAAGGCAACTGCACTGGCATGAGCGCGGTTGTTACAACTGAAACAAAAGAGGGAATCGTGATTGAATCTGAATGTATTGGCAAAGTGTATGACTCAAAAGAATTCGACTGCAATGATTGGACAATTGAGGGAGAGCCAAACACACGTGTTGTGATTGAACGCCCAAGCACTGTTGAACTTACCTGTGCAACAGTTATCAATCGTATTCCAGAAGTTATGTGTGCCCCTGCTGGTTTCACAACAACTGACTGGATGCCAGAGAACTTCTACAAATCTCAAAATCTTGACAAATATATGGAAGAAATCTGCTGTGGCGACGACTGTGGCTGTGGCGAACACGACTGCCATTGTGATGACCATTGTGATTGCCATAAATAAGTTTAAAATAAAAAAAGCGCAATTGCGCTTTTTTTATTTGCATAAATTTTAAAACAACGGAGCTAGCAAACGGAAAATCGCTTGCAAAATCTTGGTCAGCCAACGCTTCTTTTTGAAATAGCTTAGACCTACCTCAAAAGAGTTTTTCACATCCTTGGCAAATGCTTCCTGATACTTTTTGTTAAGTTTCTCAGAATACATAATTGCAGTATCCTCAAAATTCAAACCGAATGAGCGATTGTCAAGATTGCATGTACCAATTGACAATTTGTTATCATCCACAATAATTGTTTTACTATGCAAAAATCCTTGATAAAGATAAACTTTTACGCCCATTTCAACAAGTTCTTTAAGGTAAGACAATGTAACATAATAAACCGACTTTTTGTCAGGCTTGCTTGGAACCATAACCCTTACATCAACGCCACTCATAACAGCGATCCTGATTGCGCCCATAAAAGCATCATCAGGGATAAAATATGGTGTTTGAATGTATAATCGTTTTTCCGCCGTTGCAATAAGTTTGATAAAAGCTTCCTTGATTTTCTGCACAGGCATATATGGACCTGACGACAAAATCTGAACAGTTACATCCCCTTTAATTTCAGGGCTTGGAAAGTAGCCTTTATCAATATAATATTTGGGTGGCACGCTTTCTTTTTTGCTGTAACGCCAATCATCAATAAAGATATTCTGCAAGCCATAAACACCAGAGCCCACAATGCGAATATGCGTATCTCGCCATGGGCTTAACTTGCTGTCAAGTCCAAGATGATCGTCGCGAATGTTAATTCCGCCAGTATAGCCAATTTTGCCGTCAATCACAACAATTTTTCTGTGATTTCTATAGTTCAGTTTAAGATTTATAAGCCTTATATGCATAAATGGTGGGAAAAATTCTGCAACTTTTCCACCCGCTTTTGTAAGTTTTCTGAAAAACCTACGTGGCGCTTTGCGTGAGCCAATCGAGTCATAAATGAGTCTAACCTCAACACCCTCACGAGCTTTTTGGCATAAAATATTCATTATTTCTCTGCCAATTTTGTCATTTGCAAAAATATAATATTCCATATTGATAGAATGCTTTGCATTAAGCAAATCTTGTTTTAGAGAAGTAATTTTTTCTATGCCGTTATTAAAAATTTGCACATCGCTCCCCGGGCAAGGATAAGCACCATAATTATAGCAATAATTGATGATATGCCTATCCTTTTCGGTTATGCTTTCAACCTTAGCATTTTTAAGGTTATGAATTCCGTCAATATTTTTAAGGATATCTCGTTCTGAGATATCCTTTTTCTTTATCATTCGCCTAGTTCTTACGCTAAGCCCACTGCCGAATATGACATATAAGATAAAGCCTAATATTGGCAAAAATGTTAGAATTGTAAGCCATGAAATGATTGTTTGTGGCTTTCTTTGTTCCAAGAAAACCATGGCGATAAGAAGCAGAAAGTTCATAGAAGCGACAACAGTCATGACAATCAAAATCCAGTTATACATAAGCCCTCGCTAACTTTCCACCCTTTGCGAAAGTGAATTTGCATCCACAATCGCAAAGTTAGAAAGAATTGTGTAGTATATGCCAGTATAATCTCTAAAAATGTATGTTACCAGTTTTTGCTCTTCATCTTCAAAAACCTTATAACAAGTCTTTGCAAGAACAGTTTGAACAGTTTTAGGAGGCTCATTCTTAAATTCAACTAAACCTGTTGTATTGGCTTTCCCCACCGCATTAAGATTTGAGCTTAACAAGATTCTTTGTTCATAATGCAATGTGCCTGCAGGGAAACTCATAATTTCATATTCGTCATCCGAGCCCTCATTTCCTGTAGCATGAGCTTTTCCCTCGCTCTTATCAAAATAATATGTGCCTAGTGTAGGATTTTCGTAATCAGTACTTGTTACTATTGCATTAGAATATGTTTGATCTTTAATAAATTTAACAAGCACTTCATCTGAGGTGAATGTTTTGCCTCTTACATATCTTGAAGTAAATGATATACCACCTTTATCAGGTTTATCAATATAAACTCCGTCAAATGTGCCTGAATTAGAAGTTTCATTAACACCTGTTGCGCTTTCGCCTGCCCACAAGGTCGTGTTTGTGATATATGCTTTTACATTTCCCAAACCGCTTGCAGTAAAGTTAACAAGTCTGTTTTCATACTTAATATCGCCATTAACATAACTTCTATGTCTTAATGCAAGAGTATATTCATTTCCCTCAGACTTAATCAAACTGCTTATCTCGCCAAGAGTTATACTGTCAGCGTCTGTCGCTTTTGGTCTTAATCTGAATGAGAATGTTCTTGTTCTTGTCAAATCAAAGTCTTGATCAGTTGCTTTGTTTGCATATCTACCATCAAGTCCAGAAACCTTTTGTTTGATTGCAACTGTGATATAGTGAGAATTGATATCAAAACGTTGATTTGTTCTGATAGTTCCATCTTCATCAATTGTCGCAGCACCTGAAGTTTGAGTTCCTCCAACCGTTGTGGTTGTGATTTCAAAATACAATTTTTCAGTGCTTGCTTCACTGAATGTGTCATAAACTGCTGTGCTTATTCCACTTGAAGTGCGGACAGCTGTTGTAAGTTCCATGCCTTTTGTCCAACCCATTAGCGGAATGATATATTCAACATTATTTCCACTGATTGAGCCGTCAGCACCTGCAACTTCCAAATAATCATCAACTATTTGGTTAAGACCAGTGTAATTATAGTTCAATGAGTAATAGAAACCTGTCACCATATATGTTCTTGGATATCTATATTCAACAGTTTCGGCATTTGCATCATATTGAGAATTTTCTGATTCTTCGCCCGTTGTTGCTGTTGTGTTCACGCTCACAAGATAAGACTTGGTGATATTCACTGAATTATTATACAATTTGCGAGAATCTTCAATATTAATAACATCATCAGCATTAGATTTGCCAGCTTTGCCATCAAGTCTAGTTAATGAAGTTTCAACATCAGTATTTACTATATTTCCTGCATATTTGATGATTGCGCTTTCGCTTTCATTGTTGCCTTTAACTGTAACGCCAGTTATTGTAAACTTAGCAGTTTTATCAAGCGTTACTTCTGCCAAATCAGAAAGTGACAGATAGTCTGTACTTGCATAAGAATTGTTATTCACGCAGAATACAGATCTATTTTCAATTACAGTTTCTTGGTGTGATCCTGTAACTTCTCCTTGATCATTTTTATCTGTAACAGTCTTTGTGATTGTCAACTTAAACTCTGTATTACTGTTTGCAGGAGTTGTCACTGCCAATGCATCATCATAAATTGCATATTGATTTGCAGTAAACATTGTTGTCTTGTTGCCAGTTGTTTGAGATACATTCATATAGTCCTTAACGTCAAAGGTTT
This sequence comes from uncultured Clostridia bacterium, assembly GCA_947649575.1. GTDB lineage: Bacteria > Bacillota > Clostridia > Christensenellales > UBA1242 > Caccovivens. The sequence goes on along the minus strand of CANSRZ010000005.1, from coordinate 34,696 downwards.
GTCCGTCACGAACAACATTGTTAACTCTGTCAACAATGTTAGTTGATCTGCGCACTGTTACTGATGTTCTAAGATCATAAGTTTCTTCATAATTTGCGCCTGATTCAAGAGAACCGCCATGAGATAAGCTTGAATTATATCCAAGAGCGACAACCATCTCTAACTCTTGATCACTTCTAGAACCATAGATATATCCTGGCAATCTTGGCATCAAATATCTTGCTTTTGCATCTTCAAAACCAGCATCATGTTCTGCATCTTTAAACAAGTGTATGCCTGCACTTGATGCGATTTTTTCGTTAAATGTTGTTGCTTTCTGTTCATTATTAAGCACAACTTCGCCCACAAACTTCTTGTTATAATAAAGTTTGATTGAAGTAACTCTCAATTGCAAGAAGATCGGAATATTTTTATAGAACGACTTATTTGCCGCATCAACTAGAACATATGCGCTGTTTAATTCGTTCAAGTTGTTAGAATCTGTTCCTGTAAAGAATGTACCATAATTTTCAGGAGTTACCCCATCTGCATTTGGTGTTGGGGCATATAAAGGTTTATCATATCCATAGGCTGTCAAATTTGAAATATTCATAACTTTTGAAACGTTTTCACTCTGCGCTCTGCCCTCTTCCTCAGTTGACACAAGCGGAATTTTGTCTTCATTTTCGCCAGATTTTATCTTGTCTTGGGGTGTAAGAGTGATTTTGTTGTAATAAGTTCCGATATCAAAGCTGTCACCCTCAAGCAAATAGTCATTGCCAAAGTTGATTGCTGGATTAATTTGAGATACATTTGACAATGCAAAGCAAACATCAAACTTAAAGCCAAACATATCAACAGCGGTTAATCTGTAATATTGAACACCAAATTTAACTTCTTTTGCAATAATAACAATGCTGTCATTATCATTTGAACTTGTCCATTTGTATTCAGGTTGAAGTTGAACATTATTAGAAATATTTGCACTCCAATGATTGCCTGTGGTAATCATTCTTGCCAATTTTGATTTAACGTTCAAATCTTTGTTATAAGTTATTGTTTCATCATTTGCATCTGTGTCATTAATTTTCATAGTATAAGTAAATCCTTGAGCGCCAACTTCAAGTTTAGATGGGTCATTTTTATGAACAACAGAAACAATCTTATTATCGTTGTTACTATTGCTTGCAAGAATTGTATTAACATAATTCTCGCCTGCCCCGCCACCAGGATTTGTAGTAAGTTCACTTATAGTATAAATAGTTGTTTCGCCTGCGTTTGTTATGTTTCCGTCATTATCAGGAGTCGCCGTTCCAACTTTAAGATAAGTGATTTCATAGTCAGGCAACACTTTCATAACAATATAGAAATCTTTTGAGAATGTCTTAGGCTCGCCATTAATTGTAACCTTAACTTCATAGTTCATATGCAAGATAACATGATTGCCTTGATTGCTTGCCCCTGAACCTCTGATTTGCCAGTCAATAGTTTCATCGCGAGGAGTATTTTCACCTGTTGAAACTTCAAACAGAACTGGAGAAATTTCAAGGTAAGTTGTAAGCGAATTGCTTCTATCTGCCTGAGGCTCAAAGTTTGTAACGCCACTGCGGTCGTAAATATTTCTGATAGCGTCAATATAAGCGTCATTAGTTGGCCAAACACCATTCAAGCCCATAATTTCAAGGTTAATATCAATGTTTTCGCTCTTAAGGTCATCAGCAGAAACCAACTGCTTGCTAACTGAGCTTGGATGACGAACCCCTAAACCTGCAATCAAGTTTTGAGTTTGATATGCATAAATATCATTTGTACTTTCGCTGTTTGCAGTAATAGTTTTAACTTCTTGACCATCAACAATCTGAGTTTTTTCAACAAACTCAATTGCCTCATCAACTTGAACGTCAACTGATATGCAATAAGAATAAGTTACGCCTCGAATATCAATAGGTTTTTCTTCATATTTAACTTCTTTTGTAGTTGAACTTGAAGCAAGCTTATATGGATAAGTAAAGCTAAATTTAGAAATTTGCAAATACTTATCAATATTTTCTGCTTGAACTTCATAATTACCTGCAGAAATGCCCTCATCATTGTCATTTTCTTTAACTTTCAATGTGCTTGCATATTTTTCATAGTCAACTTTAATATTGTTATATCTAAGGTCAAGTCTTGAAATAAGTGTTGGAGTTTGACTAAATATTTGAGAATCATAATTTGTTGCTGATGTTGTAAATCTCTCATAAGCATAGCCAGGATTATTTTCCGGCTTAGTTGAGCCAATGCTGTTAACATAGTTTTCCCACTCAGTTGCAAATTTGTCTGCAACATAAAGTCCAACAAAGTTATAGTCTGTAAAAGGCTCGCCAAGGTCAACATTAATTGCCTGACCAATATTGACATCTGACAATTGCAAGTCCACATATTTATATGCGTAAACCGAATCGCGTTTGTTATCAACTTCTTCATCTTTTACGCTTTCAAACAACATTTTATATGGAGTTTTGATAATTGTACCAATCTGACCATTTTCAGATGCACGTTTAACAGTGAAAGTAGCCATTCTGTCAGCCTCAAAAATCTTTGCAGATTTTGTCAAGTTGTCAACATAGAAAATTTCACCTTGATCTGTAACATTATTGTTAACTGTGTTGATTGCAAGAGTATAAGCATCTTCCACAATCACAATTGTGTAATAGTTAACAACTTCATTGCAAGTGATCATAAAGGTCACTGTTGACTGAGTTCCGTCAGAAACGGCTGTGTAATATTTTTCACCTGTTGAAGATGTAACTTCTCGCCAATTGCCGATATATAACTTAATTCCAAATTCACCAACTGGAGTCATTCCATCTCTGTTTTCAAACACAACATTGTTTCCGTCTTGGTCTGAGAAAACTTTATTTGTTGAGTCTACATCAACTTCTTGTCCGTCCACAACCTTTCTGATAGAAACATTGTTTGCGCTTGAAATTTTAACTTCAAACTTAGCATCTTCTATTGGTGCAAAGCCAATTGACTTATTTTCTCCTCTAACCTTATATTTCATATCAAAGCGAGAGAACAATCCGTTGCCGTCATAGTCTTTTGTGTTTTTGTCAGCGTCTAAAGGTTTGTTTACGCTTTCATTTGTGTTAACAAATGGAGCTTGTGCATTGACGAAATCTGTTAAGAAATCATTAAATATAGTTTCGTCACTAATATATTCAACATCAAGTTCCTGCCCTTGTGGAGCTGGATAATTTGTTGCAATAAGAGTGTTCTTTTCAACCAAGAACTCATATTTCACATAGAATGAACAATATTCTGTGCTTTCTTCACTTGCGTTTCCGCGAAGTGAAACTGTGATAAGCGCTGTGCAATTTGTATTTTCTGCAATGTCATTTGTCTTGATAACAATTTTGCCTTGCTGTTCTTCAAGTGTTATGTCTGCAGAAGAGCCTGCACTGAATGCTTCTCCGCCAGAGATTGCACGCCATGAGAAGAATGCGTTTTGTGTTGCTTGCAAGTTGCCAGCATTAAAAAGTTCATTTGCAGTTACAACAATTTCCTCACCTGCAATAACATTGCCTGCGCGTTTAACAGTGTTAATTCTTGTGCTGTTTGGATTGCCAGACAAGTCAATATCGCTCTCTGCTGGGTCATTGTTTTTTAAGTCTTTTGCTATTTTTACATTGTGATTGAAAGTAAACAGTTTTTCAACCAATCTACCCTTATCATCTTTAAAGCAGATGTTAAGTTCAAATTTGATTGTAATTTCTTTATCCTCTGCATTTGAGTAAGTGATTAATTTGTCATTCTCAATCTTAGCAAATTTAACATTGTCAAGTTCTTTTTCAACTATTATGGTTTCACCGTTTATTTTTTGCTCTTCTTGAACAATAATTTTTGCTGATTTTATGTTGTAATAATAATCAGGAGTTTCTGAATCAGCAGGATTTGCGCCAACAAAATATATAGCTTTTTGTCCGTTAATCTTAACGCCTCTATCTTTATCTGCCTCGTTTTCAGCATTGTTTTTATCTTGGCCTAAGAAATCTTTAAGGTCAACATCTTTGCCTGCATTAACTTCGCCAAGTTGAGTTCCTGTAAATTCAACGCTTCCCTTAATGTTTATTCTAAGCGTGCCAAGAAGCCCAAACTTTGTGTAAAGATAAACATCAATTGAGTGGTCTTGACTTAAATAATCTTGAAGTTCAATTAGTAAACTGTAAGGATTTACTCCATCTTGTACACTGTTTTTATTGTTATAAACGATTTTTTCGCAAGCATCCTCATAATTAATAGCGTTAATTGCAAGTTCGCCCTCAACGATTGTGCTTGTTTGATTCTCGCCTGCTCTAAGGTTTATTCTTGTCTGGAACTGGCTTTGTCCATCTGCAGAATTTCTATTTACATTCCAAATCCAAGTGTTAACCTCATCTCTTGCAGGAGTGATTGCTGTGTCAACAAATTCAAGATTATAATTTGAAACTTCATTTATAATGAAAGTATAATCAAGTTCACCGCCAACAACATTTTGATAAGACCTTGTAACAACAATAGTGTAAACGCCATCTTGTTTAGGTCTTAAAGTCATAGTTCTGTTTTCATTATTAAATTCAACACCAATAACATCTTGCCAATTTTCAATTGGTCTGCCTTGTTCGCTAACGCTCTTAACATAATGTGAAACTGGATAATCTTTATAAACGCCTGCCTGTCCATTCACAGAGATTGTATAGCGAGTTGAATCTGGTGCTAATGTTGTTTTATCAAATTTTTCATCCAAATCAATAGTTTTTGAATTGAATTGTCCAAGTCCGTTTTTATCAATTGAAATATGTTCTTCGCCGTCAGCATAAGGATAAGTTGCAGAAATAAGTTCAGTATCAGGTCTAACTCTGACTACATAATAATAAACCTGAGTAAAACTTCCGCCAGAGTTGCCAATTCCGCTGATTGTTGCTTTTAAGAATACATAAGCAAAATTGTTTGCTCCGCCAACAAGGTGATTAAGTTTTAAAATCACATTGCCATTTGTTGCAGTTTGAGAGTGGTCAATTTCTTTGACAAGTCCAGTTTTTGAATAGCCCTCAACAAAGATTTCTTCAAGAATTATTCCTGTTTGCCCATTGCTGTTAAAATAATAAATCTTTGCATCTTTTTGAGCAGTTTCGCCAAAAGGATTATTGATATCTATATATTCAGAAGCAACAACAATGTTTTCATCCCCTGCGTCAACTGTCATATATTTATCTTTTTCAATCAACTGCTCAATATTATCATTCAACACGTCAGTCAAAGTTGCCTCTTGATTGTTATCATAAACAGCATAAGTTGAGCCAACGCGAGAAATTATGATTGGCATAAGAAGCACATATTGCCATGTTCTATCACTGTTTTCAACTCTGACGGTTACAAAATTTTCTTCGTTTTCAAGTCCAGACAAGCCTGAATTGTCAAAGCCATAGAAAGAGCAAGCAATATTGCCAGTGTCTGTTTCGTCTCTACCAAATTCAATAGAAGTATACTCAATAGAATTATTAGAAGATTTGTCAGTATATTGTCTTATAAAGTTAACTCTATAACCTGAGAATGCACCTTGAGAATTATTATCAACTTCCCAAGCTCCCTCTGTCAATTTGAGATAATTTACTCCTTTGTAAGTTTCAACTTTTGCTTTGCCTGTTTCTTCTACACGATCACCGTTTGCATCATTAGACACAGCAAGCATTCTGTTGGCAATCTCTGCATAGTCTATTCCGCTATCAAATACAAGGTCTGCATTGCCAATTGCAGATTCACCAATTGACACTGTAACGTTATAAATCAACTGCGTTTCGCCATAAGGGAATACTGGGAATTTTGTTTCATCTCTCAAAATAGTTGCTTGATTGTTTGCTTGATTATTTACAATTGAGAAGAAAGGATTTTCTTGCATTGTAAATCTGATATCAGCAGGAACAGCGACACTGCTTGGCGCAATTCTGTCAATATCAATATAATCTCTTATATTGTTAGACTGACTGCTTGAACTTTCAGCAGAGCTTCTTTCTATCAAATAATATTTCTTGTTTTCTTGAGAGTCCTCAATCTTTTTATTTACAACTTGAATATTTCTTGTAATTGTAAAGTTTAATGAAACAAAAGGAGCAAAATCATTATCTGTTTCTTCAAGATAGAAAACAACTGGAAACTCTAATGTTCTCTCATTCCAGAAATCATTAAAGCTAAATACTGGAACTCCGCCAACAACAGTGATTGTAGCAGAACTAATATCTTTGTTGCTATCTCCAAAAGCAATTTTATAGCCACTTTCGCCATTGTCAACAACATAGGCTGTGCCATTTTTGTTGATTTGTTTTAAAAGTATATCATTTAATGCAACAGATTTGCTTTTTTCAACTTCGCCAACATTTGTGTCTGCGTTTGTATAATTTATATTAATGCTTCCATTGCCACTGCCAATAGAATAATTTGTTGCCGCATAGATTGGGTTTTCTGTTGTGCCCAAAGTGGTTGAGCCTGATGTTGCTACATTTGCAAAGAAAGTAAAGTTCATTGTGATGTTTACAACACCAGTGTTGCCAGCATCCACAATTTTGAAAATCATATCATGATTTTTGCCAAAGTTATGATTAACTGTCATAGATTGAATTTTAGCTGTTCTTAATACATTTTTGATTGCATTTGCATATTGTTCGATGTCGTCTATATAACCTGGAATTGAAGAGGCATCGCTAAATGTCAATATCAACATGCCATTTTCGCCAAACATGTCAACAATTGTATTAGAATCCTGAGCGTCCAAATATTGAGAATCCAAAATAAAGTTATAGTTTTTGCCTAAATATTCTGTTGACGCATCTAAATAAAGAGTTACAAGTTTATAAAGGTCAATCACATTGTTAGCCGAAGTTTCTCCCTGATGGATTTTGTTTGAGCCATACTTTCCAATTGAGATAACATCCAAAGAGTCTGATGCTATTAAGTCTGCAGTCGAGCCAATTTCTGTTGAGTTGTCATATTCAATTCTTTGAATGCCAGAAGAGTTAACTGTAAGGCTTAATTTTATATCGCTTGCCAAAGCTTTTTCACTTCCGCTGTATCTAACATAAATATTAGCACTTTGCTCTCCCTCAGTTGATGAGAATGCAAATTCTTTTCCGCCAGGCAAAATTCTTACAATGTTTGCATAATCGGTTACAAAAATCCAATCGTCTTCAAAAATTGAAGTATTGCCATGTTGGTCAGCGATAATCACGTTGATGTTTTGTTCAACAAATTCTTTAACAGATTTATATTCACGAACTTCTTTTCTGCCAGTCTGAGCATCTGTCACTTCATAACGAATTGTCAAGTTTGCGTCAGCATCATTGCTAAGAGTTTGATTTATCTCTATATTTTGCTGATAATCACCAGCTTGAAAATCTTTAACAGCAAAGTCTATTGTTTCAGGGATTGGAGTATAAAGATAATAATTTTCTGTAAAATCAAATATCCAAGGAGCAAGCGCATCATTATCAAGGTCTTTTAAACTTGCAGAAACAATTCTCAAATCACTAAGCACTTCATTAAATGTGCTTTTGATTGTCAATATATAAGTTACAGTTTTTTCTTCCTCGTCATAAACAATGCTGTTTATATCAAGATTATTGAAATGTTCATTAATGCTTACAAGTTCATTATCAGCGTTGTATGCAAGCATGTTAAATTCTATTCTGTTTTGACCAAGCTTTTCGGCAAAAATTGCATAACTGTCATCTACAATTTGGAATGTCAATTCAATTGTGTCAGCTGAGCCTGAATGGAAATAATAATTTGTCAAACCCTCTTCAAGTTCCATTGAAGTTTTGTGAGTCATGCCAGAAATTGAATCTTGATACAATGTTTTTGTTACAATAACATTAAGCGGAGTTGCAACAGGTTGAACAATTACATATCTGTTATCGTCATCAATAACATACTTATTCCCAACAGTTTGCACAGTTGCATAATAAAGTTCAAATCTGCCGATGTCATAAACGGTCAACTCATTAGAAACAGGATACAAGGTCATTTCACTGTTGCCAAATTGATAAGTGCCATTATGATTGATATTATCTGGTGACAAATCAGCATTGCCTTTGCCTAAGATTTTTTCAATTTCCTCAGATGTTGTCCCGTTTGCAAAGTGAGCAAAGAATTGTGGAGTTTTATAAATGTTATTTTGTGGAATGCTTACAAGATTTGATAAAGTTCTTGAAGCAGGTTTTGTGCTTGTTCCGTTAAAGTCAAGAGTAATATTGATTGGGTCATCATTTGCCCATTTAACAGGCTCATCCTCTTTGATTTCTGTATACAATGTGACATTTGAACTAATAACAGTTCCGTCATCTTTGAACAATGAGTAAACGCCCTCTTGCCCCTCAACTTCAATAAGCAAAACAACAGTCATTCTGATTTCATATTCGCCGTTTGTTCTTAAAGTCCAGAAGCAATATCTTGGATCTTTTGGAGTTGTGTCAGAAAGATAATATGTCTTGTCCTCTATTTCTACCTGTTCACCGCCCAAAATATCAAGCACTCTTGAAGCATCTTGATAAGTTTGTCCATTATCAATTGAATATTCAAAATTGATTGCAATATTTCTAAGCATAGATGGCAATTCTTCGTTATTATTTGAAGAGATTACTTTTGCATCAAGAGTTGCGTTTGCATAAGGTGTGCGAGTCATTGTAAGAACAAAATCTTCACCTGCATACATGTTATATGAAGAGCCTGCATAGCCAATTGAGAAAGTTTTGATTGAAGCTCTATTGATATCCACAATCAAACTTCCAGAAGCCACGCTGACTTGTCCACCATTAAGCAAAGAAACCAGTCTGCTATAAATTGCAGATAAATCGCCTGCAAGGTCATTAGTTATTTGATTGATATTTTCAATCTGAGCAGTTGCATCTCTAAACGCATAAGCATTCAGCCTGTTGCCAGTGCTTACATTAACTGCTGAAAAATATCTGTTAAACTCTTCATCAAATTCAGCTCTGATATTGTTTGTAACAGTTTCATAAAAAGCACGTCTAACTCTTTTGTTTTCAACCCTGTCATTTGTGCGGTCATTGAACAGATACGCACTTTCAGCAGGATAGAAAACTGTTTTTATGTCAAAAGTTTCATTAATAGTAAGCTGATCAACTTCTCTGCCGTCGTTGTTAACAGCTGTGTTATGTATGCTATAAACAGGAGTGTCAACTGCAAGATTAACAGTTGTGTAAACTTCCTCGTTTTCAGCGCGAGCAGTTATTGTTGTCAACCCGCCAACAACCCAAGGCACAGGAAGTCCTTGCTGGTTATATAAAAGCGCATCTTGTTCATTGAAAGAAATTTCTCCGCTTGCAGAAATTCTTAAAGGTTGTCTATTAAGAGTTATTGTAAATGGCTCGCCAATTGTAACCTCTCTTGGAACAACCACAACATTGTTTCGAACAGTTTTCTTTTCATAGTCAATTCTTCCGCCGTCAAGGTCAAGGGTGACGGTTTTTTGAGTAATCTCATCGCCCTCTTTTTCACCCTCAATAACTGCGTTAAATGTCAAGTTTTCATCAGAGCCAGAAATTTCATATTGAGCATATTCTGCATTGAAGAATTTTTCATCAATCACAAAAGAAATCCTGTCTGGATTTATGTATTTTGTTTTAAACCCGCCTGCAAGATAAACTCCACCTACAGTTGCACCAGCCACAAAAACAACACTGGCAATAACAACCAAAATAGTTTTCCAAATAGCCCACTTTTTCATAATTTGCTCCTTTAAAAACTTTTTAAAAAAATATGTAAATTAATTCGCTTAATTTTAATAAAGTTTGCAAAGTTTTAAATAATAAGGTCGAGAAATAAAATATTCACAATCCAAACTTATATGTAATATTTTACATTTTTTAAACAAAAAATGCAAACGAATTAGCCTTATATTTATATATATTATAAATAATATATTAACAAATTATTTATCTATAAAAAATAAAATCAAAAAATATTTCTTTCTCTTTAAAACAAAGGCAAAGAAATAATGCAATATTTTAATTGTTTTTAATTAAAAATATTAATAAAAAATATTTTAAAAATCAAAAAATAAGAAAAAATCAGTTATTTTTTTAATTTTTTTGCAATTTTTTAATGATTTTTAATAAATTATCAAAAAATTATTTTTTATTTATTTTAAATTAATTTTATTAAATTATTTATTAATTAATTTTCTATTGACTTTATTTTATTTATCAAGTATAATAAGTTGAAATAATAATAGGAGAAAATTATGGTACAAGCTTCAAATATTTCTCTTGCTTTTGGCGGGAGGACACTCTATAAAGAGGTTAATTTAAAATTTACAAAAGGCAATTGTTATGGAATAATCGGCGCAAATGGCGCGGGAAAATCAACATTTTTAAAAATCCTGACTGGCGAACTTGAGCCTAACACTGGCGAGATTTTTATCACTCCTGGCGAACGTATGAGCGTGCTTGCACAAAATCAAAATGCCTATGATAATGAAACCGTTCTCGATACAGTTCTTTTGGGGCATAAGCGCCTTATGGATATTCAGAAAGAAAAAGATGAGCTTTACATGAAGCCAGATTTTAACGAAGCGGACGGCATTCGCGCTGGCGAACTTGAAACTCTTTTTGCAGAGCTTGGAGGTTGGGAAGCTGAAAGCGAAGCCAAAAGCATGCTTCAAAATTTGGGGATCAAAGAGGAAGAATATTACACTCTTATGAAAGACATGGATCCAAAAGTTAAGGTTAAAATTCTTTTAGCACAAGCACTGTTTGGCAATCCTGACATCTTGGTTCTTGACGAGCCAACAAACAACCTTGACTTTAAAACAACAAAATGGCTTGAAAATTTCTTGCTTGATTTTGACAATATTGTCATCATCGTTTCGCACAACCGTCACTTTTTAAACAAAGTTTGCACTCACATTTGCGATGTGGATTATGGTCAGATAAATATGTTTCTTGGCAACTATGATTTTTGGTATGAGTCTAGCCAACTTATTGCTCGCCAGCTCAAAGACCAAAATAAAAAAGCTGAACAGCGCGCTAAAGAATTAAAAGAATTTATTGCACGTTTCTCAGCCAATGCATCAAAATCAAAACAAGCAACAAGCAGAAAGAAAGAGCTTGAACGTCTTACAATTGAGGATATCAAACCGTCATCAAGAAAGTATCCTTACATCAATTTTGAATGCGGGCAAGAACTTGGCAAAGAAGTGCTTAAAGTTGAAAACTTAACCAAAAATGGAATGTTTAAAAATTTATCTTTCAACATAGAAAGAGATCAAAAAGTTGCATTTTTTGCAAAAAATAATCAAATTTTAACCTCTTTATTCAATATTTTGATTGGAAAAGAAGAAGCAGACGGCGGTGAAATCCGTTGGGGAAAAACCACAAAAGCATCTTATCTCCCTCAAAATTATATAGAATTGTTTGAGAAAAATGATAACTCAATTGTTGACTGGTTAAGACAATTTTCAAAAGATCAGAACGAAACATATATTCGTTCTTGGCTTGGGCGTATGCTTTTCACTGGTGAAGAAAACTTGAAGCCTGCAAATGTGCTTTCTGGTGGCGAGCGCGTGCGTTGCATGCTTGCAAAGATTATGCTCGAAAGTCCTAACATTTTAATTTTGGATGAGCCAACAAACCACCTTGACCTTGAAAGCATAACTGCCCTCAACAAAGGCATGCAAAACTATAAAGGCGTGTTACTTTTCTCAACTCATGACCAAGAAATTATCGAAACAACAGCCAATCGAATAATTGACCTCACTGACGAAAACAAAGTAATTGATTTCACTGGCACTTATGAAGAATATGCTGAAAAATTCGGCTCGCAAGCCTAATGCTTGGCGGCAACCCAATGTTGCACGACTGTCAATAGGCAACTAGTAAAGCAATAGTCTATCCGTTCATAACAAGCCCTAGTGCTGGGCGACTATCAAAAAATCGAATAATAAATCAATAACATTTATTTTCAACAAAACAACAAAAAAGAGCATAATTTTGCTCTTTTTTTATTGTTTTTGTTATATTACGCTTCAATTTCGGCTAAATCAATAATTTGTTTGTGCCCTTTTTCTATCACTTCCGCTTTATCCAGTCTGCTTTGATTGCTGTAAGAAAATATATAACACGCCTCATCAAAAGAATTTTCCTTTGCTTCATACATAGCAAAAAATACTTTGTTTTTAGAAACATTAAGTCCAATTCTAAAAAACGGAGCATTTTGCCCTAAATAGCAATCGCTTCTACACAAGCCAAAGTCCTGATTGTTTATATTATGCGCCTTGACCTCGATTTTTTTATCATGCACATACACATTTTTATTAAGAATTTGATTTCTGTTAAACTCTTTAATATCTTTCAAATCTACAAATTCAGTTGAAAACATTTTGACCATGTCAAGATTTTTTATGCATGTCTGCATTTTCTCCCCATCAAGCACTTTCAACTGACATTTTATAAAATACGGAATTTCTAACCTTTCAACCATATCACAAAATAACATAACTTTCTCCTTTTTATGTGAATGTATCTATTATATAACATTCAATATATTCTCACAATGCGAAAATTATGACTTTTTTGTTATAATTTATCAAATTTTGTCAAAAAAATAAAAGCCATTAAGGCTTTTATTTATTTTCAGCAACTTCATCAATTGTAACTGTTGAATTTCTTACAATTGGCTTCCACTCAACTTTTTTGAATATTGCAATAAAGCAGATAGGAATTATCGTCATCATGAATAATGGATAGGCAAACATAGATAATATTTTCTTTATTCTAGTGGCTTTTATGCGTTTCCAATCTTTAAGAACTGAGAGCGATCCATACACAAAAAAGCCAGCATACATAACAGCGAAATATTTTAATAATGCAATTATTAACACTAAAAGAGTTCCCCAAATTGGAGCACCATTTGTTATTGATATTATACTCTGCACCAGCGCAACAACTCCGTTTGTCAAGGCCCAAGTCGTTGAAAATACAGGTAATGGGGAATAATACATAAAGAAGTCATAGAAAGAAAAATTTAAATTAACACAAAACATACACATCAAATTTAATGCAAAAGCTCCAAAACATTGATAAATTCCTTTTTGCCAGCGCAAACGCTGTCTGTAAGTTTGCTTCCATGAGACTGGCTGTTCGTCAAAGAAAATTGCGTCATCACAATAAGAAACTTTGTGCCCTTTCAGCAAATTATCACAAGAGAACTCAGCATCCTCAGTTATTTTTCCATACTTCCAGCCACCTTTTGGATTTAAAATCTTGCTTGAAACCAAAAATCCTGTTCCTGTCACATTTGTTGAAAGACCAAGCAAAACTCTTGGAGTATGCAAAAATCTGCTTGCCCTTATAAAATGTATTGATGACCCCATTGCAAAAAGGCTATCTCCATAATTTTTTGACGCTCTATAAGAAGTGATAATCTCCTCACCGTTATCAAAAGCTTTATTCATTTCTTTGATATAATTTTTATCAAGCAAGTTATCAGCATCAAACACAAAAAATCCGTCTGGAAGATAGTCAGGATAATCATTTCCAATGCTTGAAAGCAGAAAATCAAGTGCATAACTTTTGCTAACTTTGGTCAAATCATGCCTTTCATATACAATTGCTCCCATAGACCTTGCAATTTTTGCCGTTTTGTCTTTTGCATCACAATTGTCAGCACAAACAAAGATTTTAAGCTTGCTTTGGTCATAGTTATTCTTTTTTATACTGTCTATAAGTTGACCAATAACTTTCTCTTCATTTCTTCCAGCAATCAGAAAAGCATAAGTATGTTCTTTTTTTGCCTCTTTAAATTTCTTTTTCTTAAACAAGCCAATAGCAACATACAAAAACATATATGCCACCATTGCACCCATAACAAATGTTAATATCGAATAAATAACTTTCCAAACAACCATTTATCCCCTCGCTTCGGCACCATTATACCACCGCGGGGGGGGGATTTGTCAATATGTTTTTGCAAATTTGTCAAAAAAATGTCTATTTTTTCAATATTTTTGCGAAATTTTTGATATTTTATAAATCCTACAAAATAAAAAAGTGGCTAAACCACTTTTATTTTAATTTAATTAAATTTTACTCTTTGTACAACATAATCAACAAGCTCGTTGATGTTTAATCGAATTTGCTCCATAGTGTCACGGTCACGAATAGTAACTGTATTGTTCTCAAGAGTGTCAAAGTCAATAGTCACGCAGAAAGGCGTTCCAATCTCATCATGACGACGATAGCGCTTGCCAATTGAGCCTGCCTCATCATAATCGCACATAAACTCTTTCGATAAAATTGAATAAACCTCTTTGGCTTTATCTGACAAGTTCTTTTGGAGTGGCAAAATTGCAACCTTATAAGGGGCAATCGCTGGATGTAAATGCATAACAACACGGCTATCACCACCCTCCAACGTTTGCTCTTCATAGGCTTCACACAAAAGCGCCAAAGTCAAGCGGTCAGCGCCGATAGAATATTCAATAACATTAGGCAAAAATTTCTCGTTTGTGAACGGATCAAGATAAAGCATACTTTTGCCAGAATATTCTTGGTGACGAGATAAATCCCAAGTGCCACGATGATGAATTCCGTTAAGTTCTTGCCAGCCGATTGGGAAATTGTATTGAATATCGCAGGCAGCTTTTGCGTAATGAGCAAGCTTATCGTGGTCATGGAAACGCAAATTCTCTTGTTTCAAGCCCAAATCATTTACAAATTTGTTAGCGCGAGCCTTATAATCATTATAAATATCCATGCTCTCACTTTCTTTGCAGAACATTTGAAGTTCCATTTGTTCAAACTCAATTGTTCTGAAAAGGAAGTTTCCTGGCGTAATTTCATTTCTAAAAGACTTTCCAATTTGAGCAATCGCAAAAGGCACTTTTGCACGAGTTGTGCGTTGAACATTCAAAAAGTTAACATACTCGCCTTGGCAAGTTTCTGGGCGAAGATAAACCACATCAGCATCAGCTTCAAGCGTTCCTCTTGAAGTTTTAAACATTGGGTTAAACTTTCTGATATTTGTCCAATCAAAATTTCCGCACTTTGGACAGCAAATATGATGCTCATTGATATAAGCTTCAAGTTCTTCATTAGTCATTGCTTCGGCTGAAACCGCACCCTTAGAATGATTTTCAATCAAAGTATCTGCTCTAAATCGCTCTTTACACTTTTTGCAATCCATTTTTGGGTCGCCAAAGCTTGCAATATGCCCGCTCGCCTCCCAAGTTTTTGGATTCATAAGAATTGCAGCGTCAACACCATGAGTGCATGGGTCTTCTTGAACAAATCTTTTCCACCAAGCACGTTTAACATTGTTTTTAAGTTCAACACCGATTGGCCCAAAATCCCAAGTATTGGCAAAGCCTCCGTAAATTTCAGACCCAGGGAACACAAAGCCTCTAGATTTGCAAAGCGCTACAAGTTTTTCCATTGTTAATTTTTTTTCTTCCATAAATTCCTCCTGTGCGTGCATTATGCACTTTATTTTTTTAATTTAAATTTGCTAGACGGATATCACATCATAAAGCGTCTAAGACACTACATAAAAACCCCTAAGCAAAAAATCTATTTGCTTAGGGGCGATAGTTTTAAACCGCTGTTCCACCCTAATTCGTGATAAACACCTTCATTAATCGTCTTTACGCCGACACGCGTTTAGCTCCAAGGTTGCCAAGCCTTTTCAATGCTATGATAATTTTAAAACAAAAATCGCAATTTGTCAAGCAGAATTTGCTTAATTTCCTTTTGCACTTATAATAATTTTCAAAATAGCTTGAATTATTCTGAGTAGTGCGATTATAAAATCAACAACATACATTGTTATATATGATTTAAAAAGTTTGTTCACTTGTTCGCGTTCATCAGCAGTCAAGAAACTAGACTTTTCCATAATGCCCATTGCAAGACGATTTGCCTGCTTTTCAACTGGAATATTGATAATCATATAAACAAAGGCTAAGAAATAAAGCACAATGCCAACAATTCCTGCAATGATTGTAGGAACGCCTGTGAAGCCGATAACAAAATCAAACACAAGCCCAATAATAACAATTGGAATAAAAAGTGGTGGTGCTAAATAAGTTAAAGGAAGCAAGATTGACCTTGTTTTGATTTTTTTATCTCCACGCTTATCCATGATTGCAAGCCCCACTTTTTGAAGTCCTACACCAATAGCTGTTATAGATTTTTGATTAATAATTCCTTTTCTTAAAAAGATTGTTTTTTTGCGAACACTGTAGGAATTTCCCCAAAGCCAAGCACGCCAAAAGCCACATTTTTTGACTTGAACATCTTGCATTTCATTTGCATCAAGAAGCGCTCTTGTTGCTTCATATGCAGTTTGATTTCCCTCAGTTTCAACCTTATTTAAATTATGATAGCGAAACCATAAAACAATTCTTGCCACACAAGCATAAACAACAGCAATCGCTGTGATAACAGCCAAAATTGCAGCGACAAGTTCAAGCCCGCTGAATTGTAATGCTAATAAATTACTCATAAATTTTATCTCCAACCTATTAATATCATATTTTATGCGTTTTTGTCAAATAAAATAGAAAAAAATAAAAAAAGGATAAGCTTTTATCCGTTTTATGCTCCTGCTTCAACAAAAAATTGAACCAGCCCAAATAAACATAACAACAAGCGCAATAAGTAACAAACTATTTAAAATCATAAAAATGCAACTTGCTATTTTTATGCCTTTGCTATCGCTGCCGCCCCCACACTTGACATAATAATTACAACAATTAGAATAATAACAAATTTTTGCTACACAATAATTTTGGAGGTAAATTAATGAATAATCAAAATTGTGAATGCAACAGCGGAGTTCGTTGCAATGTAAACGAATGTGTGTACAATGAAAAAGGCTGTGAGTGCAACAAAGAAGTTATTGACGTTTCTCTTGGTGACGGTCAGCCAATGTCAAATGGCAAACAAAAGCATTTCTGCAAAAGCTTTATTTGCAAAAAAGCAGACTGTGATTGCGCTCAGACCAATGTTGAAGCCAGCACTGAATTTGATATGCGCGATGAATATTAAAATTAGCAAGACGCATTAAAAATTTCATTCCAAACAAAAAATCGAGAATTACTCTCGATTTTTTGTATTAATCATCAAGCATAGCTTCAGCGTTAAAATGAACATTTCTCACTGGCTTCATTTCTACTTCTTTTTCTTGTTTCTTTGGTTTTGAGTTTTCTGCTTTTTGTGCATTTACTTTTTCTTCTTTATTTTCTTTAACCAAAGTCCAAGTTTGAATTGTCGTTGTGGCTAATTTATATTTTTTACCATTAAGTTCTACAGGCCTTTCGTCGATATCTTGATCTTCGAATTTCTCAACCTCAACATGAGTCATCATGCCGATATTTTTTGACCTTGCAATTTCATTAAAATATTCAAGAATAGCCTCTTCCTTTGCTTGTATCAAATTTAAAAATTTATAATCAAGCTTCTCTGCCAAAACCTTACTCCAAGCCTCACCTAAATAAAAGCCTAAAACTTCTTCGTTTGTGAATTCTCTTTCAGAAATATTATTTCTAATACGAATTTTTTTAAGTCCCTCTTCGTTATCTAGCTCAAAATTATCCGAAACAGCAACTGTTGCTTTGCCTCGCGCAATGTTGGCAAATGATATAATATTTAATCTCTTTTTATCTTGAGTAATACTCCAATTGATATCAACTTTTTTCATAAATTTTCTCCTTTTGATGAGATTATTATATCATAAATTTGAAATTTGTCAATAGACAAAGAAAAAAAAATGAGATTTCCCTCATTTTTTAATCCCACTGATTTTCTTTGTTTACTTTCTCTTGTTTCATTTCTGGAACTAGCTTTGTTTCAGTTTTTGTTGTCGCCTCTTGCTTTTGCATTATGTTTGCAACTCTTTCTGGCACTGGCATCCAAACTTTTCGATTTGTTTCTGTATAAACATATGTTCTTATGCCAGATTTAATTTGCCCCTCAATTGTTTCTTTTTTTTCAATACACATTATTTTGAAATTTTTAAGACGTCCGTCCTCTTTGGTGTTTATATGCTTATTGATAACTTTAATAAGTTCTTTTTTATGTAAATTTGTAAATTCTGGCTTAGTATAAAACTCTTTAAAAATCTCAGCCCACCGAGTATGCAATCTGTCTTGTAATTGCCGATTTTGCTTTTTGCCCTCATCCGTTGAGACATCAATATAGCAACTTTGTGAAAGCAAAATATCGCACTCGCCAGAAACCGTTTCAATATTGCTTGTGCTTTGTAGTAGTCCAAAATCGCCAACTTCATGCTTTTGCCTAAACCACCAACAAACTTTTTTCTCTATCATATGTAAAATCCTCCATAACAAAAAATATGCTTACAAAGCATATTTTGTGAAAAAGTTATTTATCACCTGTCTCCTGTTATCATCAAAGCATAGAAAAGTAGGCGCAAGAAGTAAGCAAGTGAAACCAAAAGTGCGGCAACATAGGTCAGTGCGGCAGCTGAAAGAACTTTCTTTGTTTTGCCAAGTTCTTCTTTATCCATAATGCCCATTCCGCTTAACATTTTGAGAGCGCGCTTCGACGCATCAATTTCAACTGGAAGCGTTGCCAGATTTGCAAGAGCGGAAACACCATAAATGCCAACGGCTATCCAAATCACAACGTTGCCAGCAAAGGCATAGAGAAACACATTAAGCAGTATTCCAATCAACAGCATAGGCACAAGCAATCCAGAAGTGAAATTGCAAAGTTTGACAATAGTTTGGCGGATATAGAAAGGCTTATAATTTTTAACCTGTTGAAGATAATGCCCCATTTCATGAGCAACAACGCCCAAGCCAGAAATTGAGGAGCTATCGGCATTGTCAACTGAAATGTTCACGGTGTGGTTAACTGGATTGTAATGATCATTCAAATGACCTCTGATTGTGCGCAAAGTTGCCTGATTCCCCGTTGAATTTAAAATATTTTGAGCAAGCTGACGCCCAGTTATCCCACTTTTAGCTTGTGTCTCCATATATTTGTTATAAGTGCTTGAAACTTTGATTTGTGCATAAACTGCAAGGATAATTGCAAACAAAATCACAACTCCGCAAATCAAATATCCAATATATATTGCTTCCATAAATTCCTCCTAATTGAATAAGGTTGGCTTTCGAGTTAAAAATGTCCAACCCAAAAGCGTTCTAAACATAACAGCCCAATAAGTTAATTTTGCACTATTTAGCAGTTTTTTTGCAATTTTTAAGTCTTTTTGATTTAAATATTGATTTAAAATCTTTATAGCTTTTTTTGAAGCATCCTTTTCTATTGAAATTGTAAGTATTCTTAAAACGATTGCAAGCAAGAATATCAGTCCTCCAAAAATCGCCACACCAATGCCCCAATAGAAAACGCTTCCACCAATCGCAATCAATATCAGCCCAGCAATCAAGGCTGGGAAAAGTAGCGGGCCAATCAACATGCCTATTCTCATAAGGATTGACCTGACTTTCAGTTTGTTGCCATCTCTATCTTGCATAGCATGCCCAAGTTCATGAGTAAGCGTTGCATAGGCTGAAATTCCTCGGCTTTGCATTGTGATATCTGAAAGCAGCAGCCAGCCACCTCTTACATAAGCGTCCCCCGCATATTTTTCAGTCCTCTCTATTTTAAGCTGACCTCCAAATTCATTATGATTTATATCGTCAACAATTTCGCGCGGAGTATAATCACAATCTGCAATTTGCTCATTGCATTCTTTATAAATATCCATGAACCGCTCTGGCGCATAATTTGCAATTGCCAAACACAGGCAGAACAAAACTGCCAATGCAATTCCACAAATTATCAAAACCCAAGTTAAAGTCATGTTATTATTATATCATAATTTGCTCTTTTAAACAAGTTTTTACAAACAATTCTTGTCAATCAGTTATAATTATAATCGTTCCGCCTTTTTCTATCTGCGTCCCTGCTGGCGGGAGTTGCCCTTTCACCATTTGCCCCTCGCCGTCAAGTTCAAAATCAAGTCCAAGCGCTTTCAACTCAATAGCCGCATCCGTCAAACTTTTGCCAACGAGGTTAGGCATTGTTACATATTCAATCACCACGCTTTCATCATCTTTTTTAGCACCTAAATAGTCAAACAAGCCTAAGAAAATTTCTTTGCCGTAAGGTGCTGCAACAATTGAGCCATAATATGCTCCTGCACTTGGCTCATCCACAAGCAAAAGTAAAACATATTCAGGGTCGTTTGCAGGATAAGTCCCAATAAAGCTGGAAATATATTTGCCTTGGTCAATCCCTCCTGTATCTTTGTATTTTTGTGCTGTTCCAGTTTTGCCTCCCACATTATAGCCCTCAACAAAGGTGTAAGGCGCTGTTTTGTTGGTCGCTTTTTCAAGAAGTTCGTTTACTAAATTTGAAGTTTGTGATGAAATTGTTGAATTTTTTACAGTTTTTTGATAATTTTTCATTAAATTATTATCACAGTCGCAAACTTCTTGCAAAATGTATGGAGTCAACAAACTGCCTCCATTTGTAACAGAAGAAACTGCCATTGCAAGCTGAACAGGAGTCACCGCCACAGCATGACCAAAGCCCATTCTTGCAAGGTCTACATTTTTGACAAGATTTTTACTCATCAAAATTCCTTTGGCTTCGCCTGTGATAGAAATCCCTGTCTGCGTGCCTAAGCCAAACTTTTGCATATAACTATAAAATTTATCTTTGCCAATTCTTAAAGCCAAATCCATAAAGCAGCAGTTGCAAGAATTTGCAAATGCCTCCACCAAAGTTTGAGAGCCGTGACCAATAGATTTCCAACACTTAATGCGCACACCATCAATCACGCGATAGCCTGGGCAATAAAATCTGTCTTCAAAATTAGTAACACCCTCTTCAAGCGCCATTGCAATTGTTAAAATTTTAAAAGTTGAGCCTGGCTCATAATTATCAGTCACGCACTTGACTTTTGATTGTTCAAACAAAGCGGCAAGGTCATCACGCGGAACTTCATTCAAATCAAAACTTGGCTTTGAGGAGATTGCAACAACCTCGCCAGTTTTTGGCTTAATCATAAGCGCAGAAACAGATTTTGCTTTTTGCTCAAGCATAATTTTTTCAAGAGTTTGTTCCATAACAAGTTGAATTTTGCTATTTAAAGTCAGTTTTAAATTATTGCCTGGCGTTGCCCCTACATAATATCTCAAACTTCCGCCAATCTCTTTACCTTGCAAATCACTTTGCACATAACTGTAACCATCCTGACCTTTAAGATAATCATTGAAATATGCCTCAATGCCAGCCTGACCAAGATTATCTATGCTTGTAAAGCCTATGATTTGCGACGCTAAATTGCCATAAGGATAAAATCTTTGACAATTTTCAGCCAAATACACGCCATCAAGATTTTTTGCATATATTTTTTCTGCTATTTCGCCCTCAATCTGCATTTTGATTAACGTTTCGCTAACACCTTTTTTGCTGACCTTATCAAATGTGTTTTGATAATCAAGTTCAAGTATATCAGCCAAAAATTTGGACACTTCTTGAGCGTCCGTTATTTCACGAGGTCGAGTAAAAACATTATAACTTGTATAACTCACCGCCAAATTAACGCCAGTTGAATCTGTGATATTTCCACGAGGCGCAACAATGGCAAGGTCTCGCGTCCACTGGTCAGTTGCTTTTATTTGAAGCGCTTGACCATTTATAATTTGCAAAACAAAAAGTCTTATAAAAAGCGCACAAAAAAGAAAGGATATCACAATCATAATTGCAAATATCCTTTTTCTTAATGAATGCAAGGAATACAATTTTTGCAAGTTTAACCTCCAAAAATCCCCGCTATAAAATTACAAAATCTATCAAACCAATTTGACTTTTCTGCTATGCTTGAAGCTGTATTCTCTTCCTCTGGATAAGTTGGGAAAAGGTCATTCATTCCACTTGCTGAGTCAAGTGTGGCAAGCTTCAAAAGATATTGATCAAGTTTAAGATTATATTCAGTTACAACAGTTGAAAGTTCAACCGCGTTATAAACCGTCCAAGAGCCAAACACTGCAATCATCAAAGTAAACACAATGATTTTCAGTTTCTTCAAAAATGGAGACGGACTCTTTTTTGGCTTTTCCTCTTTTTTTATTTTGAATATCTTTTCTTCTTGCTCTTCACTTAAAGGCTGGATAAAATCATAATTAGGGGTTTCTATCACAGAAGAAAAATCTTGCGCCTTAGGTAGAATTTCTTTTTCAGGCAATGGCTCATCTTGTTTTTCAAAAGAACCACCAAAAAAATTGATTTCTTTTTTCTCAACCACACGATGTCTTGGCTCTGCCTTTTGCTTCAACTGAGAAATATTGATTTTCTGTGGTTGAGCAGTTGGCGGAGGCGTTCTTGTTATTTGAACTTTTGGCTGAGGAGTATATTGAATTTCTGGCTCTTCAGTTTTTTTGTCTAGCAAAAGAGTTTTTATAGATTTTTCTTCCATAATAATATACTTCCCCTCCTTTTGATTTATGAATTTCTTGCTTACATTTTAGCACATTCAAAACAAGAATTAAACACTTTTTTAAAAATTTTTGCTAATTTTGTTATTTTTTAAACAAAAAACGCTTAAATTAAGCGTTTTTATAATTTTTCTATAATTCTAAGTTTAGCGCTACTGCTTCGAGAATTGTATTTCAACTCTTCTTGTCCAGCCACAATTGGCTTTTTTGTTATGCTTTTGCAAATTGCCTTATGCCCGCAAATGCAAATAGGAGTTTTTGGCGGACAAACACAATCAGTGCATGCATCTTTAAATACATTTTTAACGATCCTGTCTTCAAGACTATGAAAGGTTATCACTGCCATTCTGCCCTTAGGTGCAAGCAGTTCAATCAATTCTTTCAAGCAGTTTTCAAGCCCGCTCAGCTCGCCATTGACCTCAATGCGAATTGCTTGAAAGGTCTGTTTGCAAACGCCACCTCTTGCATATAAAAGTTTTTTAGGAAACGCACTTTCAACGATATCTTTCAGCTCAAATGTAGTTTCAATTTGTTTTTGCGCTCTCGCTTCAAGAATTTTATCAACTATTCTTTTTGCGTTTGGCTCTTCACCATATTTATATAAAATCTCCAAAAGTTTTTCACGAGGATAAAAGTTTACAACTTGATAAGCGTCCAGCTTTGAAGTCTTGTCCATTCGCATATCAAGCCTGCCATTATGGAGAAATGAAAAGCCTCGCTCAGCAGTGTCAATCTGATAAGAACTAACGCCCAAATCAATCAAAACTCCGTCAAGTTGATTTTCGCCAAGTTCTTTCAAAATTTCAGACGCGTTTTTGTAATCTGAATGAATTATCTGAACAAAGTTAAAATTTTTCAATCTCTCGCTTGCAACTTTGACTGCCGTGCTGTCTTTATCAAAGCCAATAAGCTTTCCATTATGTAGTTTTTTGCAAATTTCTCCTGAATGACCTGCTCCACCAATAGTGCAATCAACATAAACGCCGCCTGGCTTTATGTCAAGACCATTAATGACCTCATTCAAAAGTACTGGTATATGTTTAAATTCCATTTAATTCCCTTTTATGCGATTGGCAAATTTGGCAAACTTGAACAAACTTCCTTGAAGTTGGTTTGGGAATAATCGCCGTTATTCCCAAACATATTTCCGTATTTGCTTTCAAGGTATTGTGTGATTTTATCAAATACAACTTCAAAAACGCCATTTCCAGAGGCTCTGTATTTGTTAACTTTAAGAGCATCCATAAGCATTCCAACATTTTCTTTGTTAAGTTGTTCAAGCTTAGTAATGCCTAAATCATATTCTTTATAAATAGGCAAGAAGTTTTCCATAATATCGCAAATTTCGCTATTTTGTTCTCTTAAAAGTTTTTCATCAGAAGAAATTGTTACAGCTGAGCTATCAGTAAGTGTTCCGACTGCATTAGCGATAATAGCAAACATTTCTTTAACCAAGCCATTAGTTGACGTTGCATTAAGCATTGGGCTGACAACTTTTGAAAGTTGACCGTTTGTTAAATAACCATTTGCACCCTCAGTTGCCTTATCAATTTTCAGCATAAACTTAGATACATCTCCGCCACCAAACAAATATTCAATTGCATTTTGAGTTTCTGTAACTTTTATAATTTTAAGTTGTTGCAAAAGTTCTCCAATTTGAGCTAAATCATTTGCCCACATTTCATAAGTTGTAAGTTTTGAAAAATCTATTTGCTGACTTTGCAAAGTCATCAAAAGTTCATCAACAAGCAAAGTTTTTGTAGGTTCAACCTGATAAAGTGGCAAGATAACTTGTGATAAAAAGTTTTTGTCTTGATTTGCAACAAGATTAAATAATCTCACTTGGTCAATTCCAGTTTCGCTTTTGATTATTTCATACATTCCAGCAGTTTTGATTTTGTTCATTGATGGATAAAGCACATCGTTAAACAATGAAGAATAAGTTTGAACATCAATTTTGTTTCCGTTGATATCAATCACTTGATTATCAGGCAATACAAATTTATTTTTTGTTAAGAATGAATCAATAACTGGCTTATTGTCTGCCTTTAACAAAGGATTTGTACGCAAATTGTCTATAATTCTGCCAAGTTTAGATAACACTGATTGCAAGTTTGTATTAGAATTGTTATCCAAAAGTATTAGTGGGTCGCCAAGCACAGCTTGAATATCAACCTCATCCATAAGTTTAAATGCATCATTCAATAAGTCTGCAAAACTTACAGCAACAGTTTCCCAATCTTGCTCCGTCCAAGCACTTGTGTCAACAGAAACTTTTTCAGCTTCTTCAACAACCTTTGAAACAAGAATATCAGCCACAGGCTTTGCACCTGCTCTTATCATATTAAGATCAAATATATTTACAATTTGTTTATTAAAAGTCTGATAATTGTTATCGTCGACCAATATTTTTAAAATATCATCGACAGCCTTGCTTTCAGATTGATTTATCTGGTCAACAATGTCGGCCTTACAAAGTTCTTTCATAATTTGATAAATAAGATTGATATCATGTGCAAAATAGTCCGCAACTTGGTTGTTTTTTGAAAGTTCAACACTTACAGCGTCCAAAATTTTAGTAAATTCACCAAGTTTGCTTGCGTCAATGATTGAAGAATTGTTGTAATCTGTAACGGCTGCTTTTAAAAGGTCTGTCACAACAGTTCTATAAAGTCCGCCTTTCAAAATCCCCTCAATTACAGGGTCAAGTTTATCAAAATTTATATCTGCAAATTTTTTATCAAAGCCGTCCTTGCCAATTTTAGAGATATTTGAATATGCATCATAGATTTTCCAGAAGTTTTGAACTTCCGCTCTAATCTTTACATTTTCATTTTCAATTTCAACATTAGCATAATAGTCAAGCACTGCATCATCCAAATGGAATATCCCGCCCAAAAATCCAAAAGCAGAATTATGATAAGCTTTAATACTGTCAAGCGCAATTGTTGGAAGCTTATCTATCAAAATATTACTTGAAGAATTTTCTTCGCCTGAAACAGTTTCTTCATCGCTCGTGACTGTGTTTGCCGCTTGAACCTCTTGCTCGATAAAATAATTTTGTTCAGTTGCCATTTCGTCAGCAAGTCCCATTAGAGAAGAAAGTGGAAGCAATGCAAAAATTGCCAAAATCAAAGTTTTGATAACTCCAACAAGTCCTCCAAGCAAGCGACGTTTTTTTACAGGTTCTTCGCCGTCAGCAGGTTTTTTGTTTCTAAGAAATGCAATTGCAATGACTTTATAAATAATATAAATCACAAGTTGCACAGCAATATTCAATAAAATAAACATCACTATGTTTACAAGTGCCGCTGGCAATCCATAAATCAAATTTTTCAACGCTGGAGCGCTTGTCAAAAGTTCAGTAATCTGCGGATCATCCAAAATTTTATCTAAGAAATAATTGTTTAATGTTTTAGGTACTCCCTCATCAGTTATTTCAATGCCCAAAACAGCATTAGTTACAGGAATTGTTATAAAGAACGCAACAATTGCGCCAATAACAGCGAATGCAAAATTAACAGAACTTTTTTTGAGTCCTCTCCAAAAACCTATCAAAAAGCCTATTACAAGGATTAATGCAAATAACCCGTTAACAATAAGGGCCAAAACACCATAAGACATAATCAACCTCCTTAAACAAATATATTTTATAACTTTTTGCAAATTTTTTCAAGAGAAAAACAAACATTCTTCCACATTTTTTGTCAATATAAAAAATAATTGACAAAAATCTTGCCAATTATTCTAAAAACAAAACCTATACTCTTAAAAACTAGCCTTTTGCACAGAATTGTCCATTTTTGATAAACTTTATCCTAAATTTATCACATCATCAAACAAGCTTAGTTGTTCGCTTTCATCTGCATTGTAACAATAAACATCTCCAACAAATGACAAAAGCATTTGCTGTTTATACACATTTTTTGGGAATCAAAATTTATTGCTAAAATATAAAAAAGACAAGCCTCCATGCGGAACTTGTCGAATTTTGGCGGAGCAAGCGATATCCAATCCTAACCCTGTAATCGTATGTGTCGGATTTCTTATATTGAAAATAAAATTTTAATCTTTTTTATCATCAAACAAACTAAGTTGATTGCTTTCGTCTTTGATTCTCACTATGTATTCATCTGGATTTTTCTCTTGGGGTGTCAGTTGAACATTTGGTGCAAGTTTGCGTAGGCAAAATTTATAATACACTTGTTTGCCAGTAGGACGAAGCAAATCCACACAATCTTGAAGATACTTCGCCCAGTCTTGCCATTTATCTTCGCGCTTGTAATTGTTGATTTTTCCGATTTTATAATGATCCACACAATCAAGTTCAAGTGTTTTGCGAATAAGTTTCAAGCTTTCTTCTGGCTCAATTGTTGGCTCAAAACTTGCAAATGTCTTAATTCCGTTGTCATGAAGAGCTTTCAAAGTTTCCAATCTTTCACTTGGCAGACTGGCATTCGGCTCCCAATATTTGCTTTTTTCTTTATCTAAAAACGTCAGCGTTGTGCCAACAGTTATGTGGTCGCCAAATTCTTTAAAAATATCTAAATCTCGCAACATTTTCTGTCCGCCTTTAGAAAGCACAGCGACGGGCACGTGATATGCATTCAAAAGTTTCAGTACTTCTCTTGTGATTGCACAATCATCTGCATTGTCGCCATACACATCTCCAACAAAAGACAAAAGCACTTGCTCTTTGTAAACATTCTTTTGCAAGTCTTTTTCAAGTAATTTCAAAATATCTTTGCGTGGCTCTGGCTTGATGAAATATTCTTCACCTCGTCTTTGCAATGTGTGAGGTGCATAACAATATCTGCAACCGTGATTGCAACCAATATAAATATTGCACGCATAAGGGCTGTATTCTCTCGCCATTCCGCATGGTCTGTAAATTATACTCATGTTTTGATTATATCAAAATTAATTAAATTATCCAATCATTTAATTATAAAAATAACAAGCCCCTTGCGAAACTTGTCGAATTTTGGCGGAGAGCAAGAGTGCTTATACGCACCTTAAATTATTTTAAGTTATTACTCTTTACCCAAGATAAAAATAAATTTCTGTTAGGAAGTCTATATTCATATTTTTTGATTGATTTATGTTTATCTATTATCAAAATTGCTTCTTTTAAAACCTCATTAGCAGATTTTCCGCAAACATCAATTACTTGTTCATTTGGCAATAACGGGCGCTTTGATATTACTTCATTACTTCTTACAACATTCTCTAAATCAAATAAACCTTCTCTTTCGTTATGTCGTTTTATCATTTGTTCTTTAATTTGATTTGGATTGCTTGAAATAAGTTTCAATGTTATAAAATTTGTGCCTTTAAAAATTTTAGGAATTTCTCGTGTCCTTAAATCATCAAAATCCAAGGTGATAATATTCTTAAAACCTTTGTCGTGAAAATATTTTATTTGCATTAAAGTGTTTTCCCAGCAAACTTTTTCTTCAAAAATACCCACATCAACATTTTGAGGAATATTAAATTCTGGCACCATATTCTGCTCAATATATACACCTTTATAATGTTCAAACAAAGATTTTGCCAATGTTGTCTTTCCAACTGCACTTGGACCTATGATAAAAATATAATCTTTCATATTTTTCTCCCAAACAAATATAGCACATTTTTTATAATGAAACAATTAAAAATTTATTATAATTCAAAAAAATTCTCTTAAAATGAAAAATACGCAACCCTGATATAATCGAGGGTGCGTCTAGTTCTCTTTTGGCGGGAAGAGAGGGATTTGAACCCTCGCGCCGGTTTCCCGACCTACAGCCTTAGCAGGGCCGCCTCTTCGACCTCTTGAGTATCTCCCCTTGTCGAATTGTTTTTTATTTTTAGCGCAATCTTGATTGCACACTTATATTAACACAAAACTTTAAGCATTGTCAAGAAATAATTTCATTTTATTTATTTTTTATTCTGCTTTATTCAAATTTTTCAACAAAAAAACAACATAATAAAGCTTTTAATTTATTTTATTATGCAAAATTTTATATTTTTGCTTTGAATAAGTTTTGTTTTTATGATATATTATATTTTAGGAGAAGTTATGAAACTCAAAAAAATCATAGAACAAAATAACACTAATGCTGATTTCACTTTAAATTATGATAAAAACAAAGCTTTAAAGAAAAAACTTCATTTGATAGGCTCACCTATCACAATTGCCAGTTTTGTTGTAGCCTTAACAGCTTTTATTATTATAGGCGTTTTTGGAGCTAATATTAAATCAATCTCAGACAACACAGGCTTATTGATTGCTATGTTTGTGTTATTAGTTATATTCTCAACAACTTTTGGCTTTGGCTTATATATTTTAAGACAGGCATCGTTTTTACACTTAGAGAAGCAAGCACCTGAGATTGTTGAAGTGGAAAATGAAGAACAGCAAAAAGCTGAAAAAGACTCTTAATGTTAAGGGGCTTTTTATTGAAATATATTAAAAATCTTATTATAATAATTTCGTACAGAGGCAACAAGGTCAAAATAATAAAATTTTGGCACAGATAATGGGGAAATATAAATTTAAAAAAGACGGCCATAAAATGTCGTCTTTTTTACTAATTTCTAAATGTACAGTCAAACGGCTGTTTTTGTTAAAGATATTCTTCTTTATTTTTTGCTCTCATAAATTCTATAGCAACCAATTGCCAATGCGCCGTCGCCAATATGGCAAGCAATGCTAAGCGCAAGCGGATCTACAAAATCTGGTTTAACTCCAAGAACTGCTTCAATCTCTTTTGCAAACTCGTCAGCCTTTTCATAGTTATTTGTGTGAGCAACTGAAATTCTCATTTCACCTTTTGCAACAAGGTCTTTAAAACGCTTTTCATAGTCATCTTTGATTGCATTTAACATTTTTGATTTTGCAGCTTTCAAGTTTAGAACTTTGGCAAATTGGTCAAGCTTTCCACCTTGAATTTGAAGCACTGGCTTGATATTCAAAACAGTTCCAATTGCAGCAGCGGCTGGCGTGATTCTTCCGCCTTTTTTAAGATATTTAAGAGTGTTCACCATAATGTAAATACTGCTTTCAGGACCATTCTTTTCAAGATACTCTTTTATCTGCTTTGCATCATAGCCGTCTTTTGCAAGATTAACAGCATCAATTACACTTTGCTTTTGAGTGATTGAAATGCGGTGATTGTCTACAACCTGAACACGACCTTGATATTCACTAGCAAAATTACGAGCAGTGTTCATGCTTTCACTAAGACCGCTTGACATTGGAATATGAACAAGTTCATCATAAGTTTTTAAAAGTTCATCCCAAACTTCTGTAACCTGACCAATTGCTGGTTGAGAAGTTGAAATATCTGCATTAGCTTTCAATTTTTCAAAAAACTCTGCTTGAGTCAAACTGATATCTTCAAAAAATTCTTCACCATCAACAATAAAAGGCATAGGAATAACACTTATTCCCATCTTTTTACCCTCTTCCTGCGAAATCCCGCTATTACTATCTGTTACAATTGCAATCTTTTTCATTTTTTCTTCTCCTCTTTGTGTTTTGTTTTTATGATTTTTCTGATGTTTTTCTCAACATCATTAAATGATATTGTTGAAATATATTTTTCATCATAGTTTGCTTCAGGCTGAGCCTTTATTAAATTGACTATTTTGTTTAAGCCATCTGATTTATATTCTAGCATCTTGACTTTAATCCTGTCAAGTTCTTTGCGGTCATCTATAAAACTGTTGATTGCTTGACCAAGTTCTTTTTTGTTTTTAAATGCTTTTGCAAGCCCTTTTTCTTGGACATATTTCAAATTAGCAAGTTCTTGACCTGGCAAGCGCGAATAGGCAATGCATGGAACTTGCTTATTTAAAGTTTCAGTCAATGACAACCCGCCCATTTTGTTGATAATCACATCTGTTGCTGACATATATTTTGCAATCTGATTTGTAAAGCCAACATTGATAAGTTTTAAATCTTTCAGTTTATTTTTTAATTTTTCAACCTTTACAAAATCCTGCTGATTTTTGCCGTTTATCATAATTATTTGAACGTCTTTGCCTTTAACGCATTTAATCAATTTCTTCAAAATTTTATAGCCACCGCTCCAATAACCGCCACCAAACATAACCATAATTGTGAACTTGTCAACATCAAGTCCCAGCTCTTTTCTTGCCTCAAGCTTATCCTCTTTAAGCATAAATTGATCGCCACATGGAAGCCCTGTCACAATAAGTTGTTCTTCTTTAAAGCCCTCTTCAACAAATTCAGCAATAAATTCTTGATTTGGCAAGGTTAAATAATCAATCCCAACAGAGCTTTCCCAAAATGGTGTGTTTGTGTAATCAAGTGTACTCACAATTGTTTTACATGGCAAATTATATGCTAATTTTAACAAACTGAGAACTGCGCCAACATAGAAATGTGTGCCATAGACGATATCAGGCTTAAAATCATAAATTTCTTTCAAAAGTTTTTTGCAACAAGACAAAGCAAGATTTGTAATCGCATTTTTATAACGCGTTTTTGGCTTAAGTTTTTTCGCCGCAGCGATAAAGATAATTATAATAAAACATAAAGTGAGATACTGCAATTGAATATCCTCTATCGGTCAGCCAAGTATACTTTGGCTTAGAGCAAGCTTTCAAAAGATTTACTGTCTTAACTTCAAATTCGCCAATAGTGTTTAATTTGTCATGTACACTTTTAGCACAAGCATTATGCCCGTTGCCAGCCGTGACGGTTAGAATTAAAACTCTTTTCATCTTGCCCCCTTTTATAAATTTGACATATATAGGATAGCATAATTTGCATTATAAATCAAATAATTTGCACATTTATCGCTGTTTTTCTGTAATTTTCCCAATCTTAAAAAATTTTCAAACATAAAAAATTGCTGACAAAAATTATCTTAAAAAACAATATTAAAATATTCAAAATTGTTAGGAGTTTTTAAACAAATTGGATATAATAATCTTGTAAAACACAGGAGGAATTTATGAAGAACTCATCAATTGGCTTTGACAATGAATTATATTTAAAATTGCAAAGTGAAAACATTTTGCAAAGGATAGAAGAATTTAACAACAAGCTTTATCTTGAATTTGGCGGAAAGATTTTTGACGATTTGCATGCGGCAAGAGTTTTGCCAGGCTTTGACCCTAACATCAAAACAAAACTATTAGAAAAGTTAAAAGATAAAGCTGAAATAATTTTTTGCATAAGTGCAAATGATATTGAAAAAAACAAGATTAGAGCTGATCTTGGGCTTAGTTATGATGATGAAGTGTTAAGGCTTATTGACAATCTCAGAGAGCTTGACCTTTATGTTTCATCCATTGTAATCACTCTTTTCAAAGGTCAGCCAAGCGCTCAAAAATTTGCTCGCAAACTTGAAAATCGTGGAGAACACGTATATTTCCACAACTACACAAAAGGTTATCCAAGCGAAGTTGAAACAATTGTTTCAGAAGAGGGCTATGGCGCTAATCCTTATATAGAGACAACAAATCCTCTTGTTGTTGTGACTGCACCTGGGCCATCAAGTGGCAAACTTGCAACCTGTTTATCACAAATGTATCACGAGTATAAACGTGGAGTTAAAGCTGGCTATGCAAAATTTGAAACTTTCCCTGTTTGGGATTTGCCACTTAAACACCCAATCAATATTGCATATGAAGCTGCAACGGCAGACCTAAAAGATGTCAATCAAATCGACCCGTTCCACTTTAACGCTTACAACAAACTTGCCGTAAACTATAATCGCGACATTGCAGTGTTCCCAGTTTTACATAATATTTTAAAGAAAATCACAGGTGGCGAGCCTTACAAATCTCCAACAGATATGGGAGTCAATATGGTTGCCAAAGCGATTGTTAATGACGAGGTCGTTCAAGAAGCCGCTAAAAAAGAAATCGTCAGAAGATATTACAGAGGTCAATGCGATTACAAAAAAGGCAGAGCCAATATGGACACTGTTGAAAGACTGGAATATTTAATGGCAGAACTTGACCTGCCAGCTGACTATTTTGAAGTGACCAAGGTTTCAAAACAAATCAGCAAAACCACAGGCTATCCTTGCGTTGCGTTGGAACTTCCAAACAAAAGAATTGTAACAGGCAAAACAAAAAAAGTTATCTCTGCAAGTGGCGCAGTTGTGCTTAACGCATTAAGAACGCTTGCTGGCATGGGCGACGATTTTGATGTTATCACAGATAATATTTTGATGCCTATCATCAATTTAAGAACAAACTACTTGAATTCAAAAGAAAGTGTGCTAACACTAGATGACGTTTTGGTTGCCTTGGCAATAAGCTCTAGCACAAACCCAAAAGCTGAAAAGATTATCAAACTTTTGCCAGAACTTTCAGGCTGTGAAGCGCATTCAACTTATATGCTTTCTTCCGCAGAAGAAATGACGCTAAAAAAGCTTGGCATCAACATAACTTGCCAGCCACAGTTTTTGAATAATCACCTTTTCCAGAATTAGAATTACGTAAAATATTCAAACGCACAAAAAACACGAAATTTTCGTGTTTTTTCTTTTAATAAAAAGCACTTATCACTTTTTAAAAAGTTTTGATATTTTTTCTAAAAACAAATTTTCACTTGGCATAGCCATGACCTTTTCGGCAAATGAGCCATCCATAATTTCACTTTTAAACTCCTCAGGAGTAATTTCTCTAATATGTCTAATCGCTTTGTTGTAATACATAAAAACTTCCTTTTAAAAAATATTTCCATTATAACAATAAACTAAACATATTAACAAATAAATTTACGTCGAGAAAATATCAGATTTTGACAGTAATTGCCACTTTTTGTCGAAGCCAAATATATTTTGAAAATTTAACAGCAAATTGCATATTATTTTATCACATTTAGTGAGTTGCAAAACAATAAAAAAGATTATGAATTTATCATAATCTTTTAACATTTAGCCAATTTCTGGCTCTACATCTTGTTTGCTTGGCTTTTTCTCGGCGGCAGCTTCCTTAGCCTTTTCTTTATAACATTCATCTAATGCTTTGATATAAATTGGGTCGCAATTCTTAAATTGTTCCTCAGTAAGGCAAATATTAAAAACTTCTCTAGGGTCTTTATCAAGCCCAAATTTCAACTGAGAAACTTCTCTGTAAAGATCAGCCCTGCTAAACTCAGTTATATGGTCAATAAATCTTGTATAACCATCAGGAGTCCTATCCAGCAAATTTGCTTTCATAGCAAATTGGTGACGCACTTGATCATATTTATATTTCTTTTTCTTTTTAAATTCAGTAACGCCTTTCTTTTCAACGGTTTTTTCGTCAGGCACAATATTCATTTTATAATAAACTGTTTTTTCATAATCATCTGCAGGCTCCAACAGTTTAATCTTTGTGTCCATAACAGATTGATAAGCATAATCAGGAAGTTTATCACTGGTTGGGTCATATTTCCTACTAAAATCAAATTCAAGCTTGTATTTAATTTTAGTTACTTTTTCAAGAGATTTTAAATAATCATCAATAGTAACAATATCATTCCCTATAACTGCCTCATTATTTTTCTCTTTAATTTTCATTTCTGTGTTTGTCATTTGCTCCTCCTATAATAACACTATATACTAGAATTTTAACAAAATTTTGCAATGATGTCAAATTTAAATTTGATTTTTCGACATGAATTTACATTATCTTGCCCAATTTTTGCATTTTTAGCCATATTTACACGTATTTAACACTTAATTTTAACTGCAAAATCAAAAAATTAGCAAAAAAATTCCCCAACAAACATAAATTTTAAACCATAAAGTTTTCGCTATTATTTGACAAGTATTGACACACAAACCTTAAAGCACATGTTAATACCATTTCTATATTTTAAAAACAGCTTACATTTTGTAAAATTAATTTTGTTTTTGATAATATTCTTTATTATTCGACATTATTCGTGTAAGTCTACTTTTGAAACTAGCATTTTGTACAAAAGTATTGTATTTTTGTAAAACTGGATACTTTTTCGACATGTTTCGCATAAAATAGGTGACGCACCACTCTCTGTTAAAATTTTTATTCACAAAACCAACAAAGTGCCTATGGCACTTCGTTGTTTGTTATGAACAAATAAACTATGAATTTAATTGTAATTTATTGACATTCGCCAAGCGTTAAGCTTGCACCAAAAAAGAACTATGGAAATCCATAGTTCTTTTTTGTAATTAGATAAGCTTGTACCTGTGTTATTGAGTCTTACGG
>CANSRZ010000004.1 GCA_947649575.1 uncultured Clostridia bacterium | reverse complement strand
AACATCTTTAACAATACCAGATAGCGTTAATACTATTGGCGAATTTGCGTTTAGTGGATGCTCAAATCTTGAATCTATAAAACTTTCAGAGAGCATTAAAACTATTAGCAGAGACATATTTTCTAATTGTTCAAGTTTAACATCTTTAACAATCCCAGATAGTGTCACATCTCTTGGTGAATGGCAATTTTCTGGTTGTTCAAGTTTAACATCTATTGTGCTTGGTTCAGGTATATCAATAATTACTGGATATACGCTTGCCAATTGCAAAAATCTCACTTCTCTAACCATTGGTGAAAATGTTACACAAATTTATAGCAATGCATTTGAAGCGTGTACATCTTTATCTCAAATAAACTTTAATGCTGTTAATTGTGAATATTTTTCATACAATAATACTATTGATTATTCGGGATTAAGTGAAAGTTCATTAAGTGTTACTTTTGGTAATAAAGTAGAGAAAATACCTGACTATTTATTTTATTTTTGCAAAGCATTATATTCAGTAACAATTCCTGATAACATTACATCAATTGGAACATATGCGTTTTATGGTTGTTCAAAATTAGCAGTTTTAAAGTTTTCTGATAATTTAACAACTATTGGTAATTATGCATTTAGTTCCTGTTCAAGTTTAACATCTTTAACAATACCAGATAGCGTAAAAACTATTGACAAACATGCATTTGATTACTGTTCAGGCTTAATAACTTTAACAATCAATAGCGTTACAAGCATGGGTGAATGTGCATTTAGTCATTGTTCAAATTTAACAACTGTAAACTTAGGAGAAAATGTTGAAACAATTGGATATGAAGCATTTAGGGAATGCGGAAATTTGACAACTGTAAATTTTGGAGAAAACATTAAAACGATTGGAGGAAATGCGTTTTATTATTGTCAAAGTTTAACGTCAATAATAATTCCAGATAGCGTAACAATTATTGGAGAACAAGCATTCTATAATTGTAGAAATATAAATTTTGTAATAATTGGAAAAAATGTAAATGATGTTGGTCGATTTGCATTTGAATCTTGCAGAAATATATATTGTAAACTGACAGCAAAACCAGATAATTGGTCTAGTGATTGGAATAGATTAGGTACGGTTTACTGGTATAGTGAAAAAAGACCAACAGGTACAGGAAATTATTGGCACTATGTTGATAATGAAATAGTAATATGGTCATAAAATTTAAAAAAGGAGACAAACAAAAAAGAAGAAAATGAAAGAAAAAGAAGAAAAAAGAGAACTTATCAAAAAAGTGCTATGTGAAATTGGAGCAATAGAATCTAAATATGTTGAACATAAAGATTCATTAATATCACAAGAGCATGAAACTTATAAATATGACTATAAAGATTTAGTTAAAAAAGTTTCAAAAATATTAAAAGAAAAATATAATGAAGAACTTGACGAAGATTTATTGAAAAATGTTCTTAATGATTGTTTATGAAATAAAAAGTTAAAGACCTTTTTAAAAGGTCTTTTTTAATGAGCTAAATTTATTGTAATGCATTAAAAGAGATAGGAGCAAATAACATGAAACTTGTAAAAGAAGATAATAAGCAAATTAAAATAACCATTAAAGAAAAAGTGCCACAACTTGATATTAAAGATTTAGGAAATGTTGATATTATATCTATCACTGCTCTACAAAGATTATATAATATTAGTTATGATGACGCTGACCTTGTAATGAAAAATTTAATATTACAAAATGCAGTAGATTGTATAGCAACATATAGAATTGTGTCAAAAGAAAAATTGATTAAAATGTGCAATTCTCTTGTTAAGTTTATGAGCAAACAAAAAATATTAAATGAGAAAAAATAGAGACTATTCCAAATTGAATAGTCTTTTTTTATGCACAGAATATCGCCAGAGTTAACCAGATATACCCAGAATTAACGAAAATAGTTTGTTTAATAAAATATATATACTTGCTTATAAAGTGTCCCAGAATGTCAATTTTGAAACCATTTATTTTTTTGAAAAACTTTTAACCAAGAGTGTCAATTTCAAAAAATACGATTTATAATAACCTTGCCAAGCCAAAATAAAAAATCAAGGAGCAAATATGAACGAAAGAAATTTTAAAGACATTAAGGGTTTTGAAAATGATTTGATAGAAATCTTATCAAGCCTAATCAAAGACAAATTAAACGAAGTGATCCAAATCTCACTTGAAACTCATAATATGGAACGAATCAAAGAACTAATTAGATTGTTATCAATATAGATTGAAACACAAGATATTCCCAGAGTCAACCAGTTAACCCCTATTAAACGAAAACAATCTTTTTAATAATTTATATTAGCCAACTAAAAAAGTGTCCCAAAATGTAAGTTTTGAGAACTCTGTCAATAGACTAAATCACTTATTTTTGAAAGATATTTACAACAATTCTCAATCCAGAAATAAAAAATAATTAATAGCAGGTTTGCAATATATTGATACCAATTCAATACTTTGCTTACAAAAGACTTAAAGTATCGTGTTGGAATTGGCAATCAAAAAAAGTTGGTGAAAATAGTGAAATTTTTTTTACTTTGCCAATTTTTTTTGGTACATTATAGTCAACAAAACAACTTACAAATCTCATTTCAAAAAACAACTTAATAAAAAACATCTCAAACAGAACAGTCAAAAAAAGATTGTTCTGTTTTTTTTAAGCAGAATTCTCGCTTTTTGAAAAACAAGACAAAAAATAAAAGGAGTAAAAGAGATGTTTGATACAAGTTGATTGACTGGGTTTGCACCCATAAAAATTATTTAAAAATTTTTAACCCCATGGTTTACGAAATAAACACAACTTATTATAATTATAAAAATTTAAGGAGCAAATCATTATGTCTATACCTAAAATTAGAACAATTGGACAATGTTTAGAAGAGATTAAAGTTATTGACCCAGAAACTGCAATTACTGAGTGGTTTTTGCGTTGTCTTTGCAAGGCTAACCTTGTAAAACATTTTATGTCTGGCACTAAAATATTGGTAGATTTAAACGATTTGTTATCTTACTTTAACAATGAAAATGGAGAGGTGGCAAAATGCATTTAACAGAAAATAAAAGTAAAAAGACTGGCGAAATAATGTCTTATAGGTTTGCAGTTAGTGGTAGAGACCCAATGACAGGTGGAACAAAACTATACACTACCACATGGCAAGTACCTTATGGTTTAAGCAAAAAAGACATTAAGCACGAACTTTTGAAAGCACAATTTGAATATGAAAAATATGTTGGAAAAGTTTCAGCTGGAATTCAAGTTGAAGAAAACTATATCACTTTTAAAGATTTTGCTAATCAATGGCACGAAGAAATTTTGATTAGAAATGAAGAAAGTTATAATTACTATTTAAGAACAAAAGAAAACTTAAAAGTTATTATGCCATTTTTTGAAAAATATCTTCTTCGCAATATCTCTCCAAGCATAGTACAAGAATTTTATAATTATCTTTGCACAAGAACATATACAAAACAAGTTGTTAAAGTTAAAAAGTCTATTAACGAATTATTAGACCAACAAGCATTATCAAGAACAAAAATTGCTAATGAGTTAGGTATGGCAAGATTAACATTAAGACTTGCAAGCAGAGTTGGGAATCCTATCAATATGGAAACTGCACGAACTATTGCAAAGTATTTTAATGTTCCAGTTGAAAGATATTTTGAAGTTACAAAGATAGAATCTAAGTATGCCAAAGAAACAAATGCTTCTATTAGAACTACATTATCTATGATACTAGGTGAAGCAAAGAGAAGAAGACTTGTTGATCACAATTTTGCTTCAAAAGAATTTACAAAACCTATTAGTGGAACAACAAAAGAAAAAGAAATATTTGACGAAGATGAAGCAAGAGAATTTGTTAGACTTGTTATTAATGAAGAAGATTTGAGAAAGAAAACTGCTTTATCATTATTAATATTCATGGCACTTCGCAGAGCAGAAGTTGTAGGTTTAAGATGGCAAGATATAGACTTTGAAAATAAGACTTTAAGTGTAAATCAAAATACAATTTATGCAGGTAAAGAGTTTGGTGTAAAAACCAAAAGTCCTAAAACTGAAAACTCTCAAAGAACAATCTCAATGCCAGACATGTTAGTTGAAATTCTTAAAGAATATAAACAAGTGTGGGACAACCAAAAAGTATCACATGGCGATTTATGGGAAAATGCAGATAGATTATTTTTACAGTACAATGGCAAACCAATGAATCCTTGCACATTAGGACAATGGGTTACCGATTTTGAAAACAAACATGGACTTAAACATGTACCTTGCCATAGTTTGAGACATACAGCAATATCACTTCAAATCATGGCAAATATTCCACTTAAAGTGGTATCAGAGCGAGCAGGACATGCAAACGAAAAAATCACACTTGCAATTTATACTCACACATTAAAATCACAAGATAAGCAAGCATCAGTTATTTATAACAACTTCTTATGTGGTGTTAATTAACAATTTATTAAATTAATTTGAATTTATTTACTTGAAATTAATATAGTAAGGCAAACACAGCCCTACATGCCTTTTTAATGGCAATTTTCAAGA
The DNA here is from genome assembly GCA_947649575.1 of uncultured Clostridia bacterium. Lineage (GTDB taxonomy): Bacteria > Bacillota > Clostridia > Christensenellales > UBA1242 > Caccovivens. Next base: position 150,363 of record CANSRZ010000004.1, on the reverse strand, counting down.
ATTGGAGAATTTATGAAAGAAATATATATAACTCACGATGACTATTGATATAGTTCCCTTTTGTTACGAATAAAACCAATTAAAGCAAACTTAAACATGGGTAGGCATGCCTTTTTAGTGCCAAAAATTAAATATAAAAGGAAATAAAAATTATGAAATCATTTGATATGCGTGCTTTTAGTAGTTATCTAAAAGCAGAGTCAATGAGTGAAGACTCTATAAATAAATTTACTCACTACCTTGAAGACTTTTTAATGTATGGAAAAAGAAAACCATATATGCCAACAAAAAGTTACAACAAATTATTTGACAAGCAAGTTAAATATTTGGACTCATTGAACTACAATCTTAACAATGCATTTATTGTTAAAATTTTGTCTTGTCCAAAGTACTCTTGGCAAAATATAAAATTCAAATTACCTTTCTTTTTAAATGGTATAAAAAGAAAACTTAATGAATTTGACTATTATATATGGTTTAGAACTATCAATGACCTTGATTATGAAGTTTATATCTGCTTTGACTTTAAAGATGACAATATTAAAAAACAACATGTGGATTTTATAGTTAAAGAACAATGGTATGGGTATTATTCCTGTGATGTTACACCTATAAATTCAATATCAAATGTTATTGATTCAATCAATGCTATTAAAGACCAAAGTCTACAAGAAGATAAAACTTTAACTTGGTTTTTAAACAATGCAAAAATATTTTTGCATAGCCCAACATTTGGAATTGATAAAAATAAAATTCAAACTGAAAATTCTATTCTTTCTACGATTGAAAGACTTATTAATGATGAAGCAGAGTTTGACGAGTATGTTGGTGCATGTGCAAGTGATGGACCAGATTGTTTGAGACCAATTCCATTAGAAGCGATATTTTAAGGGGTAAAATATGTTTTATAAATATTATACTATTGCAACTGGTGTATGATTAATTTTTTATACCTAATATTTTAGGTGCAACTATATGTAGGGGTATAGTGCATGCCTTTATTATGCACAAAAAACAATATAAAGGAGATTTCGTTATGATTATAACAAGTGAAGCGTTAAAGGAACGCCCAAAACCTTTCATTGAGAGCAATGTAAAAGCACGAGTATTTAGCGTCACAGAACTTGCAGATAATAAGTTACAAATTGGATTAGAACTTTTATCTGGCGAGCATATGGGGTGCAAAGTTTATGACAAAGTTGGTTATACAGAGTCTACTAAACTTTTATGGAAATATTTAAAATTTCGCAAGTCAATGGGTGTACCATATCAACAGGGCGAAATAATTGTTGATACAGACGAGTTGTTTCTAAACAAAATGGTTTGTATTAATTTAGATATTTTCAAATACACAAACAGAGATGACGAAGAAGTTGAGATGCAAAATGTTAATTATATTGTTAACTGGCAAAAGCCTAAGGAACAAGAAAAAACTGGACTTTGTGAGCCTATTGCAGGTGTCAAATATGATAATGTGTTTGATAATTTACCCGCACCAGTTCGTAAAGTTTAATTATTTAGCATATAAGGTCATTACGATAAAGGTAGTGGCCTTAAAGTGCTTTTACTTGATATTTTTTCTATAATCAAGTATAATGTTTTCTATAAGGAGCCAAAAATGGAAAATAAAACTGCACAATTTCTAACCAATGAAGAAAGAAACAACATATTAATTGAGAAGATTGAAAATCTAAAAAATAAAAAAATATCTTACTCATTTATGGCAAAAGTAAATTTTTATGTTTCGTATTCTTTACAAGAATTATTTAATATGATACCACAATTTAAAGAGAAGTTGACCAAGACTCTGGGTAATTTTGAATATCTTTTATGGTTAAGACCACTTAAAGAGGACATTGAAAAGGGCTATAAACCTAATGCAATCTATTTGTTTTTAGATTTTGAGGACCCACGCATTCAAGAGAAACATGTTAGGTGGTATGTTAATGATTGTTGGAAAAGTAGTTTTCCTCCAAGAGTTTCAAGTTTCAAAGATATTAATATCATAATTAAGGAAATTGAAAGAGAACTTAATCAATATGTTACTCCACAAAATCCATCTCTTTACCCTAAAAATATAAATATGTTTGAGCAAAGTGCAAATTTTGGTATGGATATTGAAAAACACACCAATCCGCAATTAGACTCTATCTTTTAAAAATAAAAACCACCATAAAAGGTGGAATATGGAGCTAATGACGGGACTTGAACCCGTGACCTCCGCCTTACCAAGGCGGTGCACTACCGACTGTGCTACATTAGCATAAGGGGTTAAACCCCAGTATTAAATTTTATATCAGTTTTTACATTTTTTTTACACTTTTGATTTTTGAGAGTATAAAGTGAACTCAAAAATGGCCTTTATATATTATAAATAATATATATTTGAGCAGTAGAGAGTTGGTATAGTATATACTTACCAAGGTGGTGCTCTACCCCTGAGCCACAGTAGCACAAGCAACCAAATGTTGCACATTATTCTTACTTACAAATTTAGAATGCAAAGTTTATTTAGTCAAGCAGCCAAATGTTGCGCTATATCTTTGCGTTTAAATCATAACATTTTTAGCGTAATTATGTCAAGTGTTTGTTGGCATATTTGATTAATTTCGCATAAATAAATCTTATGAAAAGATTTTTTAGTTTGTTAAGAGAAAACAACATCAACTTTTTGAAAAAAGAAGAAATTGCACCTTACACTTCTTTTAAACTTGGAGGCAAGGTTGATTATCTGGTATTTCCAAATGATTTTAAGCAGCTCCAAATTTTGATGAAACTAATCAAAAAATACAATTTCTCATATTTCATTTTAGGCAACGGAAGCAATGTATTGTTTTCAAGCAAACCCAAAGCAAAGGTTGTTATCGCAATGCAAGATATGCAGAGCTTTTTATATGCTCAAGAAAACAAAGTTTTTGCGAGTGCAAACATCAATTTGTTTGAACTAAACAAATTTTTAAAGGACAACGAACTTGCAGGTTTTGAGTTTTCTTTTGGGATTCCAGGCTCAGTTGGCGGAAGCATAAAAGGCAACGCTGGTGCTTTTGACGGATGCGTTTGCGAACATTTAAATTCTGTCACGCTTTTAAACCTTAACACTTGCGAATTTGAACATCTGAGCAAAAAGGATATTAAATATTCATATCGAGAAAGTAACATTTCAGGAATAATTATTGAAGCAGTTTTTGAATTTAATAAAGGCAATTTTGAAGAAATTTCAAAGCTGCAAAATCAATATTTTGAGAGGCGTAGAAAAACGCAACCTTATGGGGTTTACAGCGCTGGCTCTGTTTTTAAGCGTGGTGAAAACTATATCCCAGCAAAACTTATTGACGAATTAGGCTTAAAAGGATACACAATTGGAGGCGCACAAATTTCACAAAAAAACGCAGGTATCATAATCAAAAAAGATAACACCTGCCTCCCAGAAGATGTTATCAATTTAATTAAATTTGTTAAAAAACAAGTAAAAAGTACCTATAAAATTGACTTGAAAGAGGAAATCAATATTATCTAAAACAATTTTTCGTAATTGTTTTTAATTTTAACTTCATCTAATATTTCAACAATTTCGGCTTCGCCCTCAAACAAAATTTCTTTGATTGGCTCTGTGCTGTTTTGGTCTTGACTCCAATACTTTTCAGCCATTTCAAGATATTCGCCATAAGATTTGCCTGCTCTTGGCATAAATACACTTTTTGCATAAAATATATTGCCATTAAGTTTAACCGCCACCGCTTGAAATTGTGTGCCAAATCCTTTTTTATAAAATTCTTTAACTCCCGATAGAACATTCTCTTTTTTATCTGTCAAAAACATGCATTGCATTCTTGATGGAAGATTTGGGAACTTCTGTTTTCTAACTTCTTCAAGAGCAAGCTCGCGAATAACAAAGTCGCTTTCAGCAAGTGCTTTACAAACCTTGATTATGAGGCTTTTATCCTTAAAAATCTTTTTGCTGTTTACATAATCAAAACCTAATTGATGAATAGGTTTGTCATTTTGATAAAATTTTGAATTAAATACGCGATTGCCTTGACCATTTAACGCTTTCCCAAAAATAAATTTATCGCCAACCTTATAATTTCTATCGGTTGCAACTTGATACAAGATTAAATCTTTAACTTTTGTCATTCTTTCTCCTTAACTAATTAATCACTTTATGAGTATGAGATTTTAAATTGTTTTTAAATTTAACTTCGTCTAAAATTTCAACAATTTCAGCTTCACCCTCAAATAAGATTTCTTTGATTTCAGTCGTTGAATTTTGATGTTGCGACCAATATTTAACTGCCAATTCTTTATACTCATTAAATGATAATCCATTTTTTGCAATCTCTATATCTTTGGCATAAAAAACATTTCCACAAACTTTTACTGCAACAACTTGATATAAACTGCCAAACCCTTTAGCAGCAAAACTTTTAAGATTTTTTAGGCAACTCTCCTTGTTGTCTGTTAAAAACATACATTTCATACGACTAGGAAGATGCGGAAATTGCTTTTGCCTAACTTCTTCAATCGCCAGTTCCCTAAATGCAAAATCATATTTATAAAGTGCTTCAGCAAAATCATTAAGCATCTTTTTTGTATGAATTTGATTGTTAATGTCGCTCGTTTTCTGCTTATGCAAAGCAATACCATTCACTTGATAATTTGTGTTAAATATATGATAAGCTTGCCCGTTTAAATCTTCCCCGAACACAAACTTATCGCCAACCTTATAATTTCGGTCAGTTGCAACTTGATATAAAATCAAATCTTTAACTTTTGCCATGTTCTTCCTCCAAATTGTTTTCTTTTATCGCAAGCATTTCTTTAAGCATTCCTGCAAGTTTATCAAAATCTAGCGGATATGTAAAACTTTTTAAATACTCGGCTGATTTTTCTAATAATAATTTATCCAAAAGTTTCTCCTTTACCAATCAATAACCTTATGAGTGTGCGATTTGATGTCATCATAATAGTCATAATATTGCGACTTAAATTTTTCTGTTTGTTTCTTTTGAAGTTGCGCTTTTTGTGTTTTTAAATTTTGCTTTTTTATCTCTGCCATAACTTAGTCCATCCTGTAAGAAGCAACTTTATCTGGTCTATCTCGCCAATTTTTATCAGTTTTAACAAACAGTTTTAACAAAATTTTTGTCGCTAAAAGTTCTTCGGCATATACCCGTGCTGCCTGACCGATTTTTTTGATGGTTTCGCCACCCTTGCCCAATATGATAGATTTATGACGCTCTTCTTCGCAAATGACAAGCGCTTCAATAACAACAATGTTAGGTTTCTCCTCAAACTTTTCAAAAACCACACAGATTCCGTGAGGCACTTCCTTTCTAAGAATATTCAACGCCTGCTCGCGAATTTTTTCTGCTATCAAAAATCGAACACTTTTGTCAGTAAAATAGCCCTCATCATAAACAAAATTCTTTTCCTTGCTTGCTGGCAATAGAGAAATCAGCTTTTCTTCAAGTTTTTGCAAATTTTCACCCGTCATCGCACTAACATAAAAGTCACATGCATGAGTGTTTCTGCAAGGCTTGTCCTTTTTGGTCATAACAACAAGCACTGGCAAATCTTCTTTGACCGCCTCTTCTTTTATGTGAGCGATATGCTCAATCTCTTCTTGGTCTGGCATAAAAGTTCCGTCTATCAGATAAAGAATAACGTCCACGCCAGCCATAGCCGAACGCACATTTTTCATCATAACTTTATCAAGCTGATTTTTGCTATGATGAATTCCTGGCGTATCCACTAAAATCATCTGAACCTTGTCTTTGTTCACAATCCCCAAAATGTTATCCCTTGTTGTCTGAGGCTTTGCCGACACGATTGCAACCTGCTCCCCCACAAGAGCATTTACAAGCGTGCTTTTACCAGCGTTTGGACGTCCAAAAACGCCCACATATCCGCATTTGTACATATTTAATCTCCTCTTTTTATGTTGAAGTTAAGCAGAATATTTTCTGCCAAATTCATCATAACAATTTCATCTTTGCTTTCAATATGGTCATAGCCTAGGCAATGGAGCATGCCATGAACTGCCAAAAACGCAAGCTCACGTTTCAAAGAATGCTTATAATTCTGCGCCTGAACTTTTGCAACATCCAAACAAATAACAATATCGCCAACATAAAGTTCGCCATTTGGATTACGCTCACCCTCAAAATCGCAAATCTTTGTTGCTTTATAGTCAATATCCAACATTGGAAAAGATAATACATCAGTCACTTTATCAATATTTCTATGCTCTTTATTCAAAGCCTGAATTTCATTCTCTTTTACAAATTTAATGCCCAATGCAAGGTTTTCTGCATAATTGCCAGTAACAAACAAAGTTTTTTGAAATAACTTTTTAAAAAGTTTTTTATAGCCTAAATTAATTTTCTTTGTGTAAATTTTCATAATTCACTCCTATCTTGCGTTCAACAGTTATAACAACATCCACACTTGTAAAGCCCACGCCTGAACTTATGTTGATATCTTCACTTTTTATTATGTCATATTCTTGAAAATAAATCAAGGCTTTTTGCTTAGCCTCTTCAATTTTTTGTGTTTTAACCTCTTCAAAAGCTTGTTCAACAAGTTCAGTTTTTGTTTCATAGTACACAGTTTTTTCATAAATCAATGGCAAAGCTTGATTTTCTGATAAATATTGCGAACTTGTTTCACTTTCAAAAGTTTCAAACTCGCAAACTTTTGAGTTATTATATATTTCAAGCCCAAACAAAGTTATGCGCGAACTTTCAATGCTCTCTCCCGTTCTATAAGTTTTATAGTAACTATCATAATGCGTTTCTGAGGCAATCAGCCAAACATCGGCCTTGATTATTGCCTGCGGATTGACCTCGCGAGTTTGCCCCTCAGCGTCAATGATATAAGGATGCACAAGCACTTCACCTTTTTGAACTATATCGCCCGCCTTAACTGCAAGCGTGCCTTGGATAAGCTCAACGCTTGTAACTTTGCAATCGACCTCAGCATAGATTGGCGAAAATTGTCCCTCCATTTCAACTGGATATATCGTTTCGTGAACATTAACAACAAGACTTTGCCCAACAATTGCAACGCTGACCATGCTTATTCTTGCAAAATTTTCTTTCAGACTTATTTCAATATTATCAGTTTTGATTTGCCTCTTGTTTTTGCTGAAATTTTGATTGATATATTCAACAACTTCTTTGCTGTCAATTTTTTCTGTGCCATAAACTTTGACTTGCCAGATAAAGCCAAACTGAAAGAGATAAAAGGCGAAAGAAATAATAATTGCTCCAATAACGCCATAATTTTTAAAAAACTTTTTAAAAAAATGAGTAATTCCGTTGCTGGACAAAACTTCAACTTCAAAGCCCTCGCTGACAAATTGAGCTTTAACCTTTTTAAGGTCATTGTTTTTGACTTCAAGTTCGCTTAGTGATTTTTCAACACGGGTTAAGTTGAAAAGCTTAAATTTCTTACTTATTTTTGATAATGTTCGCTCTTGATTTAAACCCTTTATTCTAACGCGTGACAGATTTTTTAATTTTTTCATCACAGCACCTCAAATTTTTTGATATCGCCAACAATTTTCATAGTGCTGTCAGCAAGTTCTGCCAAACAAAGATTTTCTCCCTCCACAGTCACTCTGCCCTTTTTGACTTTAAAAGTAATTCGTTCTTTGCCAAGCTCTGTCAAGCCAAGATGCCCTTCAACATACAAAATTTTGCCAGAAATATTGACAATGTTATAACTTGTCAACTCTTGTGGCTCAAAATTTTTAACAGTCTTTTTGATTTCATCAAAAAAATTAAACATGCATAATCTCCTAGAAAATATTAATCTATATAAGTTATGCTTGTTTAATTTTGAATATTTCAAATTATAAAATTAATCGTCACTAATTCTTCTAAACAAATTGCCAAACACAATCGCTTTAAGTTCTGGCGATAAGCCTTGAATTTCTTCAACCAGCGCCTGATCTTTTTGATAACTTGTAAAAACTGAATGACTTGCTCTGAATTTTTCAAAATCGTCATCAATCTCATCTGTTGGCGGAACTTGATTTAGCTCCTGTTGTTCCCTTGCCTGATTTCTTGATTTCATAAGTTCTTCAAAACTCTTTCTTTTTACAGGCTCGGCTTGCTCAACTTTTGGAGCTAATGAACTATCATCAAACTCGTCATAATCTGAAATTATCGGCTGAATTTTTTTGTGTTTTTTCTCTGGCACAACTATTTCAGGAACATATTTCTTTTCTTCCAAAATAAAGTCATCTTTTGGCTGAGTTGAAGCATTCTGTTGATTTTTCTTTTGCTCTTTTTTTATCTTAGCAATTTTTTTGGCAAGTTCGCCAGTCATAGTTTTTTTCTTTTTGCGCGCAGATGAAATTTTGCCAAACAAGAATAGAAGCGCAAATAAAACAACAATGCTAGCAACAACAATAATAACAATCAACAAGGTTTTAGACATAAACTACCCCCTAGGTTCTTCGTCTTTGCCGAGAAGCGCCCTACGCATAGCTGTATCAGCCTGCAAATTCATAAGTTTGTAATAATCCATAACAGAAAATCTTCCGTCGCGTATAGCCTCTGCAATAGCTTTTGGCACTTCAGCCTCAGCCTCAAGAACAGCCGTTTTCATAGCCTGAGTTTTGACTTTCATTTGCTCTGCTTGAAGCATTGCATAGTTTTTCTGTCTGTCTGCGTCAATTTGAGCCTGAGCTTTTACTCTTTCAAGGTCACGAGTTGCCATTTCAGCGCCAATATCACGTGAAATATTGATTGCAGATATGTCAACTGATAAAAGTTCATAGCCGTTTTTAATGTCAAGTCCGCTCTTTAAAATGCCGTCAGTAAGGTTATACGCATTTGCCGTTTTATGATTAGCAATAGTTGTTATTTTTGTCATAATATATTTGCGCACTTTGGCTTCCAAAGTGTCAAGCCCAAGCCCACCAATAATTGAATCAAGTCTAGCCTTAACAGAGATATTTGCTGAAACATCCAGTTCGTAATTATCTTTTGTTATGCCTTTGATTTCAAAAATTTGATGAACTCTTGGAGTTATAACGCTATTCACAGCCTCAATAACATCCTTAGTTGCAAGGTCAATAGCCGCCGCTTGTTTAAAATCAAGTGGAAGAAAAGCGTCTTTAGCTTTAATCAATGCCGTGATAACTTCTTTGCAAGCGCCACCAGCAAGAAAATGTGCTTCAAGTTCGTTAAATTTGATGTTTAATTTTGCCTTTTTAGCCATAACATAAGCCTCAACAAGCATCATAACATTGATTTTTCTAAAACGTAAACTCATCAGCCTAAAAATTGACAAAAAAGCACCTGAAAATAATACAGTGAAATATGCTTTAAGTGGAACTAAACACAATAATAAAATGACCAATACTAAGCAAACACTGCCAACAACTATGCCAGCAATTGCACCAGAGCTTAAAGCAAGTAATTGAGAAAACATAGCATTTCCCTCCTTTAAAATCCTTTCAACCATATTATATCACACAAAGACCCGCTTGTAAAGACCCATTTTTAGAAAATTGCAATAAAAAACCGTTATAAAAACGGTTGCGCAAGCTTTCAGTTTAATTAGAGTTATTTTTCAAATATTTTTTTAAGAACCTTATTCTCCGCCTGAACGCTGATAATAGAACAAATATTGCTGTGCATAGCCCGCAAGCTTGCCGAACTGTTCTACCAAATTAAAACGTATTTTTTCGCGATTGTCAAGAGGCTTGTAAAATTTGTTGTACATCTGATGTATCCATGTATCAACTGGGAAAACATCACCGCGTCCATAGCCAAAAAGCAAAATACAATCGGCAACTTTTGGGCCAACGCCCATAAGCGATAACAGATTTTTGCGTAGCTCTGCCGTCGGCAAATCTTGCCAAGCATTTAACTTCTCTGGCGTCACCTGCCTAAGCACTTTAAACAAATAACTTGCCCGATAACCTGCTCCAATCATGGCAAAAAAATCTTGGTCAACCGTCAACATTTGCTGAAAAGAAGGAAAAGCATAGCCGTTCTCAGTTTTATCCCCAAGTTTTTCCCTCAATCTGCCCAAAATAAGTTGAATTCGCTTGATATTATTATTTGCAGAAACAATAAAAGAAATCAACATCTCAAACAAATCCTGTTTCAAAATCCTAACGCCATGTCCAAACTCAATAGGCTTTTTCATGATCTCAAAGCTTGCAAGCTCCTTCTTTATTTTGCCATAATCTCTGTTCAAATCAAAGTATTCAACAAAAAATTGTAGTGAATTTGTTTCAATCAAATAGCAATCCTCTTTCTCGCTTACAAACGCAAACTTATCTTGCGGAAAAACCTCAAACCCGCCCTCTTTTTTAGCATAAGAAAAAACCTGTCCGCACTCCAAAATATGAGTAGGATTAAAATTTTCTTTATCAAAAATTTTTATGAAACTCTCACCGATTTCAAACTTCATTGTTGTTCTTCTTCAATATATTTTTGCTTTTCAATATGCCAATTGCGATATCCAACTATTCTTGCTGTTTTAGTATAGTGCATTGATACATAAGTATCATCTGTCATAATTTCATCCTCAATAAAACCCAATCTTTTATATAATTGTTGCGCCAAAAGATTTTCCCTATAAACCTTAAGAGTAATAGCGTAATCCTTGCATTCTCTGATGATATCTCTTAAAATCAAAGTGCCTATCCCCTTGCCATGATAATTTTTATCTATATTTAAATATCTCAAAATAGCGGGACGCACCATTTCATATGGTGGCTTTTTATCTACTTCCTTAGTTGTTAAATTATAAATCAATGCTTCTTTAAAATTAAACCCTGGCTGATAATTTATCATCCCAACAATTTGACCTTTATATTTAATCATTTTATAGTTGCCAGAAGAAACCATTTTTTTGAAAGATCTAAATTGTCGTTTATCTTCCCACTTTCCGTAATGTGCACAGAAATATTCTTCAAAATTTTCTTTATGAATTTTAAATAAGTACTCTAAATATGCTTCTTTAAACTCTACAAATTCGTATAACTTCTCATCCATATAATTATTATATCATACAAGTCAAACAAAATCAATAAAAAAAGCGTGATTTCACGCTTATTTTGTTTCTACATTTACAACTTTCTTGCCGTTGCTTGTATCAAATTTAACAACTCCGTCGCAAAGTGCGAAAAGAGTGTAATCTTTTCCACATCCAACATTAGCACCTGGATAAACCTTTGTGCCACGTTGTCTAAGGATGATAGAACCTGCAGTCACGCGTTCACCTGCATAAGCCTTAACGCCCAAGCGTTTGCTTTGAGATTCACGACCGTTTTTAGAACTACCACCACCCTTTTTATGTGCAAAAAGTTGTGAATTAAACTTAAACATTTTTTACCTCCAATTTTGCATATTTTTTTTCATCAATAATGATAGATTTAAAAGATTCATAACAGGTTTTAAGCAAAAATTGATATTTATCGTTCTTTGCATTTTCTTCGCTTAACATAACTTTAAGATAACCGTCGCTTATTTCGGCGAACTCGGCCACTTTGTCAAGTTCTCTGAAAGCAAGGATTGCCATTTGAGCAACTGTTGAAATTTGGCAACAAAGCAAATCTTTGCCAAAATCGTCCTTTCCTGTATGACCTTTAACCTCAAAACCTAAAAATAGGTTATTTTTTTTGTAATAAGTAATAGTAGTCATAATTACTTCTTTATACTTAAGATTTTAAGTTGTGTGAATGGTTGTCTGTGACCTTGTTTCTTTCTCTCGTTTTTCTTAGCTTTGTATTTATAAACAACGATTTTATCGCCTTTACCAGAAGCAACAACTTCGGCAACAACTTCAGCACCATTAACAGTTGGATTTCCAGCAGTTACTTGACCATTATCACTAACAAGCAAAACATCAAGTTTAACTTGGCTGCCAACAGGCAAATCGAGTTTTTCAACAGTGATAACATCTTTTTCAGAAACGCTGTATTGCTTTCCACCAGTTCTAACAATAGCAAACATATTTTTAACCTCCTCTAACCAAACTCGCTGACCAGACAGTGCCAACGGCACATTTCGGCGTGCAGTAATTTAATTAAAATCCTGTCACAAGCCCTACTCATGCGGATACTGGACTATTTTATCAAAAAGCAAGCGATTTGTCAAGTGTTTAGGCGAAATAATTTTATAAAAATTTGATTTTTCATGCTTGACATCAAAGCGGCATTATGTTAATATTGAATATACAAATTTGGAGGAACTTATGGCTCGAAAAAATGAGTGGATTATTGAAAGCAAAATAGATTTATCAAAGCGTGCATTGTCAGGCGATTTTTGCTCTATAAAATCATGTGTTAAAGGGACATATTGCAAACTTGTTGAGATGGCTGATGAAAGCGGTTTTTCAATTCTTGAGCCTGGCACAGCAAAGCCTTTGAAATATCGATTTTTGGAAGTATCCCCTTTAAGCCATACAAATCAAGCGAGAAGAAATTACGTTCTTATGGTTAAACTTGCGGATGAAAACCATACATACAAAGAATATTGCAAAGGCAAGAAGAACGGCGGGAACTGGAGAATATTCAACACAAAAACAGGCGTTGTTCTGGATGAACAGGTAAAGCGAATTTTGCCATTCCCTTTACAATTCAAGAGATCGCTTGCCGAAGCTAACAAAACTTTCTCATATTTTGGAGATAATTTCTCTGGCTTAAAGGAATATACAATAAAAGAATATGACAAAATTTATACAAGAGTTGTTGCGGGATTTAATTGTTTCTTTGTAGAACTTGCTGACCAAAGTGGCTATACATTGTTAAATGCAGAAACTTGCAGACTATCAGATGCACGCTTTGCAGGAGTTAAATATTCGAATAAAGGAGTTGTCCAATATATCTTTCCTGTTCCAAAGGAGAATGAACCTAATCGCTGGACTTACTCAACCCCTATCGGAACAATTGCTAATTTAAGCCTGACACGAAAAGAAGTTGAAAATATATGCTATGAGCTAATAGACTTACTGCCAAGCAATCCGAATGAAACGCCTCGCATAACAAGAGGAGTTAAACATGCCAGAGGTTCTTTTGAAAGCTTAAATTACGCAGACGCAATTGTCGAGAATTACAAAAATACTTGCAATTGCTCAACAGTCAATGATGGAGTTTTGAAACAACAATTGCAAAACAGCTTATTCACACCATATAAAGATACTGATAAGATGTTTTTAAATGATTATAGAATAAAGACAGAAAACAGCAATAATCAAGAGCTTTCAAATTTAAACATCATCTTAACTCAGCTAGCACAACAAGAGAATTAAAAAAAATAAACCTGAAATTTTCAGGTTTATTTTTTATTTAATAAGATTACTTTTTCTTATTCTTTTTCTTACTTGTGCCTTTAAGTTCTTTGTCAAGTTTAACCTTAGAAGCAACAAAGTAAGCGATAACTCCAACAAGGATTAAAGCAGAAAGAACAATCAAAACTGTTCCAACAACGCGGTATACAGTTTGGATATCACCCTTTGCTTTGGCAGAAACTGTAATATTGATAAGTTTTTCAGTAGTCCAGCCAGCATCATCTCTTGTTTTGATAGAGATTTCATAGTTGCCTGCAGTTGTAAGGTTATAATTATAGCTTATGCCCTCAATTGCATCAATAACTTTGTTTGTATCTTTGTTTGTCACTTTGATTTCAAGTCTGTCAGAGCTTGCAAGTGTTTCAGCTGAAGTTTGATTATCACTGAACTCAAGCTTAGTAATGTCAAGACGTAAAGTATCGTTAACAGCATAACTATCTTTATCCTTGTTAAGGAAACCAGCGTTATCTTTGATTACAGGTTTTTCAGTATCACCATTACCAAAAGTAAATGTTTGAGTTGCAGTATTGCCAGCATAGTCAACAGCAGTATATTCAATTCTGTAGTTGCCGTTTTCAACAAGTTTCAAATAGATTTGACCGTTTTTGTATTCAAATCCACCACTATTTCTAGCGTTATCCCAGTCTTTCATATAGATTCTTTCAACGTCGCTGTTTCCGCTAGCTTTAGAGATAGTTACAAGCACGTTAGATTTTTCTGGGTTAATTCCAGCGGCTGCGTTTTCAGTTGCTGAAATTCTTTGAAGCATGATTTCTTTGTTCAATTCTTGATATGGCACATATTCACTGCCGTCAATGTTAAGAACTGGGTTTGTTGTATCAGTTACTTTGATTTTTTGAGCATCTGATTTAAGTGGGTGAAGTTCAAAGCCTTTTCCAGTAAAGTCGAAAGTTGTATCAGCATCTCCTGCAGGCAATTCAGATACTTTAACAGCAATAAGGCTAGGAGTTTCTGCTTCCATATCAACAAAGATTGCATGAGTGCCTTTATAGATAAGGCGTCCGTTTTCGTCGATTGTAACATCAGCACCTTTCTTGTATTCAATCACATAAACATTGAATTCAATTTCATAAGTTCCTGCTGCGCGAGCTGTGAACTCAGTTTTTGTAAGGTCATAGAAGTTTGTTTCAGCTGAAACTGCTGTTGCTGTATAGTAAGTTGCAGTTTTTGCGTCGTCATCTTGAGCCACACCATAATAGCCAGTTGTGTCAGTTTCGTTAACTTTAAGTGTTGGGGCTGGGAATTGATGAGTTTTACCAACTTCCAAAGTGATTGTTTCGCTTGTGATATTGTCAATTACAACATCTTCAACTGTGCTTCCATTTTGAGCTACTTCATAGTCAAAGAAAGTTGCAATGCTGTTGTTTCCAGCATCTTTAACAGTAACCTTAACTTGATAATGTCCAGCATAAGAAGCTGTGAATGAGCCAGCATTAAGAACATATCTTTGACGGAAGCTATCAACTGTTGTGCTAGCGTTTTCGCTTGGCATAGCTTTATAATTTTTGGTTGTAACAGCTTCTGCGCCCTCACCTGTAGTAGTTTTAGTCACATAATAAACTTCTACAGTTGTGGTCATATAGTCAACAAGGTCATCAGTGTAAATAATCTTAGGAAGAGTGATTTTCTCGCCTTGTTTAACACTTGCATTTTCACTATCAAAAGTATCAATGCTGCCAGCCACAATTGAAGGAGCTTTAGTATCATTTTGAGCTGCAATTTTGATAATTTTGTTGAAGAAGCCGATATTGCCATAATCGTCAATGCCATAAACCAAGATTTCAACGAAAGAAGCATCAGTATGAGCAGTTGTCAAAGGAGCAAGGTCAATTTTGTATTCCCCGTTAGAATTTGCTTCTGGAAGAACAAATTGTGCAGTATGAGTTCCTTGAGTGCCATACCATTTATTAGCAACAACAGAGTTTTCGTTAGTTTCAAATGTAACAGTTTCTTCACCCTCTACATTTGCAACAACGTCATAATTGCCACCTGTCTTTGTAGATTTAAGCAATCTGTAACCAACAAAAAGTTCAACATTTCTGTCTTCATCATCGCTTGCCTTTGGAACAGCAAACTTAAAGCTTTGGTCAGGAAGATAAGTGTCTTGAAGTGAAGTTGAGAAAGTGATTTTTGGAGTTGTTTTATCAGTATATTGTTTATCAGTTGTCACATACATTGAAATTGGATCGCTTTCAGCACTATTTCCAGCAGCATCTTTTGCTGAGTAAATAAGGCTGTAAGTTTGAGTTGAGAAAACATGCTCTCCAGCGTTTTCAACATAAGCATATCCGCGCTCAATAAGAGCAGTTTTAGCCTCATCAGTTGCAGGCTTATCCTCTGCTTTATGAGTTACAATCAAATAATTGTTTTCTTTCAAGAATGCAGCAATTTCTTCTTCAGTTGCAGTGCTTGCATTTTGCATATTTCTTGCAACATAAGCGTTGTCCAAGATAAATTGTTTATAAGGTCCAACACTATCATCACCGTCTTTCTTTCCAAAATTGAAAATAAGGTTATAATTTTTATAAGCTTGGTCATCAATTGTGAATCTTGTAGTGCCAGATGCATCTCTGATAACTCTTGTAAGTTCAATGTCTTTATCTTTAACATTGTCGTTTGCGCCAATAGCATAGATAACCATGTTTCTGTTGCTTGTTCTTGACTTGATTGCATTGATAGCGCTTGTATAAATTGTATTGCCGTCCTCATCCTTTTCAAGAGATTCAGCATCCTTGCCGTCAAAAACATAAACAGTTGGAGCAATGTCATCTTTCACGCCATTGATACGGAAAGACAAGTTCTCAGTAACAGTGTTGCCATAGAAGTCAACAACAGTGTAATCAAACTTATAATCCCCGTCACTTGGAGCTGTGAAAGTATTTTTAACTGTATCAAGAATTCCAGTTGTATCAGTGATTTCCTCAAAATTGTTGTTTGAGTTACGTTTAGAAATTTTAACTGAATAGCTTACATTGATAGACTCACTTGATGGTGAGTTTTTAGCGTCTGTTGTAGCCTTGATAGTTGGAAGAGGAAGAGCCACGCCAGTTGAAGCTTTGTCAGGTCTTGAAGTTGCAAAAGTTGCTCTAAGAGTGTAACCTGCATTAGCGCCATCTTTATCTTCAACTTTATAATAAGATTTTGAAAGATCAAAAGATTTTGTTGTTGAAGTAACAAATTGACCATTTTGATAATATCTATAATCAATTCTGCAAGTTCCAGCTTGGCTATTTTTCAAAGTTTCGCCAGAGATAACAAATTGTTTTGTTTCATTGTTATAGCTAAAACCGTCCTCAATGCCAGTAATACCAGAAACAGCAATCAAAACATATTCTTTTTCAGTTTCAGGAATTGTATTTTTATCTTTTGCAGTATAGAAATTAAGTGTGCGTTCTTCATCACCATCTTTAACTTTGATTTCTTCGCCGTCTGCGTCCAAAACTTTTGGAAGTGGAAGCACAACGTCTTTGCCGCCTGCAATAGACAAGTCATAAACAGAAGGCAAAACATTTTTGTCATTGCTTTCAAACTCAAAAGAAGCGTCGCTGATTTCGCAAACTACGTCATAATCATAGCTAAACTCTTTATCGCCATCTTGAACTGTATAAGTGATAGTATAAGTTCCAACCAAAGATGGCACAAAAGTTCCAGCGATGCCAGTTGCAGAAGACTCGTTGATTGTCTCTTTCAAATTAGAATTTTTATACTTAACAGTAATGTCAGTTTTAACTGTTCCTGCAGTGTCGCCAACAACAACGTCCTCTGAAGTTGAACCGTTAACATATTTCCCTTTTTTAATCTGATATTCAGAGCCTTTTACAACTGTTTTTGCAGCCTCAGAAACAGAAATGGAAGGGTTCCCACTTTCCACAGAAGCAGCCGAAGTGCTTGCAGATTGAAGCGAAGCAAAAGGCACTGCTGATAAAGAAAGAACGCAAGCAACGCCAAGGACAGCTCCTTTAAAGATTTTTTGTACATTGTTTTTTTGTGTTTTTAACATAGAAATAACCTCGCATGATATTAATGAAAATTTTTTCAACAACCTATTGTATATTATTTTGAGCAGAATGTCAACAAATTTTCGTCATTAAAATCAAAAATATTTTGTGAATGGGTCAAATTAATATGCAAACGAAAGATGACTTGTTTTGTCGAATGTTGCAAATTAATGTATTTTTATGAAATTTCACTGTTTTCAAGCCTTGAAAAGCATAAACAAAACAAAAAAACAACAGCAAAATATGCACATTTGTGCAAGCAATTGAGTAATATGATAGTGTGCAAAACAAATGCACAATATACATAAGTTAAATTTTTAGGAGGAACAAATGAATTTCTTTAATAATAACTGTGGAAACAACTCATGTGGTTGTGGAAATGGCTGTGACATTTGCTCAATTGTAACATTGTTATTACTTTTACAATGCTGCGGTTGCGGTTGCCAAATGGACTGCTGCACATTAATTCTTCTTTTACTCATCTGTGGTTGTGGCAACTCTTGCAAATAACCCATTAAAGTAATAGACACATAAGAGAGAGCTTAACGCTCTCTTTTTTAATATAATTCAACAAAAATATGTATTTGCCATAAAAAATTTACAAAATTTTCAAAAAAAATTAAAAATCCCTTTACTTTTTTATGATTTTTGTTTAAAATATTTCCAATGGAGGATTTATGAGATTTCCAAAAGGAACAAAAGTTTTATGGCATGATAGAAAAAGACACTTTGGGCTTCCATGGTCTTTTTATCGTTATTATTTGGTAGAAAAAGAGGGCGAATGGGTTAAACTTTTTAGACACAAAGGCTTTTTATCTGCGATTATTGACGAAATCAATCTATATCGTTGCTTTGATATCACCCTGCTTCTTTCACTTGGTGACAAAATTTTCAAAACTGGAACAATTGAAATCTATTCAAATGATGAACGTGCTCCATGTTTTCACTTAAGACATATTGCCAACCCATATGAAATCAGAGATATGCTTTCAAACATGATTGAAATTGAAAGAAAGAAACGTCATGTTGGAATCACAGAACTTCAACGCTAATGAACCAAATGTTCGACGATTATCTTAAAGCCTAACTTAAAAGTTAAAGGTTTTTCGGCCAAAAGGCCAAATATTGCACCAACGTCGCTCAAGCGATATTCAACTCGTAATGTATAAAAACCAAAACCCCACCAATAATTGGTGGGGTTTTTCAACCACTTACTAAAGGCTCAACCTCAAAATCAACAACCTCGTCATTCTCTAAAACAAATTTCGAATTAAAGAAAATTGCCCCTATATAATCATCCTTAAATTTGTCATGTATTTCATGCGCTACAATAATTTTTTGATTATCTTGTGTAGAAATTTGAAGTTTATCTTTATATTTATTCTCTATCATTTCAAGTAATTCTTTCTGAGTATAAACCTTTCTCAAAACATATGGGGAATGCTCTTGCTCCCATTCTTGTTTGAGTACTGGATAACTATATTGATTATCATAAATATACGTCTTATTATCAAAATCAAATTCAACCCAGCCATGAGCATAGTTAGGATATTTATTTATCTTTCTATTCGGAAAATCAAGATAACCAATTAAATCACGATCATAATGACAATTCTTATTATATTTTTCAAATAAGCTCCAGTCGTCTATACCACGATAGTTCTTTGTATAAATAACACCCCTCATTAATCTATCAGTTGATTTAAGTCCCATTATGTTATACGCTGAGTATACATAACATAAATCACGCCAACCCTCTTGCAAATATTCTTGCAATGATAATTTATCAACACCACGCAAAATTCTACATTTTTTAATACATTCAAAAAAGTATTGACTTTCTGGATTTTTGTCAACGTCAAATTCTTTATAAAACAAGCCCCTCATAAAAACTCCTTTGGCCTATTTTATCACACAAAAAACCAAAAATCAATACTTATTTTTAAATTAGCTTATCAACAAAATTTTGAAAATAGCCTGGAAGAAAAATTTCGAACGATAAACGCTCACCTGAAACAGGCTCGTCAAACTCTATATAATATGAATGCAAAAGTTGACCATTCAACTTCTTTTCACCCTTGCCATAAAGGTCGTCGCCTACAACTGGATGACCTAAATGGCTTGCATGAACGCGAATTTGGTGAGTTCTGCCAGTTTTGAGCGTGAACTCAACAAGGCAATAACGCTGAAAACGTTTAACAACCTTATATGTAGTTATTGCTTTGCGACCGCCCTGCTGTAAAACAGCCATTTTTTTGCGGTCTTTTGGATTGCGACCTATCTGAGTAACAATTTCACCCTCTTCATGCTTCAAATTCCCCTCAAGTAAGGCCAAATATTTTCGAACACATGTTTTCTCTGCAATTTGCTTAGCCAAAGACACATGAGCAATGTCATTTTTAGCCACCAACATCAATCCTGATGTGTTTTTATCAAGACGATGAACAATCCCTGGTCTTAAAACACCATTAATTCCACTTAAATCTTTAACCCTAGCAAGCAAACCATTCACAAGAGTTCCGCTTTTGGTCGATAAACAAGGATGAACAACAAGCCCTTGTGGTTTATTAACAACAAGCAAATTTTCATTTTCAAAAACAATATCAAACTCAACATCTTCAGCTTTAGCGTCAAGCTGTTTAGGCTCATCTATTTTGTATTCAATTTTCATCCCGCTTTTAAGTTCAAAGCCAGCTTTTACAATCTTGCCGTTAACCAAAATAGCACCACTTTCAATCAAGTTTTTTATATATGCACGGCTCAAATTTTCAAAATTTGCCAAACAAAATTTATCCAAACGCTCGCCCTTGTGTTCAATGCCAACAATAATCTCTCCTGTCACTTTTCATCCTCCTCGCCGTCCAATTTATCATTATCAGCCTCAACATTTTGCAAAGTTGTTTGCCTTTTTTTCTCCGCTTTCTTTTCTGAATGCTTTTTCCACATTTTCTTGAAGTTTAACGCCTCTTTTAAATCAAATCTTTTAGTATCAATATTATCTAAATCGTCAGTGTTAATTTCGCCGTTTTTGCCAAATTCTTTCTTCATCCTTTGCTTTTCAATTTTTAACTCTTTTGGATAGATAAAAACAAAATAAATTAAAAGCAAAATAATTCCCACGGTTAGCGCTGAGTCAGCTATATTGAATACAGGGAAATTCATAAATTCAAAGTTCAAAAAATCACGAACATAGCCAAAAACCAAGCGGTCATAAAGATTGCCAAGCGTTCCGCTTAGTAGCAATCCCGAAGCTATTCCAAGCAAATATGAATTTGACTTTTTTGTAAAGAAAAACCATAAAAATACTATCAAAAAAATAAAAGTGACCACAATCAAAAGCCATTGCACCTTTGCAAATAAGCCCCAAGCCGCGCCATAATTATGAACCACAACAAGGTTGATAAAACCTGGAATAAAATTTGCAACCCCGCCAGAGCCAAGTTTGCTTTCAATAACATATTTAAGAGCAATATCTAAAACCAAAAAAAACACCAAAAAAACAAGCATCAAAATATTGCAAATAACTTGCTTTTTGTTAAATTTTGAAGCTTTTTCTTGTTCGTTTTTTTGATTTTTATTCTTCAACTTCCATTCCCTCCGGCAAAAGCAAATATAACCTGCCCTCATCCAGCACAATAAATTTAGCGCCAATAGCAAGAACTACACCATTATAAAAATCGATTATGCGTTCAGTTGATTCTTTGTCACACAGGTCAGTAGATATTATAACCGCTTTTTTATCTTTTAAAAACTCGGCAAACTCTTTTGCTTGAACAAAATTTTCTGGATAGTAAACAGGAATGCCGTCAATCTCTTCAACCCTATCCTGCGCTTTGCCATTTTTAAGCTTATAACTTGCCCTCGTTTTTTTCTTAACATTTTTTACTTTTTTC
The DNA here is from genome assembly GCA_947649575.1 of uncultured Clostridia bacterium. GTDB lineage: Bacteria > Bacillota > Clostridia > Christensenellales > UBA1242 > Caccovivens. The sequence goes on along the minus strand of CANSRZ010000004.1, from coordinate 129,134 downwards.
TCACCCGCCTCAAACCCGAGTGCTTTAAAGATATAATCCATAAATCCCATATTCTACCTCTATACAACAATATTTTAGCATAAACAATAACTTTTTGCAAATTTTTATAAGGAAATGCAATTTTTTATTTTAGGTATTGACTTTTGGATGTAAATATAATATAATTTTCATAACAAAAGGAGATAAAAATGAAAAAGAAAAAATTTGTTGAAATTACAGATGATTTTGACTCTATTGCAGATGGTTTTCAACGTTCATCACAAAACGCTATAATCAAACAGAATATTATACCTTACAAATGCAAGCATATTCATGGTGAAAGAGGGCAAATTATTGAAGTGATGACTCCAGAAAATGCACAAATGTTTAATAGCGCTTCTGTTACAATCAGTGATGATGCTGGTAGCCTTTCAGGCAATGTTTTTAGTGAAACTGAATGGAACTTTTGCTCAATCGGAGACGGAATGTTTTCTGTTCAAACTTTGAACGGAGTAGACGTTTATGATGAGTATGTTGACAATCCTATAGGGACTTATGATCACGTTAGTTTATTTGTAAACGGGCTTGGTGTTGTTGGAAAAAACGGATTACTTGGGATAATAGACAAAAAAGGTCAAGAAATTGTGCCTATCCAATACAAAGATAATTCTTTTGAGCCAGCACGATACAGCAAAGTTGAGCAATTTGAAGTATTAAAAGGTGTTATTGTGGCTGTTGGCGATAGCACCATTGATGTTTACTCAAAGCGTGGCGAAAAATTATATGTTGCAGATAAAAATGGTTATGATACAGCAAAAGCTAGCCATTCACCTACTCGTCGTTTTATTACATATCTTTCTCGAATTGAAAGTCTTAGAGAAATTTATAATGATATTCACCAGAATAACTACAATGAAACAACTATAAAAAGATTAAATGCAAGAATTGACAAACCAATCAATGATTTAATTTGCCATTCATTTGGATCTGTTGAAAAATATGAAAGATTTATAACTGAACTTGATAAAATTAATGGCAGAGAAAAAGACCCATTTTATAAACAAGTTAAAAGTGAAAAGTATAAAAAAAGACTTGAAGTTGAAATTGAACGGAATAAATATTGTGATCCATGCTAAATAAATGGTGAATTAAATTCACCATTTTTTACACAAAAAAATAACTAAGTGCCCAATCACAAACACTTAGTTATTTTTTATGTTATGAATTTATAACCAAACTGCCCGCGCGTTGGCAGTTTAGCTTAAATACATTATTAATTTTGCACAGCAAAAACCTATCCTATTGATAAATAAACTTTATGCAAAGAGTTTTATTTTCTATTATTTTATTTATAGACGAGCAAGCGTCTTGTGTTTTAAACACTTAAAATTCTAGTTCTTCCCAGTTATTACTCAATGATAGAAGCAACAACACCAGAACCAACTGTTCTGCCACCCTCACGGATAGCGAAACGAAGTCCTTGTTCAATAGCGATTGGGTTAATAAGAGAGATAGTCATTCTTACATTATCGCCAGGCATAACCATTTCTACGCCCTTTTCAAGTTCGATAACACCAGTGATGTCAGTTGTTCTGAAATAGAATTGTGGTCTGTAACCATTGAAGAATGGAGTGTGACGTCCACCCTCTTCTTTCTTAAGAACGTAAACTTCAGCAGTGAATTTTGTGTGTGGGTGAATTGAACCAGGCTTGCAAAGAACTTGACCTCTTTCGATTTCATTTCTTTGAACACCACGAAGAAGAAGTCCAGCATTATCACCAGCCATTGCAGCGTCAAGTGATTTGTGGAACATTTCAACGCCTGTAACAACAGTTTGTTTAGATGCACCAAGACCAACGATTTCAACAACGTCGTTAACCTTAATTTGTCCTCTTTCTACTCTACCAGTAGCAACAGTTCCACGGCCAGTGATAGTAAATACGTCTTCAACAGGCATAAGGAAAGGTTTATCAGTGTCACGAACTGGGTCAGGGATATAAGAGTCAACAGCATCCATAAGTTCACGGATGCAGTCGCAAGCAGGGTCAGAAGCGTTTCCAGCTTGAGCAGCTTCCAAAGCTTTAAGAGCAGAGCCCTTAATAATAGGAGTTTTATCTCCTGGGAAACCATACTCAGTAAGCAAATCTCTGATTTCCATTTCAACAAGTTCAAGAAGTTCAGGATCGTCAACTTGATCAGTTTTGTTCATGAAAACAACGATGTAAGGAACGCCAACTTGACGAGCAAGAAGAATGTGTTCTCTTGTTTGAGGCATAGGACCATCAGTTGAAGCAACAACAAGGATAGCTCCGTCCATTTGAGCAGCACCAGTAATCATGTTTTTAACGTAGTCAGCGTGTCCTGGGCAGTCAACGTGAGCGTAGTGACGTTTGTCTGTTTCATATTCAACGTGAGATGTATTGATAGTGATACCTCTAGCTTTTTCTTCAGGTGCCTTATCAATTTGGTCATATCTCATTTTTTCTGCTTTACCTTCAGCAGCAAGGGTCATTGTGATAGCAGCAGTCAAAGTAGTTTTACCATGGTCTACGTGACCAACTGTTCCAATGTTTACGTGTGGCTTAGATCTATTAAATACTCCAGTTGCCATTTTTTTAATCTCCTTTTTTGTAAATATTTTTTACGATGTTATTTTAACACATTTAGAATTAAATTCAAAATGATTTTGATAACTTTTTTAAGTTTTTATAAGTTTTTTGCCTGCCTAAACTCAATATTTTGTAAATTTAAGCAAACAAGGCACTATATTTTGCTTTTTTAGCATCTAGCATACTAAAAATTTTATATAATCGTAAGCAAGTTTTTATGGGAAGAAGGGCTTTGCCCGACCCTGAAAAATTGCTTACCTCCCTACTCGCAGCGAAATGCACTGCGTGATTTCGCAAGAGGCGAAAAGGGGTACTGTGGGGAAAACGAATTTTAGCGGTTAGCCAAAGGCGTGTCCGCGTTTAAAATTCTAGTTGTCCCCGCACAGCCTTAGTTTTTCGCTCTTGCTGCAACAATGTTTTGAGCAATTGATTTTGGAACTTCTTGATAACGAAGTGGTTCCATAACATAATTGCCACGGCCTTGAGTTTGGCTGCGAAGGTCAGTTGCATAACCAAACATTTCAGCAAGTGGAACTTCTGCGTTTACGATTTGAATACCTGCACTGCTTTCTGTGCCTGTAAGCATACCGCGACGAGAAGTAAGGTTGCCCATAACTGTTCCAAGATATTCATCAGGAACTTCTACAGTAACTTTCATGATAGGCTCAAGAAGAACTGGATCAGCTTTTTTAGCGCCGTCTTGGAATGCCATTGAGCCAGCAATCTTGAACGCCATTTCAGAAGAGTCAACTTCGTGATAAGAGCCGTCAACAACAGTAACACGGAAGTCAACTGTGTCATAACCAGCAACTACGCCGTTATGAGCTGCTTCTTGGATACCATTATTAATAGGTTGAATATATTCTTTTGGAATAGAGCCGCCAACAGTTTTGTCAACGAATTCATATCCACTGCCTGCTGGCAATGGTTCAAGTTCGATAACGCAGTGACCATATTGACCTTTACCACCAGATTGACGGATGAATTTACCCTCAGCTTTAACAGCTTTCTTGATAGCTTCACGATAAGAAACTTGTGGTTCACCAACTTTAGCTTCAACTTTAAATTCGCGAAGAAGTCTGTCAACGATAATTTCAAGGTGAAGTTCGCCCATACCAGCGATAAGAGTTTGTCCAGTTTCTTGGTTAGTTGTAACTCTGAAAGATGGGTCTTCTCTCATAAGTCTGCCTAAGCCAATACCCATTTTCTCTTGCATATCTTTTGTTTTAGGCTCGATAGCAAGTTGAATAACAGGCTCTGGGAATTGCATAGACTCAAGTTGAATTGGATGTTTTTCATCACAAAGAGTGTGTCCTGTGATAGTATCTTTAAGCCCAACAATAGCAGCGATATCCCCTGCACCAACCTCAGTGATTTCTTGACGATTGTTTGCGTGCATACGGATAAGACGACCAACGCGCTCTTGTTTGCCAGTGTTTGAGTTATAAACATAAGAGCCAGCTGTAAGTTTACCAGAGTAAACGCGGAAGAAAGTAAGTCCGCCAACGTAAGGGTCATTCATAATTTTGAATGCAAGTCCAGCAAGTGGAGCAGTTTCGTCAGCATGTCTTTCCTCAGTTTGTTCGTTATCAGGGTTAACACCCTTGATTGGTGGAATGTCAAGTGGGCTTGGGAGATAATCAACCATAGCGTCAAGTAACATTTGAACACCCTTGTTCTTGTAAGAAGAACCGCAAAGAACAGGAGTGAAAGTTTTTGCGATAGTGCCCTTTCTAAGAGCTTTTTTGAGTTCGTCCATTGAAATTTCTTCTCCGCCGAAGAACTTTTCAAGCAAAACATCATCAGTTTCAACGATTTGTTCAATCATTTTATCGTGATATTGTTGAGCTTTGTCTTTAAGTTCAGCAGGGATTTCAGTGATTTCAATTTGAGTTCCCATATCGTCTTTGTAAATTTCAGCTTTCATTGTCAAAAGGTCGATAATTCCGCTGAAAGTATCAGCCTCTCCAATAGGCATTTGAATAGCAAGAGTTGGAGTTTTAAGACGTCTTTCGATGCTTTCGAGGCAACCAAAGAAGTCAGCCGCATCTCTATCCATTTTGTTAACATAGATAATTGTTGGAACATGGTATTTTGTAGCTTGACGCCAAACTGTTTCAGTTTGAGGTTGAACCTTGTCACGAGCAGACAAAACAAGCACAGCACCATCAAGAACTTTCAAAGAACGTTCAACTTCGATAGTGAAGTCAACGTGTCCAGGAGTGTCGATGATGTTGATTGTGTGGTTTTTCCATTTACAAGTAGTACAAGCAGAAGTAATAGTAATACCTCTTTCTTGCTCTTGAGCCATCCAGTCCATAGTAGCAGCGCCATCGTGAACTTCACCAATTTTGTGGCTCTTACCAGTATAGTAAAGAATACGCTCAGTGGTAGTAGTTTTACCAGCATCAATGTGAGCCATGATACCAACATTTCTAGTCATGTGTAAATCATTAGCCATTTTTTTAATTTCCTTTTATAAGATTTATAACCTTTTTAGGCAGGTTATAACCACCTTTTTATTATTTTTATAAGGTTTTATGTTTATTAAATTATTTTTGACTTTCTGCATAATCAGCAAATTCATTAGCCATTTCTTGTTTAAAAATCTTTTTAGACTGTTCTCGTTGATTTTGTGCTTCAGGTTTATTTGGCAATATTCCACCATGACATAACTGCAACCAATCTTCTGCTATTATATAGTCTGGGTCCACTTCTTCTTTAAATAATTCAAAATTAAAGAATTCAAAAGTGTTATCATCAATATACATATAGCCAATTTTTAAAGGTTCTTTCTCAGGCTGTTTCAACTCTGCCTTGATATAAGCATATCCCATTTCTTTTGTAGTTTTTACAACACATAACTCCTCAGCAAAACCACCTTCTGCTCTTTTAACAAGTTTTTGTTTAAATTGGGCATAACCATAAAATTTATGAGTAGGTAATGTTCGTGCAATAGGAGAACCAAGTGATCCATCATAAGTGAAGAATTTTTCAGGTTCTTTTCTTACCCTTTTGTTTTCCCCATCCAAAATCTCATAACTAATATTTGCATGCCATTCTTTTGGGAAATGGTCTATTGTTGCTTTTTTAGCAATAGTCAAAATCTTTTCATCACTGAGTTTTTCAATATACATAATAACCTCTTTTGTGTGCAAATGCACATTTTAACTTTTTAAAGTGATGTTAAACACTTTTTATTTTTCTAAACCTCTTTCCTTTTTGAGCATTCTATCCATTTTTTCATCCACTTCTTCCATAGTCGTGAATCTACCATTATCAATAAGAACACTATCATCACCAGAATTTTGATGTAAAATACTTGGTTTTGCATAACTAAGTTTTTTACCTGACTTTAATTCAATAAGACTTTCAAACTCTTCCCAATCCATTTCTTGCGCTTCTTCAAAAGATATCCCGAGTTCGTCTAAAAGATTTTTATTCATTATATCTTTGGTCTTTTTGTTTAACTCCATATTTTTCTCCTTATCGGCTTAGAATTTTTTCTTCGCACGAGAGTCGCCGCAAATCGCTAGCGATTTCGTTTGGCGGCGAGAATCGAAAACTTGCGTTAAAATCGTAGAACTTTGCCTAGCAAAGTTTGAGATGTATAGCAAGATTTTCGATTCTACCATTTGTAATGAGCAAACGCCTTATTGGCTTCAGCCATTCTGTGCATTTCATCTCTTCTTTTAATTGATGAACCAGTAGAATTGTAAGCGTCCATAATTTCGCCTGCAAGTTTAGCGTCCATTCCTCTTTCAGCTGAACGTTTTCTTGAAAAGTCAACAATCCATCTGATTGCAAGAGTTTGACGTCTTTCAGGTCTGATTTCCATTGGAACTTGGTAAGTAGCACCACCAACTCTTCTTGATTTTGTTTCAAGCACAGGCTTAACATTTTCAAGAGCAGTTGTGAATACGTCCATAGGTTCAGCACCCATCTTTTCTTTAATTATATCGAAAGCTCCGTAAACAATTCTTTGAGCAAGTCCTTTCTTTCCGCTTTCCATAACTTGGTTAACGAGTTTAGTAACAACTTTGCTGTTATAAATTGGATCAGGAAGCACATCTTTCTTTACCGCACTATTTCTTCTTGGCATTGTATAAATCCTCCTTTTGCAGTGCCGTAGCACATAAATATGTTTTTAATTTAGTAATTTTTATTAAATGTAGAACGAATGCAACATAAATTTCAATTCTCTATGCTGACAGTCGCGCAGCGCTTGGGCTGCTATTTAGATTTTGGTTTTTTAGCACCATATTTAGAACGGCTTTGCTTTCTGTTAACAACGCCAGCGGTATCAAGAGTTCCACGAACAATATGATAACGTACACCAGGCAAGTCCTTAACTCTTCCTCCACGGATAAGAACAACACTATGCTCTTGCAAGTTGTGTCCTACACCAGGGATGTAGCAAGTTCCTTCATAACCGTTTGTAAGTTTAACTCTGGCAATCTTTCTAAGAGCTGAGTTAGGCTTCTTAGGAGTTGCAGTTCTTACTGACAAACAAACGCCTCTTCTTTGAGGGTTCTCTTCAAGAAGTGGAGATTTTGATTTTTTATCAAAAGTCTTTCTTCCTTGTCTAACGAGTTGGTTTATTGTAGGCATCTTTTTCCTCCTTTTTAAAATTTGTCGTTAAAAAACGCGACATTAAAGTTCTGTAACTTTATTGCCGCGAAAAAAATGCAAAAACATTGTAAAACATGAACAACACGATTACCCACACCTAAAGAGTAACTTTGCTATTTAAGCAAATCAGCGAGAAAACCTCACTTGTTGTTTGTTAATGCTTTTCAACACATTTCACTTTGTCAATCACTCCAAAGCAAAAGTTTGTTTTAGCATTGCTTCCGACAACGAAGCATACGTGGATGATTATACAATAAAAAAAATCCCTTGTCAAGTGTTTTTGACAAGAAATTTTTGTTTTTAATCTTCAAACCAAAACTCGATATTGGATAGCAAAGGTTTTTCTGATTCTTCTTTTTTATGCTCTACCATAGATTTATCAACAGCCACTGCATAAGGGTCTTTGGCTTCTGGATATTTTTCGCAGAGAGTTTTATAAACTCCCTTTAATTCTTTACTAGCACCCCCGCAAAGTCTTAATATTTTTGCACAAGAACATTTCAAACTTGCCGCACCATAAATATCAACAAAAGTTTTACCTTCGTTATTCTTAACATCCATTGAGTCTGGCACACATTCAACAGCACTAAGACAAACACTCCAAAAACCTGCGTTTGCCATTTTATGCATAAAGGTGTTGCAATTTTTCATCTTGCTTCGACGCCAAACTAGGACAAACCTTTATTGCATCTGAAAACAAATTCACTAAGGCATTATCTCTTTGCCTTGAAGATACTTTTTGAATTCTTAGGAGAGAATATCTCTCAAGCTTTTTATCAAAATTTCTCTCAAAAATAAAACGATCAGCAATTTCGTTGATTGTCTTTTCAAATTCCTCAACCTGTTTAGGATCAACATCCGATGAGCACACCCCATAAAACAATTCCGTTAATTTTATTGTTTGTTCAAATTCTTTTTTATCCATATTATTAACACTCCTTTTGTTTTTCTTTCAATATAATTTATTAATCAATATGATAATTCTCAATCATTGCGTCTTCACGTTTTTTTGCGGCTTTTGCTGCTGAGGCGGCTGCAATTGCAAGACCTATGCAACTTGCTCCTGCCGTTGCAACTCCAAGCGAATTGCTTGCAACTTTATCAGTATCCAAATACTGCTCTGATTGTGTATTGTCCTCACTTGCAAGAGTTTCAGCGTCAATAATATTATTCGCCAAGAAAACTCCGCTGCCCATTGCAATAAGTCCGCACAAAACGCCAATAGTTATTGAAGTGCCTTTCCATATTCTATACGGCTTTGCAGATTTAGGAATGCCTGCCTCTTTGTATCTTTTTTGAGTCTCAGCAATTCTTTTAAAGAAGTTTTTAAGCCCTGGATATTCAGCCTTAACCTGTGCTTTGATTTCTTTTTTCTCAACGCCCTTGCAAACTTTTGCATCATGGAAACATTTTTTATGGTCTTTGCAAGCACATTTTTTGGCTTTTCTATCCTCTTTTTTAGGAGCACGGAAAGCTTTAACTCCCAAAAATGTCCAAAGCCCAGAAACAATCAAACTTGCTCCTGCAACAACAGAAAGAATAGGATTATCCGAGCAAACAAGCCCAGCGACGCCAAGTGAAGCATTTACAGCACTAAGCACACCAAACTTTATGCAAGATTTTTTTGCTGGTGATAATTTTTTCTCTTGTTTAATCATTTTATAATCTCCTTGACTATATTTTATCATATATATTTTGTTTGTCAAGACCCAAATTTCAAAAACGCAAAATAAATAAGTATAAATATAAAAAGAAGAGCAAAATCATAGCAGATTTTTAAACTCTTCTTCGTCAATAATTTTGATGCCAAGTGCTTTTGCTTTGTCAAGCTTGCTTCCTGCATTTTCACCAGCAAGAACATAATCTGTATTCTTTGAAACGCTTCCACTTGTGCGCCCACCCGCTTTCTCAATAAGCCTTGTTGCCTCCTCGCGCGTCAGCGTTGGGAGCGTGCCTGTAAGCACAACTGTTTTGCCAGTTAACGCAGTATTTGTAGCTACTTTTTCTTGCTCCAAAATTTCAATTCCGTGACCAAAAAGTTGGTCAATTTCTACAAGATTATTTTGCTCTCTAAAAAAGTCAAAAATATTTTGAGCAATCACTTCTCCAACATCACGAACAGCAGAAAGTTCTTCCACCGTCGCATTTTTAATTTTATCAAAAGTTCCAAACTCTTTTGCCAAATCTTTGGCTGTTTTGTTGCCAACTTCTGCAATGCCCAAAGCGAACAAAAATTGTGATAATTCAACTTTTTTGCTATTTTTTATTGAATTTATCGTGTTTTTTGCCTTTTTTTCTTTAAATTTATCTAATTTTAATAAATTTTCTTCAGTCAGTTCATAAATATCAGACAGCGTTCTCACGCCCAATTCGTCATAAATTTGCCCTGCCGTTTTTTCAGAAAATCCGTCAATATTCATAGCATTTCTGCTTGCAAAATGTGACAATCTATCAACCACTTGTTCTTTGCAACCAGAGTGATTTACACAGAATAATAATGGCCCTTTTCTGACAAGCTTATGCCCACAACTTGGACAAACTTTTGGCTCTAAAATTTCCTTTGAGTTAGGCAGTTTTTCAGCCAAACCCATAACTTCTGGGATGACCTCGTTTGAACGTCGAACAAACACGCGGCTGTTTTCAAACACCCCCTTTTTGCGTATATCCTCAATGTTGTTTAAGGTCGCTCTTTGCACGGTCGCCCCTGCAAGTTCAACAGGCTCTAAATTGGCAATTGGAGTCACTCTCCCGCTTCGCCCAACCTGCCAAGTCACGCTTTCAAGAATAGTGGAAAGCTCTTGCGCTTCAAACTTAAACGCCATTGCCCAGCGTGGAAATTTTGCAGTCCAACCAATTGCTTTTCGCACATCCACGCGGTTAACTTTCATGACCATTCCGTCAATCAAAACATCAAGCTTATTTTTAATTTTGTCAACTTGTTTTATCAAATCAATTGCTTCATCAGCAGACTTAAATTCTTTAAAATACAGCCCTGTTTGAAAGCCATTTTCTTTCAAAAATTTATGCATTTCCGTTTGAGTCTTAAACTCTTTATCTTCGCACTGCAAAATTGAATAGCAAAAGTAATCTAGGTTACGTTTAGCTGTTTCTTTTGGGTCAAGATTGCGGATAGCTCCCGCTGCGGCATTGCGCGCGTTCTTCAATTTTTCGACGGCAGTTTTATTGTATTTTTCAAAGTTAGAGTTGGTCATCATAACTTCACCTTGAACAATAATCTTGCCTTTATATGGAATAGAAAGCGGTATTGTTTTAATAGTTTTTGCCTGAGCCGTCACATCCTCGCCGATTATTCCGTTTCCGCGAGTTGTTGCCGACATAAAGTGTCCATTTTGATAAGTAAGCGTCATTTGCAAACCATCGAACTTATATTCCAGAACAAAGTCTGTCCCGCCTGAGAGTTTTTGCATATCGTCAATCCACGCTTTAAGGTCATCAAAGTCGCGAACTTTGTTTAAGCTATAAAGTTGCACTTCGTGGCGTTTTTTGTTAAATTTATCCAAAATTTCCCCGCCAACGCGTTGAGTTGGAGAGTCTGGCAAAGTTAAATCAAGTTCTTTTTCAAGGTCGACAAGTTGATAATACATTTTATCATACTCGGCGTCAGAAATCGTTGGATTGTCCAGTACATAATAATTATAGTTATGTCGATTTATCTCTTCAATCAATCTCTTCATCTCTTCTTTCTTATCCATACAACCCTCCTTTTTATTTTCTTCTCTCTTCTTTTTTGAAAAAAAGAAGCAAAAAACTTTTACCGCTTAACGCTTTTTAAATTTACTTTATACATATCTCTCCGATTTATCAATCTGCAAATTTTGCAAAGCGTTAAGATTTAAATTTTCATTCTATTTTAGATAACTAAAAGTAATGCCATTTGCGATACGAAGATAATAACATTATCGAGTATCGCAAATTAAGTTTTCTTTTGGTTACTTTTCTTTAAAAGAAAAGTAACACATAAAAACAAACTTAAATTATTTCTAGTGGGGCGAGTTCTAGCATTAGGGACTTCTTGCCAAAATCTTCAAAAAGTATGTCTGCCACGAGTCCGTCTGGCGTGATATCAATAATCTGCCCCTCGCCATACTTGGGATGAACAACCTTTTGCCCTATATTATATATAGTTACATCTTTCTTTGGCTTGTCGTCAACTTTACTGTTAAGCTTGCTCATAAAATCATTATGCTTAAATGTAAAGCCAGTTGAATTCTCGCTTGATAAATTATCTCCGCCAAACGCAGTACTTGTCCAAGATTTTGTTGCCTTATATCCGCCACCAGAATTTCCAGAAAACGCAAAATCATTTCTGTCAGACTTGGTCATTGATAATCCCAAAAGCCCAAGCTCTCTTATAAACCTGCTTGCAGATTGATATTGGCTTTGACCATACATGTATCTCTTTGAACAATGGCTCATGTACAAAATTTCTTCGGCACGCGTGATTGCGACATACAAAAGTCGCCTCTCTTCTTCAAGGTCGCTTGCACTGTTAACTCGCGAAATAGGGAATATCCCCTCTTCCAGCCCAATCACAAACACCGCTTTGTATTCAAGTCCTTTAACAGCATGCACGGTTGCAATAGTGACCGCTCCGTTTTCACCAATCTCATCACTGTCAGAAATCAAAGTTATAGTTTCAAGATAATCTGCCAATGTCATTTCAGGATTAGCATTCTCAAACTCTTTGACAGAAGCCGTAAAAGAGTCAATATTGAGCAGTCTGTTTGTGTCTTCTTCTGTCTTTTCGCTGTACGCCTCCCTGATTTTGAACGCCTTTATAACCTCCTCAACAAACTCTGAAATTTTGTTGTGGGAATGCTTTTCTAGAGCATTGTAAACATTGACAAAATCTGCAAGCTTTTTGTAAACAGCATTTTCATCAAGCATAATTGGAGATAATATTGTATCCAACAGCGAATTGTCACCCGCCAAAGCTTTAATTTTCGAAATCGCTCCATCGCCAATGCCACGTTTTGGGAAATTGATAACTCTAAGCAAAGAAACATCGTCTTTTTTGTTTATAAACAGTCTTAAATATGAAATTATATATCGAATTTCTTGACGTTCAAAAAATTTAAAGCCGCCATAAATTCTGTGCGGAATGTTATAAGATAAAAACGCCTCTTCAAAACTGCGTGATAACGCGTTTAAACGCATTAAAACCGCAATTTCATCATATTTATAGCCATTTGCAACAAGTTTTTCTATATTTTTAGCCACAAAAAGTGCTTCATCTCGCTCGTCATAGGCATTGTATAGCTCAGGCGTTTGTCCAACACCTTTGTCAGTCCACATCTTTTTGTCAAGACGCGCTGAGTTGTTTTTGATAACATTATTTGCAACCGTCAATATGCCAGAAGTTGAACGATAATTGCGTTCAAGCTTAAACACTTTGCAATTTGGAAAGTCTTTCTTAAAATTAAAGATATTTTGAAAGTTAGCTCCGCGCCAAGAATAAATGCATTGATCCTCATCGCCAACAGCAAACACATTGCCATGAACTGACGCAAGAAGTTTAACAAGGTCATATTGAACAGTGTTTGTATCTTGAAACTCATCCACTAAAATAAACTTAAATCTATTTGCATAATGAGCAAGCACATCAGGATATTCTTTAAAAAGCTGCATTGTTTTTCTAAGCAGGTCATCAAAATCAAGAGCATTGTTCTTTCTCAGCCTATCTTCATACTCTTTGATAAAAAATCCGATTTTTTCAATATCAATCACGTCTTTATGCGCAGTCACATATTCTTCAAGCCTCATGCTTGTGTTTTTCCAATTGGACAAATGGAACTCAACTGCTTTTTTGATTTTATCATCAGTGATGTTTCGCTCTGAAAGAATATCTTTTACAACTCGACTGCTGTCATCTGCTGAATAAATTGTAAAATTTTTGTCATAAGGATACATTACAGAAATGTCACGTCTTAAAATCCTTGCACACATAGAGTGAAAAGTAGAAATCCAAACACCCTCAGCCCCGTCAACCATTTTTGAAATACGCTCTTTCATCTCGCCAGCAGCCTTATTTGTAAATGTAATAGCAAGTATATTATAAGGAGAAACATGAAACTCGTCTATCAAATAAGCAACTCTGTGAGTAAGCAACCTTGTTTTGCCAGAGCCAGCACCTGCTGTAACTAAAATAGCCCCCTCGATTTGTTTGAGAGGGAGTAATTGTTCATCATTTAAAGAATTGATATCATAATTTGCCATATATCATATATTAACACTTTTTAACATAGAAAGGCAAACATTTGGGCTTGATTTTTTAATTTTATTAATATCCATATCCAACTTGATTTTGGTCTTCAATTTGCGATTTAAATTTATTATATTTATCAACTGTTTCAAATAAGTATTTTTCTCTTTCTCCGTCACTCATCTCAGAGAGCAAACCATCATCCATCAAAAATTTGATAGGATTTAAAATTTCTTCTTCTCGTCCAAGCAGGTTTTTAACTTTATTATAAAAAGCGTCATCTCCGCTTTTAATGATTTTTATGCGATAATCTTTTTTATCTCCTTCACCTTTCATGTCTTTGTGAATAAGTCTATTTTTAGCCTTCAATGCAAGCTCTTTTAAAATGTCATTTTTCATAAATACTCCTTTTAAATACTCTGCTTTTAAAAGCAATGTCAGTATAAAATAAAAGAAAAATTTTGCCAAACAGAAAAACGGCTAAAATATAGCAAAAAACGTTAAATTTTGCAACTTTTTGTCGAAAGCAAATTTTGAAGTGAATTTTTTATTGCTTTTACTCCTTTTATTTGAATTTTAAATAAAATAAAAAATTAAAAAACTATTGCAATTTGTTTTTGATTATGATATAATATAATTGAAAATATGGAGGTAATTATGAAATATATAGACAAACCTGAACTTAAAAAACATAAATTTTTAACTGGCATTCTAGCTTTGACAATGGCTTTTAGTGGTGGTGCAGTGTTAACAGCTTGTGATAATAATAAAAAGCCTGTCAATAACGAACAAGAAAAGCCACCAATCATTATTGAAACGCCAGACCCTGATAAAAAAATTGAAGAAGTTAATGCTGAATTTGAAATTGTTAGAAACAAAATCGCAATGGCTGATGATGTAACAATTGAATTTAAACAAGGCAACGAAAGCGTTAAATATGAAATAGACGGCAATAAAATGAAAGTGACCGACAAAAATGGCACAAAAATCTATGAAAAAGCTTCTGACGGCAATTTTGTTTATTCAATGTCAGCGCAAGAATGGCAAAAGGATAATATTGCAAACGACATCCCAATGGCTGATGAATGCAAACAGCGCTTTGATGCAATGCTTGACAGCGTTAAACTTGAAAAAGTTGAAGACAACACAATAACTGGCACAATGGAAACAGCTTCAGGCAAAACAAACATAACTTATAGCTATAACAATACAACTGACACAATAACAATCAGCAACGGCACACAAACAGTAGTTATCAACAACGCAGGTGCTACAAACGTAAAAGTTCCAACTGAGTATAATGATAACACACAAGAAAAACCACCTGTTGTAAACCAGTTTGACCCAAATAATCCAGCCCACATCGAAAAACTGGAAGAAAACTTAAAAGAAGCAACCAATCTTTTGGTCAATATGGTAACTCCAAATTACGATAATTATAAAATTATACAATCTTACTTATATTGCAAAAACAGTCAATTTATAGATACTATTGGTTTTGTCATGGTGGTCAACAATAGCACAATGATTCATACAGCACTTACAAAAAAAGTTCTAGAAAAAGATTTATCTTGGCAAGATTTATTTCAAGATAACGCCAAAATTGAAGGCGCCGATGCATTGCGAGAGTGGACTTATACTAGAAACGAAATGGGAGGAGAATTATTTTATGGGAATAGTATCAACACAATGCAAGGCTTTGACCAATTGGATGTTGATAAATCTTATAAGAAAGTTTTTAAAGAAGATTATGTTACACCTATTTGGACAGGCTGGACTTTGGGGCATGGACCTCAGGACGATAGACATACTATGAGATTATTTGACGGAAAAGATATAAGAGAAATTGTTTTTACTGTTCTAAATGATTCTGCGCAAACTGCTCCTATCCCTGCTTTCATCAAAAATTATTTAGAAGCTGAAGATGATTCAAAGTTTACACTTGAAAGTAAACAAACAATACAAGTTTTGCCTGAAAATGTTAAAGATCAAGACATCTTACTTCATCAAACACCACAACAAGAAATTGAACAAAATTTATAAAATAGAGCAATATGCTCTATTTTTTATTATAAATATATTATTTTATTTGATTTTTATTTAATTTTAGTATAAAATATAGTTATGAAAAAGAAATTGTCAAGAATATTTGCTTATATTTTATGTCTAATGATAGGCTTTATTTTTGTTGGCTGTGCTGGCAATGACTCTGATTATGCCGATAGCCTTAAAGAAGCTTATGAAAATGGTCAGATAAGTTATGAAGAATATCTTGAACAGCGCCAATCGTCAATGTCAGTTCCCCTTTATGGAACAAAGGTTTTATATCGCCCTACAAGCTATAATTGGGATGACAATGTTGGTGGAGAAGAAAACAGCAATTATTATGAACAGTATGCTTGGTGGCTATTAAATGGACTGCTAGGCACATATGGTCTTGCAGACCAAAGCAATGACAATAATTTATATGTCAAAAGTCAAAAAACAGAAAAGCCAATAATTATTAGTTCTGACGCAGAAATTAAAACAGGCTGGTACGACAGTATAAGATATCAAATGCAAGAATATAGCGACATAACACTTAAAAAAATTGAATTGGATAATGCTGGCAATGAAACAGTAAAAGGGCAGACACAGTTTTTTGAAATAACAGCAAATCATAATAGCGATTGGAACTGGACACTTGGCTTACAAACAGTTTATACATACGCAGACAATCAATTCCCTTTAAGCCCAATAGAAAAAACTATCAATAATAACTCATATTTGACCCAAATTCAAAAAATTTATACTGACAACCCTTTATATAACAGCGAAATAACTATTGGGGGTTCAGCATACCCTACAAGTTATTATTATGATAATGACAATAATATTTATTTCTATAAAGACCAGAATAAATTAAAAAATATACTTAACAATATTGATATTAATGGTGATTATATACAAACAGGAAATCTCCCAAACTTAATAAATTACTATTGGAGTTTAACTAATAATACTGACGCTTATTCTAGAACTTTTTTAGGCACTGAATACACTAAGCAAAACAATGGTGTTTATTCCGACTATGTCAAGGCACTTGAATATGCAATCTATTGCATTAACCTTGATTTAAGACCTAATAATATTACTGTTAATATAGACTCAACTACTGGTATGCCTATAGTTAAAGTTGATGGATACCCTGCAACTGCTGATAAATCCTCTGCTGAAGTTGCGCTTGAAAATATTAAAGAAATTTTTAAGCAAATTGGTACATATGTTGGTGTTACTGAACGTCAACAAATCAGACTGAAAAATTGGATTCTTGAAAACATTATTGGCACTGACAGCGACAGCACATTTGAAATTGCTCAAACTGAAAAGACCTACACTCAATATGTTGCAAATATTTCAACCATTGACACAAATGGTGATGGCAAAATTGATGAAAATGACCCTATTGTAAACGACCCTTTAGGCAAACCACAAACTAAAGAAGTTATGGTACGCAAAATTGGCAATCAAGTTGTATATTATAAAGATTCAAATGGGAATGTTATTGATGGACAATTTGACCCTGATATAGAAACTACAAAAACTAACAAGCCTATTGAAATTGACCGCAAATATGAAGAAAATGTTGAGGCAATAATTGATATTTGTACAAAGCAAGTTTCTATCGGCAATTCTTCTGGCGACGAAAACGGACCTAACATTGACGATAAATTTGTAGCCTCAGAAATATGCGATTATTATGGCAATGATTTCTTTATCTCGGCCGACAGTGGCAATGAATTTAAAAACATTCCTGTTATGGAATATCAAAGCATGTGCTTTATGTTTGGCAAAGACTATGAATTTTCTAACATGATGCTCTTCTTCCGCTATGGATATGACAAATATGGCAATCAGGCAGTGCCAGACGATGCAAGTTTAACAATAAATGTTTATTTGCACAAATATACAAAGGCAACAAATACTTGGAAAGTTATTCCAAATCCTGAGGGCGATGCTGATAATCCACAGTTCACAATTGAGGTTAAAGCTGGACCATTTGACTATGGTTCAAAGAATAACACAATGATGATGTTTGGACTTAAAGAGCGCGATGAGCAAGGCAATCAAACTGGTGTCAAGTGTGGAGAATGGAACAGACAAATTGCTGATGGCGCGTTAAACTCAATCACTGACGGATACATTGGCTGGCAAAGCATCGGCACTCGCCTGCCTATCAACGGAAATGATAAACGCAAAGATTATTATCAGCTTGTTGACCGCGCAGTTGAAACTGACCCCATCACTGGCGACACAACAAAGTATGTTTCTTATGGTATATTAAATCCTGCTGCATTCGCTTTGGATGAAAACGGATGTGACTACATTGAAATTGCTTTTAAAATTGTGAAAGACACTTATGACCAAAACTCTGGTGCTCAACCTAAAAACTATAGTTTCCAAGTAGGCATTGGAATGATTGACGGCCCTGCCTCAACAAGAAAATAACAAAAAACCGAGCAATTTGCTCGGTTTTTTCTATTTATCTTGCATATTTTCTTCTTGCTCAGAAGTTTGATTATCCTTTTCTTGAATATCCAAATTTTCTTCCTCTTTATCTTCATTATCCTTTTTAGGCATTGAAACAACTCCAAAAACAACAAGAACTCCTGCAATTGCCATGATTATATTAGTGACAATTTCATTATCAATTGTAAATCCAAAAGCTTGTCCAAGTGCATTGATAAGCACAACAACAGCACCTGCAAGAGCAGTCCAAAAGCCATAAGAGCGGAATTTATTCTTCATCACACCCTCCTCTTGTTATCACATTTTTAAGCTCTTCAACATCTTGTTTAACAGCTTCAATAACTTCCAAATGTTCAGTTAAATCCTTTATGGTGCTTTGATATGCCTTTTCACGTTTTGCGCTGTCTTTAAGTTGATAGAAAAACAAAAAGACAAACAAAGTTGCAAAAACGCCATTGCTTACCACCACACTGATTATTTCATTCCAAAAGTTCATTTTTCTATCCTCTCAGAATTGTAATCTTCTTCCTTAAAAATATTTTTCATATTGCTCACCTCTTTTAAATATTCCTTTTTTTTGTAGTGAGAAATATGCCCTTTATTTATAATTATCATATCACATTATATATTAACTTCACATTAGAAATGTTAGCATTTGCATCATTGCATTTGAAAGATATTTGAAGTTCTCGTCCTGTCACATCCACTTTGATTTGTTGAAGTTTATCACTTCCATAAACATGATAAGTCCTTGACTGCTTTTCGCTTGTTATCACAACATCACAATCGGTTTTTGTTTTTATATTCAAAAATTTAACACGCTTCAATTTCTCTGGATAAGACAAAGTGCTAAGCACGCTTGTCCAAATTTTTTGCGTCGCATTATCAAATATTATTCCGTCATTTGTCAGTTCCCCAATTCTATTGCAATACTCGCCGTTAAAACATGCAACAACTTTGCTTTTATAAGGATTGTTCAACACGCAAAGTTGATGAATATCAACACCTCTAAGCACATTCACCTTTTTTGAAACAAGGTCAAGCACCAAAAGCAAATTGTTCACACATTTAGGATTGCTTTCACAGCCCACAGTTTGTCCGTCGTTAAAATCATATCTGCACGAAAGATAATATTTCCCCTCAAAACAAACTGCACTGGCATTACGTTTGTCAGCGTTTTTCAACAGTTCATCGCAGTCAAGATTAATCTTGCTTGTAGATGAACCATTAAAAGCAAAGATTCCAGAGCCCTCCAAAAAGTATATTTTATCACCAGATGAGGCAATCGTTCCTGGGAAAATATAGCTGTCCGATTGATAAAGTTGACTGATATCAAAGTTGCCACTTGTGCTGTAAACAGAAATTCTGCTTATTCCAAAGTCACGTATAACATAAACATAATCGTTCAAAAGTATAACTTTATTGAGTTTCCCTCTTTCATCGTCAAACTTGATTTCTTCCAAATTGTTTTCAGTCCAATGCGAAATGTTTTTATCATCTGTGTACATCAAGCTTGCTCTGTCATTTGCAATAACCGCAAAAATTTTATCAAATGCCGAGCAAAGCGACAATAGCCTTGGAGCAAGTTTGAAAGTTTTGGTGATTGCACCTGTCAGCAAAAACAAGCCGTCAACATCTGATGAAAACAACAAGGCGTCATCTTTTTCATAACGTATTGGGCATCCGATTGGTGCTTTATTGAAATGAGTTTCTGCATAAAGCGGAAGCGGTCTTTCATGAAAAAGATTAGCAAATTCCAGATAGTTTCCATCGTTAAAGTAAACAATATAATATTTATTGTCTTTTAAAGCAAAGTCGAACCATCTGAATGACCAAATTGCAGTTATTTCATTTCCTCTAACATTGATTAATGTTTCGTTGTCCATATCAGACGTGTTTGTTGGCATGCTTAAATCTTTAAATCCATAGCCTGTCAACAACTGCCCGTTAGATAAGTCAAAATTATAAGTGCTAGAAACTCTGTTAAATTTTTGTTTATCTTCTGAATCGTTTAAATTAACATAATCATCAAAGACATCAAACACCAAATCTTTGCTGGTGCTTTTTTTGCCCTTTACAAGGTGTTTATAAATCATAACCACCTCCTACAAGGCATTTTGACATCTTGTTTTTTTCTTGCAAAAACAGATAGACTATCCTTGAATCTAACCTCCCAAATATCAGCATCGTCAGAAAGATTTTGAAGAAGATAATATTCTCTAGCTATGCCATATGCATATATGCGCATAGGCAAAAGTGGCTGAGAAAGTGTATCTTGGATTGAATTTATCTCTTCTGGCATATAATAATATTTTATTTTTGCCTTGCCAGCAAATAACATCAGATAATCGGCAAAAGCTTTAAAGCGGATATTTCTGCCAAGTTTGTCTTTTGCAGAAATTATAGAAATTGGCTTTTTGTCAAACTTAGAATAATCAACTTTGAAGTCCACGGCTGTCACATCTTGAAATGCAACAAGTGGAATATATTCAGTTGCCACTTCGTTTTGAATTAAGTTCAAGCATTTCAGCATTACAGCTAATGTTTTGTTTTCAGAAGTTGTAAACTCTGGGTTTTCTTCTTCAAGCTTCATCGCCAAATCTTCATTGCCAGTAAAATCACAAGCAAGCTTAATAATATCTATTGCGTTCATAATAAAACCTCCTCAATTTTTTTAGTCGCAAATTTCAGGTTGTCTTTTTGCAGCTTTTGATTAGCCTCGTCAATCTCTTTTATGATTTGATTCATATTTTGGCTTCGCGTTTTTAAAGTAAATTCAAGCGTTCGCTCGTCAAGGGCGTCAAATGGAATAGTAAAACAATAAGTGCCTCCCTCTTGCCCAAAGGCGTGAACTTCAAACTTGTTTTTCAATCGGTTGAAAACAATAAAATAGTTTTTATCAATTTGCTTTATACGCTCTGCTATAAAATACACATCGCTATTTATCAAAAAATATTTTTTCATCATAACTCCTAATTTTCAAAAAATTAATCAAAAAACTGCAAAAAACACATTTTTTATAACTAAAATAGAATAAAAAGCCAAAAAATTATTTTTGGCTTTTTATTTATTAAGCATGGAATGGATTTGTTACGCTAGATTTGATTCCGCGAATTTTTGCTTGTCCTGCTGGTCTATCACAAACAAGTTCAGCATATTTAACAAGAGTTGCACTATAAGTTGCATGTCCTGGATTTTGACGAAGAACGCTTCCATCCTCACCCTCAATCCATTTCCAGTCGTCAAGTTCATGAAGAGTAAAGTCGTTTGTGTTAAGCATAAACATTTCATCATCAGCAACAAAACGGTCAGCAACAACAGGGATTCCATTATGAGAAAGTGTTTTAAATCCGCCGTTAAGTTCCATAATTTCAACGTTTCTTCTGTAAGCGCCAAGATATTCTTGATAAGCTCTGCGAACTTTGCTTGAAGTTGCAATAAAGTTGATGTTAGAGCCAACGTTTTCCTCTAAGAAGTCAAGAGCTTCTTGCATCAAAATATCAGAGATTTCTTTTTCAGTAGTAGCAGTTTGATAAGGTTTAAGCCAAGCATTGTCAGCTTTTGAAAGTCCATAAAGAGTATCCTCTGTTTCAGAGAAAATTTTGCCAAGACCAGAAATTTCAAGTCCTTTTGAGCCTTGAACATACAAAACTTGACTTTCAGCAAGTTCATCACCTGCATAGATTGTTCCGTCAAAAGTGAACTTATTGTTAACGCGGTCAACATAAGTAACTTTGATAACAGAAGTGTTTTTCTTTGTGTCGCCAGCATAAGCATTTAAAATCATGCCCTCGATTATGTTTCTAACGCTGTCGCAAGTAACAGTTTTGCTTGCTGTATCAACAGCAGAAATAGTAGCAACTTTGCCAGTGCCATCGCCATAAAGCATTCTTCCAAGGTTGAAAGAGCTAGCCTTTACAAGCCCCTCCATTTCATAAGCCAAAAGGTCAACAAAAGCGCCGATGTTGTTTGATGAGCTTTTTATTGCTTTGTCAGAAATTTCAAGTTGACCATAAAGGTTTTTAAGGCTTGCGCGAATTTGAGCATAGTTATTGCCAGTTGCAACAGGAAGTTCGCCAGCTTCTTCGCCAGCGCCAACACCGCCGTTAATTCCATAAGTAGTCATTTTTACGATTTCTTTTCCCCATATATCCTTGTTGCTTCTTTTGATTTGAGCAAGAAGTGGGTTTGCATTAATGTTTAATTGATTTGCTACAACGCCAACGTAAACTTCTTTAAGTGCGTTGTTTGCAGTAGTTAAAGTAACCATTTTCATCTCCTTAAAAATTAAAAATTTAAATAATTTAACAAAAATGTAGTTTTTTTATTATAAATTATATAAAAATCAGTTAAATAATCTTTCCATCATAATTCTTGCATCGTTAAGGGAAGCTGGAGTGTCCGATGATAAATCAGACACCCTCTCACCCTTTTTAGAAGAAATTACAATTGGTGAAGAATTTTCTTTAAGTGAATTTAGATAATTTTGAATAACTATATTTTTTACATTTTCGTCAGAAAGGACATATTTGTCCACTATTTTATCCTGAACACATGCTTTTGATTTGATATGGTCAAGCACAATGCCTGCCCAAACATTTTGAAAAGCGTTTTCAGAATAATCGCCTTGAATAGAAATTTTTTGTTTCAACTCTTCGGCATAATCTTTGGCTTCAGCGTTCTTTGAAAGGAACTGATTTAAATTGTTTTCCAGTAAACTTTCTGTATTTTGTTCTTGTGTTGCTTTTTCAGTTTTGTCTTTTTCAAGTTCACTTAGGCGCTGGCACTTTTTGGTGAATTCTGATTGAAGATTGTTATAAGCTTCTAACAACGCTTCCGCATTTTTAAATTTGCCAAAAGTTTGACTCTCTTTTTCAAAATTATCGCTTTGGCTGTTTAAATTTTCAGAACTTTCCTCTTGCCTTTGTTCAAGAGAGCCATTCTCACTCACAGCACTTTCCTCATTCGCTACGTTTAAAGCATTTGCCGGTTCCTCTAATGGTTGTTCTCTAAAATCTTTTTCCATAATAACTCCTTTTATTTTTAAGCTTTATGAGCCCTTACATGCTCTAAGAATATACTTTCAAGTTTTGGATTTTTAGCCTTTGCCTTTTTATAATCCTCGCCAAGCATGAATGCAATATGTGCATTTATATGAATTTGATTGTCATCAATTTCGCTATTCTTAACAACAACGCCGTCAAGCATTTTAAGATTTTCTTCTTCGGCATTGTTAAGTTGCAAACTGTTCAAATCTTGACCGCTTTCCCAAACTCCAAGCCCGAACATTTCCAAAAATTTAGCCTTTGCTCTGCTGTTTAAATTGCCGTCTTGGTCATATAACAGTCCTTTTTCAAGCAGTTTAAACAAAGTTTCTCGTCTTTGAGTTAAGGTTTCCCCCATATCATTTTGAGCGCTGATAACAACATCGTCACTAGACACATCGTTTGATGAGAAATAGAACATCTCAACCTGACCGTTTTCTCCAACGAGTTTTGCAAGTCTTGGGAAAAGAGCAAATTGCTTATACAATCTCAAAATATGTTGAGCAACAAATTTGATAGCACTTTTCAAACTTTCGCTGCTTGTATTTAATCGCATTTCATCTTGATTAATCAAAAGTTCAAGTGCCGAGCCTGACACATTTGAGGCAAGATAATTACTATCCAAAAGTTCACTAACTCCGCTTATTTTAGAAAATTCACTTAAAAGTTTATCTTCTTCATCGCTAAGCCCTGTCGGAATACTTTCAGCAGACAGATATTTAGGCTGATTTGAGCCTTGTCTATACACAAGAACTTTGCCAGGACACAAGCCCTCATCCTCCAAGTTTTCAATATCAACTGAACCGTCCTCAACACTCAAAATGCCAAGCGATAAACGATTAATAAATTCATGCTTTCTGTTTTTAACAGCATTATAAGCCCTTTGCACAGGAATAAGTCTTTCAATCACACTGCTTCCCCAGAAACAGCCTGGGTTTTCAAAACTAACCTGACGAACAAATGGGAAATCACGCTTGCCGTCAATGCCGTTAAGATAAGGAAGTTCGCCGTCAAATACAAGTTTGTCGCCCGCAACAATAACAAGTCTGCCATTTGGATAACCTTTGCTTGGTCTTTCATAACGCTCAATAACAATTGCAGAATCACCTTTCACGCTTTGGGTAATTTTTGTAGCCGTTGCGTTATAGCCAAGTCCGCCAAGCCCTGAAATAACATTGTTTAAAGTAAATGTTTTTATTGTTCCGCCCTCAACGTCAACGCCAAACATTTCTTTGATTTCGCTAACACTGTACGCTTTTGCGTGAATAATAGATTGGCATTGGTCAAGACTTTCAGCCGACATATTGTCAGGATAAATTTCAAATGGTGAGCAAACGCTTATGTCAATATCCCCGCTTCTGATTTTGTTGCCGTCCTCGTCAATGCCAACAACTTGTCCAAGTTCGTTTGACCAGACAACTTTATAAAAACAAGTTCCGCAAACCTCGCTCCACTTTAATGCAGTGTTGATTTTGTCGTCAAAACTCATCTTGTTGTAAACTGCTGAAAGAATTTTTTTAGAAACCTTTGCAGTTTTAACATCACGCTCATCAGTTGTCGCAGGAATAACCGTCATCTTTGGCTTAATCTTAGACAGCTTTGCAAAGCGAACATCATAAATAGGTGCAATATGATTAAAAACTTCCCTCTCCTGCCAAAAATATTGCTTGTCTTGCTCTTCTAAAAGTCCGCCATAGCCAATATTGCAATATTGATTGCCAAGCAAAAAGTTCATATTAACTTGCCAAATAGAATCAAAACTTTTTCTATCAATTTGACGTTTATGAAAATCGTCAATCACATCTTTAACTAAATTCTTTTTATCTACATTTTTATTTTTCATTTTTCTTTAACCTCTTGTTTAATTTAAATGGGCTTTCAATTCCTTTTGGAATTTGCATTTTAGAAAAACATTCAAACATGCTTTTCAAACAATCTTCACAAAAGCATAAATCTCTCTTAATCAAGCCCTTTGTTGAAAAAGAGAACTGTGCCAAGTTGTTGCAACCAGAAAAGTCGCATTTAACAATATGTTTGCACTTAGTTATCTCCACTATCTTCCTCCTTTAATAAATTCAAAAGTCGCTTTTTTTCGATTTCTAATTCCTCGTCGGTCATGTTAAGCACCTCGCTGGCATAGTCGCCGTGATATTGTTCAAGCAAAACCTTAACGGCTGAAATATCAGGAGCATAATGTTTTCGAGTAACTTTTTTCTTGCTTAACTTTGCTTGCCCGTCCTCATCAAGCACATATTCGCAAACAACCTCGTCAGCATTATAGCCGAGAGCCTTTTTAAGCAAGGCTTTTTTTAATTTAATTTCCTCATCCACAAAATCCTCCCCAAGCAACTTTTGCCAAATTATATCTTACAAATTTTTCGAACTCAATAGTTACTGCCAAAAATCCAAATAAATTTTTGCACAATTTAAAAAGTTGAAACTAAACTGATAATGTAGAGGTCAACAATATGGAAAATTTTTTACAATTCAATAGTGTAAGTTATTTCTATCAAACAAAAGATAACGAAATTCAAGCTGTTAAAGACTTGACCTTTTCAGTAAATGAAAATCAGTTTGCTTCAATAGTTGGTCCAAGCGGATGTGGAAAAACAACAATTCTTTCCTTGACCGCAGGGCTTTTGACGCCATCAACAGGCGAAATCCTTATTGGCAATGAAAAAGTTGGCAAACATGACGGCAAAGTTGGCTATATGTTCCAACGTGACCATCTTTTTGAGTGGCGCACAATTTGGCAAAATATAACCCTAGGGCTTGAAATACAAAAGAAAAATAAAGACCCCAAAAAACTTGCTCGTGCCGAAGAATTGTTAAAAAAATATGACCTCTACAACTTCCGAAACAAAAAACCTCGCCAGCTTAGTGGCGGAATGCGTCAAAGAGTTGCGCTCATTCGAACATTAATGCTAGAACCTCAGCTTTTACTTTTAGACGAGCCTTTCTCAGCACTCGATTTTCAGACAAGGCTGCTTGTCTGCGATGATGTATATGATATTATTAAACGCGAACAAAAAACCGCTCTGCTTGTCAGTCACGACATTTCAGAGGCTTTATCAATGTCGGATAGAATAATTGTGTTGTCATCACGACCAGCTTGCACAAAGCAAGTGGTTGACCTAAGCTTTGAGGGTAAGACGCCACTATTAAAGCGCGAGGACAAAGAATTTGGCAGGTATTTTGAAACCATTTGGAGAAGTCTTACCAATGAAAACCAAAAAACAAGTTAATTTTTCACAGGCACATAAAAAATATATAAAAAGATTAAAACAAGAAAAAATTTTAGTAGTCTTTCTGCAAATATTTATTCTAGCCCTGCTTTTAGGGTTATGGGAACTTCTAGCACATTTTGAAGTGATAGACCCATTTTTCTTTTCTAGCCCGTCAAGAGTTATCAAATGCATAGCCAGTCTTATTGCTGGCGGTGAAATTTGGATGCACATGGGCATAAGTTTGGCAGAAACTGTGATAGGCTTTATTGTTGCCACCCTGCTTGGAGCAATCATAGCAATCCTGCTTTGGTGGAGCGAACGCGCTAGAAAAGTTTCACAGCCATATCTAGTTATCTTAAACAGTTTGCCCAAAATAGCCCTTGGCCCAATGATTATCTTTTGGGTTGGCAGTGGCTTTTCAGCCACAGTTGTGATGTGTGTGCTTATATGTATCGTGATAACAATCATATCATTATTAAATGCATTCACATCT
This sequence comes from uncultured Clostridia bacterium, assembly GCA_947649575.1. Taxonomy (GTDB): domain Bacteria; phylum Bacillota; class Clostridia; order Christensenellales; family UBA1242; genus Caccovivens. The sequence goes on along the minus strand of CANSRZ010000004.1, from coordinate 102,417 downwards.
TGCGACCAAGATAAGATACTTCTTATGCAGTCAATGCATGCAAGCAAGTTTCAAATATTAAGAAAACTTATTCTGCCAAATGCAATCCCCGAATTTGTTTCGGTGTTAAAAATCAATGTTGGCATGAGTTGGGTCGGAACTGTTATGGGCGAATATATTTCAAGTTCAGCAGGACTTGGCTATCTCATTAATTATGGCAAGTCCATGCTCAATCTTGACCTTGTTATGGCAAGCATAATTTTATTGTCTATTCTTGCTGGCGGAATGTATTTTCTTGTAAACCTTTTTGAAAAGAGGAAACAACAGTAAATCGCATAACAAAAATATCCCCAGCACACTTGTAAGTGGATAAAATTTTGAAACAATAAATCCAAAGCCCATAAAACTTAAAGCAAAGGGCATAACAACACCAATAAACAAAACAAAAATATTATTATTGCACACACCCCTCAAAGACCCCGTGTTACTATAAACCAAAGAAAACAATGTTGTTACGCACCCGAGCAGAATAATTAAACTCATGACAAATTTTTGTGGGCCAACAAAAAGTTCAAGAATAGGCATATCTTCGCCGAACACAAAAGAGTTTTGCAAAAGAACTATATTTGCAAATAAAAGAATCAAACAAAGTGCAAGTGCAGAAAAAAAACTGACTTGCACTTTTTGCTTATTAGAAAGGTCCTTGCCAAAGCTTGAAATAACAATTGCTGAGTTGGAAGTATTAAGCACAACATACAAAATGCAAAAGAAAAGGCTGAATGGATAAAACCCGCCCAAGAATAAACTTCCGCTTTTAACAGAAAACAACCTGATAAGGTTGATAAGCAAAAATATAATCATAATTGGCACAAGAATAAGATTTAATCTTTCAAGCAAACTTGCGCCTTTGATTGCAACGCGACAAGCGTACACAAAAACAATCAGCATAGTTGCAAGTTTTATAACAAAATGCATATCTTCAACCAGACTGAAAATGCCAGCAAACATAGCGCTTGAAAGTGTAAAGCAAATAAAGCAATTAAGGATATTAGAAAATTTGCTTTTAGACAATTTGTCAACAATGATGTCGCCAAATTTTAAAAAATAATAAAATAACGCAAAAAACAGAAAAAATGCAATAAAAATGCAAAAATAACTCATATTTCCGAAGCGAGAGAAAAATACAACGATTTCTTTCCCGCTTAAAAATCCTGAGCCAATAACAGTTCCAACAATGACCATAAAAGTCATGACAGCTTTGTTAGCAAAAATTTTCATTAATATAATTTATTAAAAAAAAGGATTACTTATGAAATTAAATACAAATTATGTAGAGGGCATGTGTTTTGATTTTCATCGCCCGCCACGCCTCTGTCCTCATTGTGGACGTCCACCACATCAATGCACTTGCCAGCCATGCTTCGACTTTTGCCCGCGTTGCAATCGTCCAAAAAATCAATGCTCTTGCTGGCAGAACGCTTCTTGCTTTCCGCAATTTTCACCTCAAATCTGCCCGCCCTTTCAGCAACCTTGTTGGCAACAGCCAAATTTTAACTACTTCCCTATCCAATCCTGCATGCCATCATGTAGCTGCATAAACTTCCAAATTCCTTGTTCGCTTTTATATATGTATGCTGGCTACATGCTTGCCAATTGCAAAAAGGATTAAAAAAAGTGGACTTTGTAGTCCACTTTTTTATTATTTAAAGTTTTTTCCATGCCTTTAACATGTCTTGCAAATATTCAAAAGTTTCTGTATAAGTTTCTTGTTTTTCAAGGTCACAACCTGCCTCTTTCAAAATCTCAACTGGCGGTTTGCTTTTGCCCGCACACAAAAATTTATTGATATAATTCTCTCGTGCACCAGTTTCTTGATTAAATAATTTCTCAGCAAAATTCAACGCACATATAAGTCCAATTGCATATTTATAAACATAGAATGGCGAAAAGAAATGCGGGATTCTTGCCCATTCAAATTTAACTTCTGGCATAAGTTTAACTTTTTTGCCAAAATAGTCCTCGTTGAGTTTGTAATAGATATCGCAAAGTTTGTCTTTTGACAAAGCCCCGCCGTTTTCATGTTCAGCATGAACTTTTTCTTCAAACTCAGCAAACATCGTTTGACGGAAAATTGTAGATTTCACGCTTTCAAAAAGTTTATTATAATAGCATTCTTTTTCTTTGTCAGATTTGGCATTTTTAAGAAGATATTGCAAAAGCAACATTTCATTTGTAGTGCTTGCAACCTCGGCAACAAAGATTTTGTATTGAGCTTTCTCATAATTCTGAGCTTTGTCAGAATAATATGAATGCATTGCATGACCAAGCTCATGTGCAAGCGTGAACACATCTTCAAGCCCACAGTTAAAATTTGTCATAACAAATGGATGATAACCATATATTGAAGTTTCAAATGCTCCTCCACGCTTGTTCTTGTTAGGGAAAACGTCAATCCAGCGTTCGTCTTTTGCTCTTTGAATTAGCGAAACATAATCCTCGCCTAGCGGAGCAACCGCTTTTTTGATAAGTTCAATTGCTTCGTCGTAGGTGAATTTTTTATTGTTTTCAACATCCAATGTTGCATAAGCGTCATAATTATAAAAATCATTCAACCCAAGTTTTTGACGTTTAAGTTCAAAATAGTCAAACAAAAGTGGCAAATTTTCTCGTACATTTTTGATTAAAGTAATGTAAATCTTCTCTTTAACTTCCTCCGCATTCATAGAACGAGCCATTGCATTTTTAAATTTATAACCCTTAGCAAAAAAGCAATCTTCTTTGACAGAATAAATATAATTTGTTGAAAACATGTTGATATATTTGCCGTAAGTGCCATGCAAATTAACAATTGCATTTCTGCGCAAAATTCTATCATCGCTTTGAAGATAGCTTATCGCATTGCTTTCGTTAAATTCATGCTTTTTGCCTTCACCGTCTTCAACATCTGGGAATGTCATATCCACATCAGTAAATTTTTCCATAATTTCATTGTTTCCACCCAAAAAGTCAGCGCCTGCCAAAAATTTATCAACGCTGTTGGATACTCTGTGCTTCCTGTTATCTTTCAGTTTTTTAAGATACAGTTCCCACTCCTCAAAACGTTTTTGTGCCAGCATGTCATTGATTTGTTTATTGCTCAGTTTTTTAAGTTTCTCGGTAACAAACAGCGTTTTTTGATTATATTCAATTTCAATCTTTTCCAAAAAATCACTCATCTCGTCATATTTGGAGAGGCTTAAATCTTCCACGCTTTTAAGATGAATAAACATGTCAAGAGGCTCAATCAGTCTGTCAATTTTATCATCAAGCTTCATAACTTTGTAAATATCATCATCGGTTTCAAGCTTTCCTTTAAACTTATATATTTCTTCCATAAGTTTCTTGATTTCATCACACTTGGCATAAAAATTGCCATCGTTAACACCAAAGCAGCTCAAATCCCATTTATACTTTTCTTCAATCTCATTTCTCGTTTTCATAAAATCTCCTTATTGTTTTTCCCTCTTCTTTTCTTTTTGAGAAAAGAAGCAAAAGAAATCTAAATATTAACGCTTTTTAAATTTGCTTTAAAATCCTTTTCTCATTAAAGTAATTCGGAAATTTTTCAAAACGTTAAATATTATATTTTTTACTTTTTTTAAAAATAAGAAAAAATTTTAAAGCCTTTCGCCAATTATTTAATAATTAAGAAAGGCTTTTATATTTCTTTTGCTTACTTTTCTTTAAAAGAAAAGTAAGTCAAACTCTTATCGTATAAAATATTTATCTAAATAGAAATCTTTCCAAGGAGCTTTGCCTTGGTCAGGCTTTGCCATAAACACCATTTTCTCTTTGGTTACTGGGTGAACAAATTCTAACTTGCCAGCCCAAAGTCCTAAGTTTGAAGTAGCCTTGTTAGTATTTTTGCCATATTTATTGTCCCCTACAAGTGAACAGTTTATGCCTGCCATTTGCACGCGAATTTGATGACTGCGTCCAGTTATAATTTTGACTTCAAGTAAAGATTTATCCTCATTTGCCTGCAAAACTTTATAACTTAACTTTGCCTCTTTTGCGCCAGTTTCACTACGCGTCACAATCTTAACAATATTCTCTTTCTCGTCCTTTTTAAGATAGTTGATAAGACTACCGCTCTTCTCTTTAGGACAGCCATTGCAAACTGCATAATAAGTTTTTTCCATTTGATGCTCACGGATTTGCTCTGAAAGTCTTGCAGCCGACTTTGAATTGCGTGCAAAAACCATAATGCCACCGGTAGGCCTATCAAGTCTATGAACAAGACCAATAAACACCTCGCCTGGCTTGTTATATTTTTCTTTAATATAACTTTTTACAAGCGTTAATAAATCCATGTCCCCGCTTTCATCTTCTTGCGAAGGCATATTTTGAGGCTTAATCACCACAACCACATGATTATCTTCATATAAAACATTCAACTTTTCTTCCATTTTTCTTCCTTAAACTTTATTTTAATAATGTAAATAGTTTTTCCTTATATTTTTCTTCAAAATATCCATTTACAACTTTTGTGACTTTGCCGTTATTTACTAACAACAAACTTGAAAGCTCACTTATACCATACTTAGAAAAATCATTTGTCCCAACATTGCATCTATAATATTTATCGTAATTTGAATTTGCTAAAATATCTTGATATGGAATAGATTTCAATAGACACATAATGCTGTCATCATTAAAAAGTTCAATAATAACTTTATCATTTTCTTTAATAACTTTGTCAAGATTTTCAAAATCAATCAAAACATTTTCATTGATTATGTCACCACCAAATCTATCAACGAACAAATCATCTGCACTTCTAGGATCTTCATCAATGGCTTGTTTTAATTCTTCAAACTCTTCCCAAGTTTTTGCAACTCCAATTGCAGCAATAGGACAAGTTTTTGCACAAGCACCACATGAAATACATTTATCATTATCGATTTCAATTCTTTTTGTTTTTTCATTGTAAGTGAATGCCCCCACTGGACAAACATTAATTCCTCCACAAGCATTTGCTTGGTCACAAATTTTATGATTTATAATTGCTGGCATAATTTTATTCTCCTTTTAAAATATTTTTTAAATTTTCTATGAAATAATCTATTTGACCTATTGTTGTATTTTCATCAATGCTAACTCGAATTGTATTCTGTGGATTTTTTATTCCCATACTTGTCAAAACATAACTTGGCTCACTGCTTTCGCTGTTACAAGCTGAACCTGTTGAAACACATATCCCCACTTCATCAAGTTTAAACATAAGTTGATTACTAGAGATATCATCAAAAGTTAGGCTTGTTGTGTTTGGAATTCTCTCTACATCTTTACAATTTATTTTTAAACCTTTAATCATTGAAAGTTGTTCTTCTAAATAATTGTGAGTTTCAACAATCTTTTCATGAATTTCGTTGAAATTGTTGTTTATATAATTACAAGATTCTCCCAAAGCAATAATCCCTAACACATTTTCAGTTCCACCACGAAGCCCAAATTCTTGATGTCCTGCAATTAAAGGAATATAGTTTTTGGTGTCCTTAATATAAAGCAACCCAATTCCTTTTGGACAATGTATTTTATGACCTGAACAAGAAAGGAAATCTGCGTTCAAATCATCAACATCAATTTTAAATTTCCCAAGTCCTTGAACACCGTCAACATGAAAAAGAAAATCAAATTTTTGTTTGAGTTTCTCAACTTTTGAAACAACTTCTTTTGTAAGTAAAATCGTTCCAACTTCATTGTTTGCAAATTGAATTGAAACTAGGCAAGTTTTTTCATCAATTTCTTGTTCAAGTTGTTTTAAATTTATATTGCAATTTTCATCTACATCCAAATAAACAATTTCATAACCTTTCTTTTCAAGAATTTTGCAATATTCAAGTATTGAACTATGTTCAACCTTTGTAGTAATTATTTTATTTTTATTTGGAAATTGATTAACTGCTGAATTAAAAGCAGAACAATTACTCTCACTTCCACCACTGGTAAAAATTAAATTTTCTGGCTTACAATTTAAAAGATCTGCACAATTTTGGCGTGCTTTTACAATCTCTTTCTTGATTTTTACACCATGACCATAAAGTGAACTTGGATTCCCATATTGCAAATCCAAGTATGGTTGCAATTTTTCTTTAATAGAGGCTGAAATCTTGGTTGTCGCATTATTATCTAAATATACAAACCTATTCATTTCCCCTCCTAAATACTTTCAATCCCCTAGCACCGCAAGGGAGGATTGTGCCGTCCTCGCTTGGCAAGCCGATTTCGTCAGCGTCAATGTTTGAATAGCCAAAGTTAAGCCCTAAAACATTTGTCAAAACTCCTGGCTGCAAACCTGTTGTGTAAGAACTTATCAAAACAAACAACGGATTATCGCTAAGCACACCCTTGCAAAGTGACACAAAATCAAAAAGATTGTCCTCAAGCTTCCAAGTTTCGCCACTTGTTCCTCTCCCATAACTTGGTGGGTCCATAATGATTGCGTCATACTTGTTGCCACGGCGAATTTCACGCTCAATAAACTTTTTGCAGTCGTCTATTATAAATCTTATATTGTCAATTTTGTTTAAACGTGCATTTTCTCTTGCCCGCTCAACCATGCCCTTGCTTGCGTCCACATGAGTGACTTTTGCGCCAGCGAGCGAACAAACAACGCTTGCCGCACCAGTATAAGCAAAAAGATTTAACACCTTAATTTCTCGATTTGAATTTTTAATAAGCTTTGCAATGTCAATCCAATTAACAGCCTGCTCAGGAAAAAGCCCTGTGTGTTTAAAGCCCATAGGCTTGATAGAAAATTTCACACCCTGCCAAGATATTATCCACTCTTCTGGAATTTTTTTAAGATATTCCCAATGACCGCCACCCGTGCTTTCGCGTTTGTAATGAGCGTCAAGTCCTTTTGTTTTTGCTAAATTATTTTTTGCGTGCCAAATAACCTGAGGGTCAGGACGAAGAAGAGTAACATCTCCCCACTTTTCAAGTTTTTCACCATCGCCAGTCGCCAAAACTTTATAATCTTGCCAAGAATTTGCTAATTTCAATTTTTTCTCCTTAATTAATTATATTTTAGCAAAATTTTAAGAAAAAAGCAATAGAAATAAACAAAAAAGCGACTTAGAAAGTCGTTTTCTATTTTTCTAATCCTAATATATAATCGGTAGAAACTTGAAAAGTTTGAGATAATTTAATTAATGAAATAATATCTGGCAAACTTTTATTACACTCCCATAGCGAAATAGTATCTTGACTTAAAAACAGAATCTCCGCAAGCTGAGTTTGCGTCATTCCTCTCTCTAACCTCAATGATTTTATATTCTCGCCTATATTCATAAAAATATTATACGAAAAATTTTCGTTTTTTACTTGACTTACGAGGAATTCTCGTATATAATAGGAAATATAAAGGAGAAAAATTATGGATTATAATCAAATTGAAGAAAAAGCAAAACAATTATTAGATAATATGTCTAAAGAAGAACTTAAGGAAGAGGCCAAAGAAGCTAAAAAAAATTTTAAAACCAAATTTTCAAAATATATTATATTTGATATTTTGATTTTAATAATTGGGATAACGGGGATAGTATTGGGCTATTTTCTTTTTAGTATATTTATATTGATATATATTCCTGTATCAATTATTTTAATGTTTAAAAAAGCAGACCCGCGAAAATTTAAATGGAAAGAAGAAAACTGGGCTAAATATGGCATTATAAACAAACTTTTAATTATAGAAGATTCAAAGCAAATAAATGGTAAATACATAAAAGCAGTAAAAATTATCGATAGTTATACTGAAATGTCAGATAAGCTACATGGATTTCTAAACTATCAAGAAATTATACAAACACGAGTTTATAAATTTAAGGTCGTTTTTGAGGATGGTTCATCCACTATATATACAGAAAAAGAAAATTCAAAAATGTACATAAAGCTTATGAAATTTATCGAAATCAATGAAGATTAATCAAAAAAACACGATGTTATCGTGTTTTTTGTTATTCAGATTTCTCTAGCTTTGCAATAATAAAACTGTCGCCAACTTCAATGTTTTTTTCAATCACTGGCTTAAGCACTCTTTCAACTGCACGGATGATAAGCACTTCTTGCTTAATTTTATCCATGTAGTTGAAAAGCATTTCGGCAAGTTCGTCATCAGCTGTTTCAAAGTAAGCGTAAATGCGTTCGTCAATTGCAAAATCGGCTTCTTTACGAAGAACTTGAAGTCCTCTCACAAATTCGCGATAATAGCCCTCTAATACAAGCGCTTTATCAAGATTTATATCAAGCACAACGGTGTTACCATTTTCATGAGCAATAACAAAATCTGTTTTAGGCTTCTTTTCAAGGTTGAACAGTTCACTGTCAAGGTCTTTAAATTCTCCAACGCTAACTTTGCCGTTATAATAGCCATTCATTACAAACTTAATTTGTTCATCCGTCAATTCAGCAAGTGCATTTTTGAGCTTTTGAACATCACCCTTTAAAACTGCGCCCGCTTTTTTAAAGTTGACAGACAGATATTCATCGTTAAACTTAGAGTCGTCAGTCACGCACTCAATCTCTTTGATGTTGAGTTCGTCTTTGATGATTTCTCCCAAAACTTCAACCACACTTTCAACATTCTCGCCAGCCACATACATCTTCTTTAAAGGCTGTTTAACCTTGATTTGGTTTTCATTTCTTAAACGCTGAGCAGTTGACATAATATCTCTTGCTACGGCAGTTGTTTCAAGCACGCCGTCAAAAGTTTTATCATACAATTTTTCAGGATAGCCCGCCATCATGATGAACTCTTTTTCACTCTTTTCAACTTCGCGTACCATATTTTGCCAAATATACTCAGTCACAAATGGAATAATAGGTGTCATAACTTGAATTATTGACTTGATTGCATAATACAAACACCAATAAGCGGTCATTTGGTCGATTTTATTCTCGCTCTTCCAGAAGCGCTTTCTGTTTGAGCGGATATAATAATTTGAAATATCATCCACCAGTTTTTCAAAATCGCGCACAACAAAATAGTTTTTGTCATTTGCATAATTCTCATCACTATCTTTGATAAACTTGTTCACGCTTTCAATCAGCCACTTATCAGCATAAGAAAGGTCTTTTTCTTTTGGATAGAAGTCAGCAATATCAGGATTATCAATGCAAGCGTAAGTGTTAAAGAAAGTGTAAACATTCCAAAAACTGAGCAATTTTCGTCTTGCCTCATCGGTCAAATTAAAGCCAAAACGCATGTCGTTGACAGGGCTTGAAGAAGAATACAAATATCTTACAACGTCAGCGCCAACTTTATCAGCAACATGGTCGGCTTCCAAAGAATTTCCACCGCTCTTGTGGAATTCCCCGCCGTTTTCATCTTTAACATATTGATAAGTCACAACTTTTTCATAAGGAGCTTTGCCAGTCAAAACAACGCTCATCATCAAAAGTGAATAGAACCAAAGCTTGATTTGCTCAATCATTTCGCAAACATATTGGCTTGGGAAATTTTCTTCAAAAAACTTTTTGTCAGTGAAATATTTCTTAGTCGAGAAAGGCGTAATCCCCGCGTCGAGCCAAACGTCGCCAACTTCTGGAACACGAGAAAGCTCTTCTCCGCACTCGCACTTGATTTTGATGTCGTCAATCCAAGGTCTGTGAATATTTGGGAGCTTGTCAACAAGACTAGGATCAATCGCCTTTGCTTTAAGCTCTTCCAAACTGCCAATAACGTGAACTTTTTTGCATTTTTCGCAAACATAGAATGGAAGTGGCAGCCCATAGAAACGACTACGAGAAATGTTCCAATCGCCCATGTTTGAAAGCCAATCAACCATACGCTTTTTAGCATATTCAGGCTTAAACTCAACGCTTTCAATAGCTTTAAGCGCCATTGGACGTATTTCGTCTACCTTGATGAACCACGCGTCAATAAGTTTGTAAACAAGGTCAGTTTTACAGCGCCAGCAGAATGGATATGAGTGCTTGTGCTTATGTGCATATAATAATTTATTGTCTTGTTTAAGTCTATCAACCACCAAATCAACAACATCGGTTGTCTTTTTGCCAGCCAAGAAGCCAGTTGACGGAAGCATAACTCCTTGCTCATTGATTGGACAAATTTCTGGAAGCCCAAGAGATTGTCCAAGTTCAAAGTCCTCCATACCGCAGCCAGGTGCAATATGAACAACGCAAGAGCCGTCCTCGTCAGAGACTTCATCCCAAGCAACAACTTTGTGAGCAAAGTTTTGGTCGCCAAGTTCTGGGAAACAAGTTTCATATTCAAGTCCAACAAGGTCAGAGCCTTTAAAAGTCTCCAAAATTTTAACGTCCGCTTTCAAAAGTTTAAGCCTATCTTTGCCCAGCACAAGCTTTTCGCCGTTGAACTCTACTTTAACATAATCAAACTCTGGATTAACAGCAAGTGCCACATTGGCAGAAAGCGTCCAAGGCGTTGTTGTCCATGCAACGATATAAAAATCTTTGCTTTTCACAGGGAATTTAGCATAAATTGCAGTGTGCTCAACCTCATGATAAGATGAACTCATTTCATGCTCAGACAAGCTTGTCCCACATCGAGGACACCATGCCATTGGACGATGTTTTTTTGCAATCCAGCCTTTTTCATGGCAAGTTTTAAGGAAATGCCAAATAGAAGTGATATTTTCATCGGTGTTAGTGTAATAACTATTCTCCCAGTCCATAAATTGACCCATGCGCTTTGACTGCTGAGTTATTTCATTGCCAAAATATGCAACACGCTCCATACACTTGTTGGTAAATTTATCAATTCCATATTTTTGGATTTCTGGCTTGCCGTTTAAGCCTAGTTCTTTCTCGACATTAACTTCCACCCAAAGGCCTTGACCGTCAAAGCCATTTTGAAATTGGCAATCTCTGCCTTTAAGTGCGTTATATCGAATTGTTAAATCTTTAAGCGTTCTGCCCCAAAAGTGGTGAATTCCCAAACGATTATTTGCCGTTGCAGGGCCGTCCAAAAAGCGGAAACGCTCGTGTCCTGCGTTTTGGGCTTTAACTTTATCAAAGCATTTGTTATCCTCCCAAAGTTTTAGCACGCCGTGTTCCATTTCAACAAAGTTTGGCATTGAATTTTCTTTTTTCATTTTTCTCTCTCCTTATCCTATCTTCTTTTCTTTCAAAGAAAAGAAGCAAAAGAAAACTTTTTGCGATTTAAGAAATTCGCTTTAAGATTTTTTCTTCTTTCTAATTCATTTGCAAATTTCTAAAATCGCAAACTTTATCTTTTATTTTTTTAATAAAATTTAAAGAAGAAAATAACCAGATGTTGCACAACTAATTAGTTTTTGTAAGTGTCCAATAAGACAATTGCCAAGCGCTTTGCTAGTTGAACGATTGTAAAATGAATTTTCATTACAGTTCGCAGACACTCGGGCGACATCTGGTCGCTTGTTATGAACGAATACAATTTGAATTTGCTATAAGCTCATAAGACAGTCGTGCAACATCAGGTTGCAAAAAGCACGGAAAGATACAAGACCCCCGTGCTTTAAAAAGGCTTAACCACTTGTAAACTTATAGTGAGCTATCACTCACGCCTTCTATAACGGGAAGTCCCGACTTGCCTTACTATAATTTTCAGCCAAGCAACTCCGAAAGTGATAATTTTATGCCTCCGCCATTGCTTTTCACCAACCAGCAACTCTCTGAAAACTTCCGCTTAAAACCTTGTCTTTCATCAACGCTTTTATTTCAAATACACTTTAAGTATATCCATCTGAAAACTTTTGTCAAGTAAATTTTGTTTTTTAGCGATTTTATTTTACTTTTTTTGCAAATTTGTATAAAATATTATTATATAATTAACTTAGTGAGGTTTTATGACAAAGAAAAAAGTTCAAGAAACTAGCAAACAAGAAAATATTAATGAAGAAAAAACAAATGCAAAACGATTTATTGACGCCTATAATGACATCGATTATGCTCTCAAAGTGAGATACAGCATAAACAGAAGCATGGGCTTTTCAGACCTTATCAGAAAGGCGGTTGTTTTAAACTATATCATCAGAAAAAATGAAGATAATTTGATAGATTATGGCAGGCTTCGAAATGCAATTGTTCACAACTCAAATGAGGATATCGTGATTGCAGAGCCTCATATGTCTGTTGTTGAAGATATAGAGCGCATCGCAAAACTTTTAACCACTCCTCCAAAAGCACTTGATACAGTTGCAAGACGTGATGTGTTAACAGTCTCAGCTGATACCAGCATGTATGATATTATAACTTTAATGGCAACCTCAAAATATTCCAACTTGCCAGTTTATGACGGCGAAAATTTGATTGGAATTGCAAATGGGCAAAAGATTTTGGATAGCCTCGGTCAATTTTTGCTTGCAGGTGGCAAAAGCGAAAACTTTTTAAATCATGTTAAAATTGAAGATATGCTTTCTGTTGTGGAAAATTCAAATTATTACACAATTGCACCAGCCTCAATCACAGTTGAAGAAGCTTTGAATGAGTTTCACAATAAGCCAAAATTATTGGCAATTCTTATCACCAAAGACGGTGACATAAATCAAAAAACTCTTGGCATAGTTACAGGAAGTGACGTTGTTGACATGAATAAAATTTTGGAATTATATTAAAAAACTCACCTATTTTATTGGTGAGTTTTTATATATTAATGCTGAACGCTTGGGCTTGTTGCAACTGCAACAGCAAGAGCCACCGTTGCACCAACAATTGGATTGTTGCCCATGCCAATAAAGCCCATCATTGCAACATGCGCTGGCACTGATGAAGAACCTGCAAACTGAACATCACAGTGCATTCTTCCCATAGTGTCAGTCAAGCCATAACTTGCAGGCCCTGCTGCCATATTGTCTGGATGAAGAGTTCTGCCTGTTCCGCCACCTGAGGCAACTGAAAAATAGTTTCTTCCGTTTTCATTGCACCACTTTTTGTAAGTGCCTGCAACTGGATGTTGGAAACGTACTGGGTTTGTTGAATTGCCTGTAATAGAAACGTCAACTTTTTCGTGCTGCATAATTGCAACGCCCTCTGGAACGTCATAAGCACCATAAACTTTTACGTTTGCTTTCTCAGTTTTTGAGAAAGGTATCTCTTTGACAATTTTAAGTTCGCCCGTATAGTGGTCGTATTCTGTTTGCACAAAAGTGAAGCCGTTTATTCTTGCAATAATATATGCTGCGTCTTTGCCAAGTCCGTTCAATATAACATTAAGAGGAGTTGTTCTAACTTTGTTTGCAGTGCGGACAATTCCCATAGCCCCCTCTGCTGCTGCAAAAGATTCATGCCCAGCGAGGAATGCAAAAGATTTTGTTTTTTCATCCAAAAGTCTTGAAGCAAGCCTGCCATGACCTAATCCAATTTGGCGGTCATCAGCAACCGAGCCTTTCACGCAGAATGCTTGCAATCCCTCACCTATTTTTTCAGCACATTCGCAAGCAGATATTACTCCGCTCTTGATTGCAATTGCTGTGCCGAGTTCGTAAGCCTTAACAGCGTTTTCAAAACAGATTGGCTGAACGCCTTTAACAATACTTTCAACATCAATTCCATTGTCAAGACAAATCTTTTTTGCTTCGTCAAGGTCTTTCATTCCATATTGATTAAGTGCGTCTTTAATAGCGATATATTTTGTAACATAATCCATAATTAATCCCTCCTTGGGTCAATCACAGTGACCGCTTCGTCAAATCTGCCATAACGCTTTGTTGATTTTTTGATAGCCTCTTTCACGTCAACATTTTCATCTTTTAAGAGGTTCATAAGTGCGCCGATTGAAACATATTCATAGCCAATAATTTCGCCATTCTCGTCAAGTGCCTGCTTTGTGATGTATCCCTCAGTAAGATTTAAATATCTTGTCCCTGTATCTTCTCTTGAATAAACTGTGGCAACGCTGCTAGTCAAGTTTTTGCCGAGGTCTTCTAAGCCTGCACCGATTTCAAGCCCGCCCTCAGAGAATGCCGATTGACTGCGACCATAAACCAGTTGCAAAAAGATGTTTTTCATAGCATCATTGATAGCGTCGCAAACAAGGTCAGTGTTTAAAGCTTCAAGCAATGTTTTTCCAGGCAAGATTTCAGCCGCCATAGCCGCTGAATGAGTCATGCCACTGCAACCGATTGTTTCCACAAGGGCTTCTTTGATGATGCCGTTTTTAACATTCAAAGTCAGTTTGCAAGTGCCTTGCTGAGGCGCGCACTTTCCGCACCCGTGAGAAAATCCAGAAATCTGCGTAATTTCTTTACTCTGAACCCATTTTGCTTCCTCAGGAATAGGGCTAGGTCCAAACCCTTTAATATTTTTAGGACAACTCATAAAATAATTCCTCCGCTAAAATTATAACCCAAAACGCAGAAATATCAAAACAAAACAACAAAAAAAGTGACTAAATGCCACTTTTTATTCTTGTTCTTTATTTGCCTCTTGCAAAAGATTGGCGTAAATATCTTTGCCACCATTTTCGCACAAAACATCATAAGCTGCCTTTAATGTGTCTTGATAAAGGGACTCAGTTTGTTTAAGTTCTGCCATTCTGTTCAATTTAGATTTTGAGTCACTTGCACTGTCAACAAGACACTGTCCAGTTTTGCATGCGTCTTGCAACGCCAACACATAACCCAATTTCTCAGTTATTGCCTTAAACTTATTCTTATCTGGCACTGCCTCTTTGTTCATAAGTTCTCTTTCGGTTTTGTATAATAAATCATATTTCAACTCTGGATAATCTTTCTTTTCCATAACCTCTCCTTATTTTAATTATATCACAAACTCAAAATTTTTACAAGCCAAAATTAAAAAAATATTTTCGCTTGACTGAGAATATGCAAATATGCTAAACTTTGCATATAAAAGGAAAACATATGATAAAAATCAAAAAGAATTGGTTTGAACTTTTAAAGCCAGAATTTGACAAGCCATATTTCAAAAATTTGCAAGCATTTTTGGATGACGAGTATGCCACGCGAACAATTTATCCGTCAATGGAGAATATTTTCAATGCCCTGAACTTCACTTCATATGATGATGTCAAAGTTGTAATCATTGGTCAAGACCCTTATCACGAACCAGGTCAAGCACAAGGGCTTTCTTTCTCAGTGCCAGACGATTTTATTATTCCGCCAAGCCTTGTAAATATTTTTAAGGAAATCCATGACGACCTCGGCATAGAGCCAATCAATTCTGGCAATTTGTCACGCTGGGCAAAACAAGGAGTACTGCTACTCAACACCACACTAACCGTTCGCGCTCATCAAGCAAACTCTCACCGAGGCCATGGCTGGGAAGAGTTCACAAGCGCAGTGATAAACCTCCTTGCTAAGCGCGAAAAGCCAATCGTATTTCTTCTTTGGGGCTCAAACGCACAAGCCTTTGCTCCGCAAATACCAAGTCATCACTTAGTCCTCAAAGCGCCTCATCCAAGCCCGCTCTCATCTTATCGTGGTTTCTTCGGTTGCAAGCATTTTTCCAAATGCAACGACTTTTTAGTCAAACATGACGAACAACCTATAAACTGGGAATAAATTTTAGATTTCTTTTCTTTTAAAGAAAAGAAACAAAAGAAAAATAAAAACAAACCTTTCTAAGCTTTTTTCAAAGTTGTCGAAAGGTTTGTTTTAAATTTTATTTACTTTTTAAAAATGAAATCTATTCATTTTCAGTTGTATCTTCTTTATATAGTTCAAGTGGGTCTGTAATTCCAACCATTGCATAATAACATTGCATATCAGGGTCAACTCTTTCTCTTGTTTTGTATTCACGCAACAATTTTACCGCTTTTTTGCCTTCAGTTTTAACAAGCCCTTTTCTTAAGACCCTAGTAACAAATTTATCTTCTTGGTCACCATAAATATTTACTACACAAAAATCATTTACTACAACACAATAAGCATGTGGTCTTTTAATAAGACACCCACATTCTTGTATCTTTTTAAAATCTCTATTATCAGTGAAACAGCCATCAACATCTGTCTCATCTGCTATAAAATCTTTTTTCTCAACCCCATATCCTACAAATGCAGGCCTTAAAATTTCATACAATTGGTCAACACTTTTAATAAGTACAAATCTTTTTTCGCCTTCTTTTAAAAACATAATTTTCTCCTTGAATTTATTTTCACTTATATTTTATCATAATTTTTTTATTTGTCAATAGTTATTTTTAATTTTATAGTCGTGCAACAATAAAAGGTGCCTAAGGCACAAAAAAGACAGCCTTTTGACTGCCTTGAATTTTCAAAACCGAGCGATTTGCGTTGATAAAAATTCCCTGACTGCCTTGACATTATTTAACTCCACCAAAGCTACCTTATGGCACACTAAAGTGTTCACTTAAGGATGCTGCCGTCAAGCTCTGACCTGGTTCATGAATTTTAATTGCATAAGACCTTGACTTCAACATTAAATAACATCACACATATTCAAAAAATTTAAACCGAAGCAAATCGTCAACCCTACTATAGCGGATTGTAGGTTACAGAGCACCGCTAACTCTCCGTCTAGCTCGGTTTTATGATTATAACACAAAAAAACAAGATTTGCAAGGTTTTTAAATAATTTCCTTGCAAATCTTGTCAAAACATTAGATTTTTGTCCAGCCAGCAAAATAACTTGCCACGTCCAAAGCAGGCGCAAACTCCGCCGCCCAGAATAACTCCTTTTGAACAGGATATCCGTCGTTTAATCCGTCAACAATACCAAATCCAGCAAAATCACCGCTTGAATATTGTTTAACCCGTTGACAATCACTATAACAAGAATCAAATGTCATAGCACTGGCAGTTGCTTTTGCAAACATGCCAAGGTCTTTGTTACTAGAACCATAAAAAGCACAATTTGTAACTATAAAACCGCTAACAGAATCTTGAACATATCCAACCAAAGTTCCAGCAAATGCAAGGTCATCGCCGTTATATTTGATGAAACCAGTTGCTAAACAATTTTTAATTTCTCCAGTAGACTTTGGATTTTCAGTTGGATCAGAGCGTATTCCAATTGGCTGAGTTCCCGCTATTCCTCCAACATATTTGTCGCCAATAAGATTACCAGAAGAAATACAGTTAATAATTTTACACCTCCCCATATTCCCAACTATTCCGCCAACGAATTCTATTCCCGTTATTATTCCATTGTTTATGCAATTTGTGATAGTTGTATCGACTGAATCACCTCCAGAAATGCCACCAACATGATTTTTGCCAGTTATATTGCCATGATTAACACAATTTTCAACCTTACCTCCAGGTGTATAACCATAAATTCCGCCTACGTAATCACCAGCACTTGTCACATTGCCATAGTTTACACAATTTATAACATTGACGCTCCCCTGCACCATACCAGATATTCCGCCAACATAAATTGCAGCGTTTGACGTTTGTTTTATTGAAGCATAATTTTCACAATTAGATATTTCTTGTATACCGCCCGGACCTGAAGCCCCAACAATTCCGCCTATATGACTTCCTCCTCCTGTGATTGACACAGTCGACATAACTCTGCAGTTCTTAACTGTATTACGATTATCACACCAGCCAACAATAGCACCTGTATAACCGCCTGTCGCAATTATCTCAGAATTCTCTAAAGTAACATTTTTGATTATTCCACCACCACCTAAAACACCAAACAATCCTTGAAATAGCTTGCTTGTGTTTACATGCAACCCAGAGATTTTGTATCCGTTGCCGTCATAAGTGCCTGCAAAATAAGAATACATTCCAAAATATCCAATAGCTTCCCAATCATATTGACCCAAACGTATGTTTGCAGTTTGCTTAAAGTATTTGCCAGCATAAGTGGTATTTTTACTTATTTCATAACCGCTGTTTACGTATTTAGCAATCCCAGCCAACTTTTCAGGCGTGTCAATTATATAAGGGTTTGCTTCAGTTCCTTCATTTAAAGTTTCATAAGACATGTCTGCAACCTGAGTCCATTTTGTAATTGGCACTTGCCAAATAAACACAGGATAGCCATCATTCAAAGAGCCATCAATTGCCCAAACATTATCAAAATCCCAAGGAGATGAACTGTCCCAATTTGATTGAGTGGTATAAAAACTTTTATTCTTAGCAACAGTTGCCAAATCGCTTTTTGCAATAGCTGAGCCAGTACCGCTTCCAATTGCAGTACCGCTTTTATAATACACTTTTGAAAGAGTTATTGAAAGCGCAACTGAGCCAATCAATTGCCCAATGTTAGTTGCAGTTGATGCAGAACCATTAACTAAAGAGCCAATATTATATGAATTTGTAATACTTCCAGTTGAGCAAGTTCCAACCAAACCACCTGCAGTTGAATAGTATCTCAACGTGCCAAAGTTATAACTATTTTTCATATAAACAATACCACTATTACCAACCAACCCTCCGCCTCCACCATTTGAAGAATCTATTGTACCAGTATTATAACAATTTTCAATTGTACATGCAGCACCTACCATACCAATAATTCCACCACCATTAGGTCCCAAGTTTGTAACATTTCCAGAATTATAACAATTTTTAACAGTAAGAGTTGCTGAACCACCACCAACAATACCCCCTACACAAGCTCCTGCACCAACTTGAGCATTACTGCTACAATTTAGAACATTTGTAAGACTTGAAGCAAATCCAATAATACCTCCCGTATAATAGCCCTGTCCATTGGCACTTTCAGATTTGTCAAGTTTTATATTTTCTATTGTAGTTGAAATTACATCGCCAGACGGCAAAAAATATCCGCTCACAGAGCCAAACAAACCTACTCCATTCATATAACCGCTTCCACTTATATCACTATTGCTTGCAAACATGCCAGTAATCATGTGATAATCTCCGTCAAACATCCCAGAAAAATAACAAGGAGTTACTGCACTTTGCCCAAATGACGTATTCTTGCCCTGCACTCCAATTGGTCGCCAGTAATATTTGGACAAATCTACATCATTTGTTAACTTAAAATATTTACCGCTATAAAAATAAGTTGCATCGCCTTCTGCGTATTTATCGTTTGCAGATGCTGTGTTTTGCGAAATTGTATAAGCCAGACCAGCAAGTTCCTCTGCGCTAGAAATAAGCCATGGGTCATTTTGAGTGCCATTGCCTTCCCAATCAGTGTCTACCTGACTGATATCTGCGTCCCAAAATGTAGAATTTGTTGGCCCACCAATTGAATCCTCCTCATTTTCTGGCAACTTATCAAAAAAATTTCCAAGCCCAAAAGTCAAGCCAAAAACAAGAGTTAAAACACATGCGGCAGAAACAATCGTCATCCAAATTTTCCCAATTTTCGTGAGTTTTTTGCTTTTTTCTTTCATAACAAACTCTCCTTTGTTAATATGTGCAAGCATGCACTTTTTAGTCATAGCAAAGGTGTCATCTAGCAAGCTTTTACTTTTACTCAAAATATAAGTAAATTGTATAATTTTTAATATCAAAAGTCAATTATTTTACAGTATTTACTAAATATTTGAGTATAACTAAAAATCTATATTGATTTTCAAAATCAGTATAGCAAATCCCCCCCCCGTGTCAACTTTTTGAGAAAGAAAATTAAAACTTTTTTTTCGTTTCCACGGGGAATGGTCTGAGCTACGAAGAAATATGGATTATAATAACAAAAATAATAGACCAACATGTATAAAATCACAAATTCTGCACAACCTAAGGATAGGTTAAAGGAGGCAAAATGAAAGATATTTTTATGCTTGCAGGGTTCGGTTTAGGACTTATCACAGGCGCAATGCTATACAAACATAGCCAGGATGCTAAAAAAATGATGGATAATGGAGAGAAGACCGTCATGAAAGAAGCCGAAAAGATTGGACAAAAAGCAGAGCAAGGTGCTGAAAAGGTAGCAAAAACAATCAAGAAAGGTAATAATGCTATCAAAAAGCAAATGCAAAGTGCAACAAGCGCAAAAAAATAAAAAAATATCACGGAAATTCCGTGATATTTTTAATTTTGTTGTTGTGTTTCTGATACTTGACTTTCTTGTACCATTTCTAAAACAGTTTTTTGCATTTCGGCCATTTCTTGTTGAGTCTCTTCTGAATAATCTATATTGCCACAAACAATTTCTTTTGCAAGTTTAGAAATTGTGTAATTGCAACGATAGATATTCTTGCTTTTTGCATATGCCAAAGCTTGATCAAGCACATCATCGTCAACGTTTTTGCGCTGCCCGTCAACAACGTAAGCCAAATAACTGCCTCTGCGGTCAAATCCAGTTTGCAGCAATCCCAATTTTTTATAAACATTATGACTAATATCAATATAATCCTTATCATCACACATTGCAAGAGTGCTTCTTGTGTCTGTATTAAAATCGCTAAATTTAAGTTTAATAGATTTATCTGCAATAAAATCCACTTGCGCTTGCGTGATATAAACTGAATCTAATGCGTCATAATAATCCAAAATCTTTTTAACAAAAATATGTTTCAAAGCTCTTTTCCCTTGCAATTTTTCAGCAATTTTTTTATAAGTAAAATTTTTGTTGTAATATTTGTCAAAAAATTCATCGAATGACCAATTTCCAGCAACAAGATTGCTGTAAACTTTCAAAAATTGTTCGTCCAAATTTGCTTCTTCAAGATTAGTTGCCTTTCTATCTAACATAAATCAATTTCTCCTTTGTTTATTAGATTTTTCAGCCTCACTGGCAGAAACTATAAGAGCCTCAAGCTCTTCATAATGAAGCTGTTTAACAAAATCAGGATTTTGTGCCAAAATTGTCAAAATATCATTCAAAATGTTAGCCATCAAAAAACTCCTTATAAGAATATTATAACACAAAGCATTACAAATATCAAGACTTTTATTCTATAAAAAACAGCCAAACTGGCTGTTTTTTGTTATTGATTATCTTTAGCTATTTTTTTAGATTCTTTTTCCACACGCTTGTAATAATCTTCAACTGCTGCTCTGATTGACTCTTCAGCCAAGACTGAGCAGTGAATTTTATGTGCTGGCAAATCGCCTAAGATATCAAACACTTGTTTGTTTGTCACTTTAAGTGCTTCATCAATTGTTTTGCCTTTAACAAGGTCGCAAGCAACATCAGTTGAAGCAATCGCAGCGCAGCAACCAAATGTTTTGAACTTTGCGTCCTCGATTATGCCGTCCTCGTTGATTAAGAGATACATTTTCATAATATCGCCACAAGCAGCATTGCCAACTTTGCCAACGCCGTTTGCGCCACGAAGTCCGCCAGCGTTTTTAGGATTTTTAAATCTTTCTAAAACAGTTTTGTTATACATAATTATTTCCTCCCCGCTTTAGTTATTGGTGAAATCGATCTAAGTTGTTCAACTGCTTTTTCAAGCACATCAACAACATAGTCAACATCGTCTTTAGAAATATTTTTGCCAAATGAGAAACGAATTGAGCCCTGTGCAATTTCATCAGGAATGCCCATAGCACGCAAAACATGAGATGGCTCAAGTGAATTTGAAGTGCAAGCCGAAGCAGTAGAAACAGCAATACCTTCAAGGTCAAGCAGCATAAGGATTGATTCTCCCTCAATCATCTCAAAAGAGATATGAACAGTGCCTTGAATTTTTTGTTGTGGGTGTCCGTTGATTTGAATATATGGAATGCGCTCTGTAACCTTATCAATAAAGTACTCACGAATTGCTTTAAGTTTTTGTTGATTGATTGCAATGTCACGAACAGCAATTTCAACAGCTTTTCCAAAGCCAGCAACAGCAGGAACGTTAATAGTTCCGCCACGTTTAGCACGTTCTTGATTGCCGCCAATGATAAGTGGATCAATTCTGATCCCGTTTTTAAGATACAACGCGCCGACGCCTTTTGGTCCATAAATTTTATGCCCCGAAATGCTCATAGCGTCGATATCCATATCCTTAACATTGATTCTAAGTGCGCCAATGCCCTGAACAGCGTCAGTATGGAAAATTACGCCATATTCATGACAAATCTTTGCAATAGCTTTAACATTTTGAATAGTTCCAACTTCGTTATTAACAGTCATAATTGAAACAAGAGTTGTGTCCTTTCTGATTTCATGAATAAGGTCAGGCAAACTTACAAGACCATATTTGTCAACAGGAAGATAAGTCACTTCATAACCCTCTTTTTCAAGTTGTTTGCAGGCTTCCAAAATCGCATGATGCTCAATCGCGCTTGTGATGATGTGTTTGCCTTTATTTGCATAAGCATGAGCAATGCCTTTAATTGCCCAGTTATCAGCTTCTGTTCCGCCAGAAGTAAAATATATTTCATTGGATTTTGCAGCACCAATAGCATTTGCTATTCTGTCCCTAGCTCTGTCCACAATGTTTGAAGCCTCACGCCCAAAGCTGTGAAGCGAGCTTGAATTGCCATAAATTGTGTTAAAACAAGGCAACATTTCAGCCAAAACTTCGCTAGAAACATAAGTTGTTGCTGCATTATCAAGATAAACTTTTCTCATAGTCACTTCCTTTATAAAAAGTTTGATAGAAGCATTCTTTTGCTTGTTTTTGTTTTTAAGTGATGGTTTATCAATAACAAAAAGCAAATCAAAAGCTGTGATTTTCATTCTTCTGTCGCTTTTATTTTATCACTTTGCCACAAGATTGTCAATAGATAAATTGTTAAGAATAAGCAAAATTTTAACACATTTATCAAATTTTAACCCAAAAATCAACTTTTTAAGCGATTTTTGCCCAAAAATGGCTTAATTTTCTAAGAATTTTAATTTATTTCACCTCTTGACAAAAGCGATTATTATGATATAATAAAAACATAAACATTAGGAGGTTATACAATATGTTAAAATCAAACAAAAAACATAAATATTTAAAGACAGAAAAAATTTTTGAAAAATTTTTAAACAAACACATGCCAGAATGCTTTTATCCTTTATCGCAACATTATATCAATAATGAGGGTGAATATGTTGCAGTATATGCTTTAGAATATATTATCTTTAAAAATGATTATGAAGTCAATTGCTTAAGCGAGTATGATAAAAACGATCAAGTAAATGCTGCTTTTAGGCAAGGTATGGCAAAGGAGTTTGGGCTTGACTGGATAAATGATTATGAAGAGCATGAAACAAACAAACTTCAACAAGAAACAAACACTCTTCGCGAACTTGTCATCCCACAAGAGTAATAAGAATTTAATAAAGTTAAAGTCAATACAAAACGCTTACTAAAATTAAATAATTTTAGTAAGCGTTTTGTTTTTAGTTTTCTTTTGCTTCTTTTCTTTAAAAGAAAAGAAGATGAAATTAAAGATACGATTTTATTTCATCAAGCATATCGTCTTTTTGCCAGAGCCCGACGTGCTTTTCGCGTTGCTCCCCGTTTTCTAAGATAACAATTGTTGGTATCATCATAACTCCAAACTTGCGTGCAAGTTCTTCGCTCTCATCCACATCAACCTTAAAGATTTTCACCTTGCCTGCAAGCTCTTCTTGCACTTCTTCCAAAATTGGGCTCATCATTCTGCAAGGTCCACACCAGGTTGCAAAAAAGTCAACAACAACAATGCCATCTTTTGTCTGTTCTTCAAAATTATCCTTATTCAAAATTTCCATAAATTTCTCCTTTTATTAAAAAGTGGATAATCCACCTAAAAATTTATTAATAACAACCGCCGCTAACGTTATCCCGCACATCGCAGGATAATAACTAATCGAGCCAATTGTTCGCCCCTCAACTTGCAAAGCTTTTTCCTCGCAAGTTACAACATCGAGTGTGGCAATGCCACTTTCTCTTAACTTCTTTCTCAATACCTTGGCAAGGCCGTCATCATGAGTTTTGTAAATATCGGTCAAGTAAAATCTAGGAATGCTCACACGATTGCCAGCTCCCATGGCTGAAATAATTGGAATATTGTTTTGCTTACAATGCACGATTAGGCTAACCTTATCACTCACGCTGTCGATTGCATCTATGCACATATCACAAGCCGTAACAATTTTCTCGACATTTTCTGACGTGAGTCTCTCGTCAACAATCTCACAATCAAGCTCAGGGTTGATTTCAAGCAACATTTCCCTCAAAACTTCCACCTTGCTTCTGCCAATTGTGTTAACATTTGCAACGACCTGACGATTGATATTGGACGGACTAACCTTGTCAAAATCCACAAGTTTAATTTTGCCAATCCCAGCACGCGCAAGCATGGTCGCCACATAGCCACCTACACCGCCAACACCAACAAGCGTCACACTTTTACTTTTCAACTGCTCAATTCCATCTTTTCCAATAAGAAGTTCTGTACGTGAGGTGTCAAAAACTTTGTTATCTTTTTCCATCTTCCCCTACTTTTCAAAAACAAAACCATCAGTTTGTTTAACTGTAAATTTGCCTTTGTTATTTTCTACTTCAGCACATGCAACGTCTTTAATGTCTAAAATTTTACGTTTTTCTTTTAAAATGGTTGAAAATATACTTCTTAAAACACCACCATGAGTTACTATTGCGATAGTGTCCAAATCTTTACTACTCTTTATTATATTTTTCAAAACGCACTTAACACGCTTATCTAATTCGTCGGCAGTTTCCCCGCCAGGCATACTTTTTCTGTTGTAATAACTTGCATTTTGATATTCTGGTTTTTCAAGCAAATATGCAAACAATTCTTTTGCCAAATTCTTTTCAAGTCCAGTCAAAAAACCATAATGATTTGTTTCGTGCAAATCAAAAACCTTTTCAATAGGCAGATTTGTCTTTTTATTTAAGATTTCTGCCGTTTTATATGCCCTCTTCAAAGGACTAACATAAATTTTTTGAATATTAAACTTTTCAAATTTAGGCCTAAATTTTTCAACCTTTTTTGCCCCGTTTTCTGTCAAATCCCAATCGGAAGCCCCACCATAACAGTTGATTAAATCATCCTTAGATTCACTATGTCTAATAAAATAAATCTTCATTTGCGCCTCTCCTTTTTATAACACATACTTCTTTAAATCAAACTTTTTCTTTGTTTCTTTGAATGCGTTTTGAACATATGCTCTATCAATCTTCACTTCAAGCATTGGGTGGTCGCCTGAGGCGTTGAAAGAAATGTCTTCAAGAAGAAGTTCCATGATTGTGTGGAGTCGGCGTGCACCAATGTTTTCGCTTGTTTCATTTTCAGCAACTGCCATTTCAGCAATTTCGTCAAGCGCGTCCTTTGTAAATTTGAGGTCAATATTGTCAACTTTCAATATGCTTGAATACTGGAAGATAAGTGAGTTTTTGGTTTCTGCCAAAATTTTTTTGAAGTCCTCTTTTGTAAGGTTGTCAAGGTCAACGCGAATTGGGAAACGGCCTTGAAGTTCTGGAATCATATCTTCAATACGGCTAACATGGAACGCTCCTGATGCTACAAAAAGAATAAAGTCCGTTTTTACATTGCCATATTTGGTTGAAACTGTGCTACCCTCAACAATTGGCAGAATATCACGTTGCACGCCCTCTCTTGAAACATCTTGATTATTGCTTGCTCCGCCTTTGCCGATAATCTTATCAATTTCGTCAATAAAGATAATGCCCTCTTCTTCTGCACGGCGTATTGCCTCTGCGTTCACATTGTCGTTATCAATCACGCGGTCACATTCTTCCGCCATAACAACTTCGCGCGCTCTTGCAACAGTCATTTTGCGCTTTTTTCGTTTTGATGGCATAATCCCGTCAAACATAGAACCTAAATCAATCCCAGGCCCACCAATAGCCACCATAGGTTTTGGAGTATCAGTCACCATAATATCAATATTTTCATTATCAAGCATGCCTGCGCGATATTCGTTTGTAACAATTGTGCGGTCAACTTGCTTGTCCTGAGCGCGCCAAGTGTCGCAAATAGCGTCAACTATGCGATTTTCAACAGTTGGAGCAACTTTTGCTTCCATTTCATGAGCTTTTTCGTCTTTGACCATTCTTACAGAAACCTCAACAAGGTCACGAATCATGCTTTCAACATCACGTCCAACATAGCCAACCTCTGTGTACTTAGTGGCCTCGATTTTAATAAATGGCGCTTTAACAAGTTTAGCAAGACGTCTTGCAATTTCAGTTTTACCAACGCCAGTAGGGCCACGCATAATGATATTTTTAGGAGTAATTTCCTCTCTTAACTCTTTTGGGAGTTGACTGCGACGATAACGATTTCTGAGTGCAATAGCAACCGCTCTTTTTGCCTTTGCTTGCCCAACAATATATTTATCAAGTTCTTCAACAACTTGTCTTGGTGAATAGTTCATATTAAACCTCCTCCACAATGATATTTCCGTTTGTGAACACACAAATCTCGCTTGCAATTTTAAGTGCTTTGCCAGCGATTTCAGTGGCTGACAAATCAGTATTTTGCTTTAACGCTTTGGCAGCAGCAAAAGCGTAGTTACCGCCAGAGCCAATTGCACAAATGTCATCATCAGGCTCAATAACTTCGCCAGTGCCTGACACCATCAAAATTTGATTTTTATCAGCAATAATCATAAGCGCGTCAAGTTTGCGAACAGCCTTGTCATCACGCCAGGTTTGAGCAAGCTCGACAGCAGATCTCATAAGATTGCCTGAGAATTTTGAAAGCATAGCTTCAAATCTTTCGCAAAGTGAAAAAGCATCAGACACGCTTCCTGCAAATCCGATAACAACT
The DNA here is from genome assembly GCA_947649575.1 of uncultured Clostridia bacterium. Classification (GTDB taxonomy): domain Bacteria; phylum Bacillota; class Clostridia; order Christensenellales; family UBA1242; genus Caccovivens. Next base: position 75,853 of record CANSRZ010000004.1, on the reverse strand, counting down.
TGATCATTATAAATTCTTCTAACCTTTTTTGCGTTACCTTTAAAAATAACACTTTCACCCATTGTAACTTGTCCGTCACCAGCAATAGCAATTTTGCCGTTACGTTTTACGCCACAAATGGTTGTCCCTCTAAACATTGAATTTTCCATTAAAGTCCTCCATAAATTTTGTAAGTTCTTGCTTTGAGCGAGATTTTAACTCCTCTCGGTCAAGGCTTTCTTCCATTATATCATAATTTGCCAAAATTGGCGAGAATTTTATACCATTATTTGTTAAAATTTTACGAGTTAAACTGCTAATCATTGTATTTTTTGGCAAACTGACAAATTTTTTGCCTTTTATTTGAGTTAATAAGTTCATAGCAGTTACAAGTCCGCTTGCCATTGCTTCCAAATGTCCCTCCAAGCCAGTGATTGCCCCTGCAAAGAAAAGCCTTGGATTTTTAACTGCTTGACTATGTTCATTGATGATGTATGGCGAGTTGATATATCCACTTTTTACAACTCTTGAATATCTCACAATTTGGCAATTATAGCAAGGCGTTAAGAAATATATAAATCTATCTTGAAAATTTGTTGGCAGTTCACTTGCCAGACCACAAATTTCATATCCCAGTTCATGCTTTTTGAAACGAATTATTGCATAAGGCCTTTCTTCAAGTCCAACAAGTTTACATTCGCGAAATGCATAATTTTTGAGAGCGTCCTTGCCTTTCCCGATAAGTTTCTCAACAGTAAACTCACCGCTATCCAGCTTGTTTGACTTTGTTAAATCAAGATATTCATTGTGCGCTTTGACAATCTCATTGCAAAAGCCAATATATTCATGATAAGCAAGCGGGAGATATAAATCTTCGCTTTCATCACCCTCTTTCTTAAAAAGAAAATCTTTATCAAGCCTGTTCACAATCGGGTTTTCATAACAATCATCAATCAGCCTCATTGAGCCAAAACAATCTTTAAGCCATTCAAACAACTCTTTGCTTGTGTGAGTGCCTGTTGCAACAACATTAAGTTCTTCTGTGTCAAGCTCTTTTACATTAATTTTAAAAAGCTTTATGTTTTCATGATTTTTTATCAAATTTCTTCCAAATTCAAGAAGCCTTGACGCCACACAGCCACATTCAACAAGACCGTTTTTAGATAGTTTGCTTTCTTCGTCAATAAGAGCGCTGTTCAAAGTTTTTAGTTCTTCGCGAAGCATATCTCTTGCATAGTTAGAGTTTTTCTCACTTTTAGCAAGACACTCGCAGGTTATGCAATCGCATTTATATGACTCCTCTTTATCACAAAAAATGTGAACATTAACGCCATGGCTCGCCAAAAACAAAGCACACTCAATGCCCGCGAAACCACAACCTATAATGTTCACAGTTCTTTTAATTTTCATTAACTTGGATTTTCTTCCTTATAATCGCAATCCTTGTTGCTACACTTGATTACTTTGCCTTTTTGCACAATTGGGCTTTTGCATTTAGGACACTTTTTGCCAGTAGGCAAATCCCAAGTCATGCAAGTGCAATCAGGATAACGCTCGCAAGAATAATATAACTTTCCACGCTTTGAATGACGCACCGTCATTTTTGCTCCACATTCAGGGCAAATGCCAGCATATTTTTTAGGCTCAGCCGCCTTTTCAGGAAGTGGCTGAACGTTCTTGCATTTTGGGAAATTTGCACAACCCAAAAACTTGCCATAACGCCCCTCACGGATAAGCATTTTGCCTCCGCATTTTTCGCAAACAATGTCAGTTTCCTCTGGCGGAGCTTTCATAGTAACAGCTGAGGCGTCAGCTTTTCCAAGAAGCACAGAAAAACCGTCCCAGAACGCTTCAATAACTTTCTGCCATTCATCTTTATCCTCAGCAATATCATCAAGACGTTGCTCCATGTGAGCCGTAAATTTAACATTGATAACTGATGAGAAAAATTGGTCAAGATAATCAGTAACATTTCTTCCAAGCTTTGTTGGAACAAGATATTTCCCCTCTTTTTCGCAATATGTTCTGCTTGTTAAAACAGTGATAGTTGCCGCATAAGTTGCAGGTCGACCAATCCCCTTTTCTTCCATAGCCTTGACAAGGCTTGCCTCAGTGTAACGAGTTGGAGGCTTTGTAAATTTTTGCTCTGGCAAGATTTCTTTGCAAGGAATAACTTCTCCCTCTTCCATAACAGGAAGTTTGCCTGCCAAAGTTTCTTTGCCTTCATTTTTATCATCGTCAACATATTCCTTGTATGCAGTTGTATAGCCAGGGAAAAGCATAGTTTTTCCGCTCGCCTTAAAGCCATAGCCATTGACGTCAAAGTTGACTGTCACGCTTGCATATTCGGCTTCTGCCATTTGACTGGCAAGGAAACGCTCATAAATAAGCTTATATAATCTATAATTATCAGGCGCAACGCTATCTTTAATATCCTCTGGCTTTCTATCCATAGAAATAGGTCTGATAGCTTCGTGCGCGTCCTGAGCCGATTCTTTTGTATGATAAATGTTAGGCTTTGCTGGCACAAACTTGTCGCCATAAGTACGCTTGATATAATCAAGACAAGCATTTTGTGCGTCAGTTGAAATTCGCACGCTGTCAGTTCTGATGTAAGTGATAAGAGCGGTCTTGCCCTCGCCTTTCAGTTCAACGCCTTCATAAAGTTGTTGTGCAGCTGAAGAAGTTCTCTTCAAACTCATGCCAAGTTTATTAAGCGCGTCTTGTTGCATAGTCGAAGTTGTAAATGGTGCTGGGGCATGAGATTTTGTGTTAGCTTTTTTAAGTTCAACAATTTCAAACTGACCTTGCTTGATTTTTTCAAGTGCCTGGTCAACTTCTTCTTTGTTTTTAGGGACAAATTTTTTCTTATCTTTTTTGTCAAGACTTGCTTTAAATGCCTGCCCTGACTTTTCAAGAGTTGCAGTCACAGTCCAAAATTCTTCTGGCTTAAACTCTTCAATCTCTTTTTCACGGTCAACAACAAGTTTGAGTGCAACTGATTGAACACGCCCTGCCGAAAGTTTAGGCGCAATCTTTTTGCAAAGAATTGGAGAAAGCTTATAGCCCACGATTCTATCCATAACTCTTCGAGCCTGCTGAGCGTCTACAAGATTAAGGTCAATTGCCCTTGGCTCTTCAAGAGCCTTTGTAACAGCCTTTTTAGAGATTTCATTAAATTGAATTCTGCATTTTTTGTCAGCTGGATATCCAAGCACATAAGCCACGTGCCAAGAAATAGCCTCACCCTCACGGTCGGGGTCGGTTGCGATATAAACATAATCAGCTTGCTCAGCCTTTTTCTTTAACCCAGCAATAAGTTCTTTCTTGTCTGGCAAAATTTCATATTTAGGTTGAAAATTATTTTTTAAATCAATGGCAAAAGATTTTTGAGGCAAGTCGCGGATATGACCTTTTGTTGCATAGACCTCATAATCAGGGCCAAGATATTTTTTAAGTGATTCTCTCTTTGCAGGAGACTCAATAATAACAAGTTTCAATTTTTCCTCCATTAAACGACCGCGTAAAAATTACCCGGCAACTTTCTTATTATCCCACGAATTTCAAGTAATGTCAAATAAGAATTAAGATTTTTTATATCAAATCCAGAATTTTCTTGCAAATATGCCACATCTTTCTCGCCGTCGGCAAGCAAATTGAGAATTATATCCTCTTGCGCGGATGTTTGTCTAACCTCCACTTTCTTGACGCTTTTAAGATTATATTCCTCCAAAATGTCCTTTGCCGAAAGTACACACTTTGCATGACCGCATGCAATCAGTTTGTTTGGCAGGTCAGATGCCAAACTCTTGATTGAGCCAGGAATTGCATAAACATCTTTGCCATAATTAAGCGCAAAATCTTTTGTAGAACGCGTGCCACTAGACAAACTGCCCTCTGTGATAAGCAGTCCGTCGCAAAGCCCAGCAATAATCCTGTTCCTTGCCACAAAAGTGTATTTTGTCGCCTTAAAAGACGGGCTGTACTCGCTGATAAGCAAGCCTTTCTGGGCAATTTCATTTGCAAGCTGAGTATGCTCGGCAGGATAAATATAGTTAAAGCCGCTGCCTAAAACAGCAATCGTCTTTCCGCCAATTTCCAAAGTCTTTTCATGAGCAATACTGTCAACGCCATAAGCAAGCCCGCTTACAACAATAGCACCAGACCTTGCAATCTCGCTTGCGAACTCGTCAGTCACAATTCGACCATAATTTGACGGACTGCGAGAGCCAACTATGGCTATTGAAAATTTTTGCAGCAAAGACACGTCCCCCTTGCAAAATAAAGCAACAGGAGCGTCAGGCAAAACCGCCAGTTTCTCTGGATAACCCGCCAAGCCCTTGACCAGAACTTTGACATTCAACTTTTCAAGCGTGTCAAAATAAGTCTGAACTGCCATAGGCGACGCCATTTGGCGCATAGCATCCACTTCCTCATATTTCAAAACTCTGTCCAGCCCTCTGATAGAGCCAAACGCAAAAATATCATAAACCCCGTTACAGAGTTTTACAATTTCATTAAACTTTTTTTCTGTAAGATTAAAGCCCGCAAGCCAAATCATAAATTTTTCTTTATCTGTCATTTTAATCCTTGTGCCAATGGCACTTTCTATTTGTTTTTCTCAGCGTTAGTTTTTTAAAAAATAACGCCATTAGGTTATTATTTATCAAATTTTTTCACTTTTGTCAACAAAATTGTCTTTTTTTGAACAAATACAATTCATTTTTATTTGCTTGCTAACATTTGTCAAGCACTTGGGTTTGTGTGCCAATGGCACTTTCTGTTTATTTAGGCACGCAAGAAAACAGTAAATGTTTTCTTTTGACCAAATGTAATATGAGTTAAAATTAACTCATATTACAGTCGTGCAACATTTGGTTGCTGTTATGAACAAATAAAATTTGATTTTTAATTTTACTATAAGACATTCGTGCAACATTTGGTTGCGCTATGAACGAATAAAATTTGATTTTTAATTTAACTATAAGACATTCGTGCAACATTTGGTTGCTTATGTCCAGTATTTTCTGTCAAGACTGCGATAGCCAATCGCTTCGGCAATGTGCGAAGCCTGAATATCTTCAAATCCCTCAAGGTCGGCAATAGTTCGAGCAACTTTCAAAATTCTATCATGCGCGCGTGCAGAAAGATTAAGCCTCTCAAAGGCTGAGCGCAAAATCATCTCGCTTGTGTCGTCAAGCTTGCAAAACTCTTTAACTTGTGGCACGCTCATCTTGGCATTGCAATAGTTTTTGCAACCTTTAAAGCGTTCAAGTTGAATTTTTCGCGCTTTGTCCACCCTTGCTTTAATCTCGGCAGAAGTCTCTTCCTTTTTCTCGCTTTTCAAATCGTCATAACAAACATTATCCACCTCAACATGGATATCAATTCTGTCCATAATGGGTCCAGAAAGTCTTGCAAGATAGCTATGTATTTGATGAGGCGAGCATTTGCACTTTTTGTCCTTGCTTCCAAAATTGCCACATGGACAAGGGTTCATGCTTGCAATCAGGGTAAAAGAGGCAGGATAAGTGACCGTCGCATTAACTCTTGAAACAGTGATAGTTCCGTCCTCCAACGGTTGACGCAAGGCTTCAATAGAATTGCGAGAATATTCTGGCATTTCATCCAAAAACATCACGCCATTATGAGCAAGCGAAATTTCGCCAGGCTTTGAGTTATTTCCGCCACCTGTCAAACTGACAGTGCTTGCTGTGTGATGAGGGCTTCTAAATGGTCTGTTTGCAACAATGCCTTTCTTCAAATCAAGTTCGCCAGCCACAGAATGAATTTTTGTAACCTCCAAAGCCTCTTCAAATGTCATATCAGGCAATATGCCAGGAAAACATTTGGCAAGCATGCTCTTCCCGCTTCCAGGAGGTCCAATCATAATCAGGTTATGCCCGCCAGCCGCAGCGATTTCAAGACTACGCTTTGCACTTGCCTGCCCTTTAACATTGCAAAAATCAAGTGCTTCAACCTTTGTGTTAATTGCTTGTTGATATTCGCATATATTCACAGGCTCAATTGCCTTGTCCCCACTCAAAAACTCAGCGCACTCGCAAAGGTTTGCAATCGGATACACCTCAACATCAGAGATAAAACTTGCCTCAATGGCGTTATCCTTTGGCACAATAAATCTTTTATATCCCAGTTCTCTTGCAGAAATCAAAATAGGGAGCAGCCCTTTAATCTTTTTAATCTGCCCGTCAAGTGAAAGCTCGCCAAGATAAACAAAATCTCCATAATTTTTCAAATCAAGATTTTTATCCACCGCCATAATGCCGACAGCCAAAGCTAGGTCAAAACTAGGCCCCTCTTTTTTGACATCAGCAGGAGCAAGATTAACTGTTATTCTTTTAACAGGATATTCAAAGCCGCTGTTTTTGATAGCTGAACGCACACGCTCTTTTGCCTCTTTAACAGCCGTGTCCGCAAGCCCCACCACATTAAAATTAGGTAAGCCACTTGTTACATCAGTTTCAACATCAACCTTAAACCCCTCAATTCCTTTCAATCCAAAACTCAAAACCTTAGAAAGCATATTTTCTCCTTAAAATTCACATTGTCTATATTTTAGCACGCTTACCCTTGAAAAACAAAATGAAAAAAAGCAAATTCGACAAAATTTGCCAAAATAAAATTAATTCGACAAATATCGACAACAAAAAAATTAAAAAGCATATCCAACTCGATATGCTTAATATGTATGTTTACACAAAATATCATTTTATCCTTAATGCTTTCAATTCTTGCTTTTGCTCTTGCGTAACGCGATAGCTCTCGCAGGCTTTGGAGATTGCCTTATTTCGCAAAAATTTGTCATCAATTTGTGAAATAATATTTTTTGTATAATCATAATCAATCAAAACAGCCTCAGCCAGTGTCCATGCCTTTGCCATTTGCAGATAATAACACTGCCCTGCATTGGTCTTTTCTTTGCAAAGTTTGTTTTTCTCACAGCAACTGCTATGAGTGCAAGCTTTGTCATCTCTTTTGCTTGCCACTTGCATTATAAGGTCAAGTGTTCCTTTAAGGTCCTGCTTCAAATTCCAACGCATAAGCCAAATTATCCCAAATCGCTGAATGAAAATATGGTCACTTTTAAGTAAAGTTTTAAAAAACTCAACTTCGCTTTGCATGCCTTTAAGCCTGCCAACAATCATATCACAACTTGCCCAGTTGTCAACGTGAGGAAGCCAAACTTTAAGCCTCACCTTTTTCTCTTCATTGCTTGCTTTGCTTCTTCCAATAAACATGCCCGCCATAACAACTTCTTCAAAACTGTCAAGTTTAAAGTCATCAAAACTTCCGCCCTCTTTGATAAAATCTTTAACAAAGTTTTCAATAACTGGCGTTTTCAACCCCCAAATTTTATCATTAGTGAAAATAAGTCTGCTTTGAAAACTTGCATTAACAGGGTCAGCATTGCATTCCAAAAATTTCTTAATCTTTTGCGCGTTTGTCATATTTTCTCCTTATATTAAGTTTAACAAATTTATAGCAAAACGCCAAACAAAAAGTGTTATAAACACAAAAAATCACGCATTTCGCGTGATTTTAACATTCTGCCTCATCTTTAATAGTTTCATACAACTTTTTAACAATCATGTCATCTTTTTTCAAAACTTTTTTTGCAGCGGTTGCACCTCTCAGCCCACACAATTTGTCAGCAAGTTTAAGCACTCCTCCACGCTCGAGTAAACTTCGATAGCACACCATATATCGCCCCTCTTCAAGCCCAAGGTCGTAGCGTATATCCCCTTTTTCAGTTTTATATGGCGTAGCCGAAAAGAGAACAGTCATTCCAGTGTTCCTACCAGCCTTGCAAACAAGTGAATATATACATTCTCCACCATACACAGCGTCACCATACAATTCATGACAATATTTTTCAGTTTCTTTCAAAAAAGCTATTTTCTCTTCACCTAAAAGTTTAACTGCTTGTTCATAATTCTCAAAATTTTCAAATCTCATTTGTTTACCTCTTAAACACATTTTATCACAGTTTAACATGCTTGTCAAGACAGAAATTTTTAATTAATCAGCAAAAAATATGATCAAACATAAAAAATCACGCAACTTTGCGTGATTTTTATTAATTCTGTTCTTTATCAATATGCCTGTACGTTACCTTAACAATTTTTGGATCATTTTTAATAGTTTCTTCAGCGTCCAAAATCCCGCGTAACCCATACAATTTATCAGCAAGTGTTAAAACTTCGCAGAGATTGCATGTCGTACGATAGCGAATAGCACTTTCGCCTTCGTCAAGTTCAAATACATAGCCAATCTCATCGGCCTCTGTCTTGTATGGCGCAGCATGAAATATTACAGGAAAGCCAGTTTTTGCACGCTTAGTGACAAGTGAATAAATGTACTGTTCTCCACATTGTTCTCTTAAAAGAAAATCCCCGTGTTTTAGGATGCCAACTTTCTCTTCCCCAAGAATTTCAACAAACTCAATATAATTTCTAAAGTTTCTTAATATCATCTGCCACCTCTTAAATAGAGTATAACACAAGGTCAATCATTTGTCAATAACAGATTTTTACAAAAAATCACGCAACTTTGCGTGATTTTTTATATAGTTTTAGTTTTCTTTAGATTTAATCTTAGCAGCTTTGCCAGTTAAATTACGAACATAATAAAGTTTTGCTCTTCTTGGGCTACCCTTTCTAACAACTTCAACACTTGCAACAAGTGGAGAGTGAAGAGGGAATGTTCTTTCAACGCCAACGCCGTTAGAGTCTTTTCTAACAGTAAAAGTTTCTCTAATTCCGCCATTACGTTTAGCAATAACAACGCCTTCATAAGCCTGAATTCTTTCTTTATCGCCTTCCTTAATCTTAACGCCAACCTTAACAGTGTCGCCGATGTTGAATGAAGGGATATCTTGTTTCATGTTTTCTTTTTCGATTTGGTCGATAATGTTAGCCATTTTTAATATCTCCTTTTAATAGTTTAGTTTTGTTTTGTGCTTAGCCTCTTTTTCTAGCTCTCTTTCTAGCAGCCTCGCTTTTCTTTTTTCTAGCAACACTAGGTTTGTCATAAGCTTCTTTCTTGCGGATATCGCCAATAATGCCGTCCTTTTGGCACTTTCTCTTAAAACGTTTAAGTGCGCTTTCAAGACTTTCGTTTTCGCCTACTTTAACAGTTGTCAAAATTCTCACCACCTTTCAAGTTACATTTTCCTCAACTATTATACTCGCCCGAACACCAAAAGTCAAGGATTTTTACAAAATAAATTTTTTAATCTTACTTTTCTTGCAAGAAAAGTAAGCAAAAGAAAAGTAAAACGCTTTTTATTCTCACTTTATGAGAACAAAAAGCGTTTGAATTTATTTTTTACATATCTGCTTCTTGATTGTCATTATTTGCTTTTGGGCTTACAATAATGCCTGTTTGATTACTGATTGCCTCATAAGCATACTCAAAACAATTTGAAAAAGTTTTTGCAAGTTTGTAGTCACCATAGACACGCCACATTTTGAAAGATTCTTTTACTGCTTTTGCTCTAAGTTGTTTATTCCAAGAATGCCACTCATCTTTATCAAAACGCTCATCTGTTTTTGTTTTGATAAAATTATAAAGTGCTCCTTCAATAACTACATCTCTTTCGTTAAATCTTTGCCCCACTTCTTCGGCAGTCAATTCCAAAGCCACCTCAATTGCATAAAGCACATTTTTTGCCTTATCAGACAATTCACTTCTATCAGAATCGGCAGATTGTTTTCTTATATCATCCATACAGTTTAAATCCCACATTCCTCTACTATAAGCCCTAAAGTGATAATTTGATGAACGCTCTGGCACCCCTTTGCTATTCAACAAATAGTGCAGGGCCATTGTTGCAAACATATCTTCCTCTTCACTATCGTTTTTGTCATAATCTCTTCCAAAAACGCTTTTAAAAATCTTGTCATCTAGTTCTATAATTTCCCCTTAATCTAGCCTAAATATATCACAATCCTAACAAGTTGTCAATGGGCAATTTTCGCCAAGACCCCATCTTTAAATCTTTCGCCAATATCCACTTCAACAATTTGGTTTACAAGGTCTTTTTGACTTTCTATATAACACTTTATGTAGTTTTCAGTATAGCCCGTGTAAAACTCACCGTCAAACTCCTCAATCAAAACTTTGCCAGTTTTATTAAGTTGAATAAATTCATTCATAAGTTCTGCCTTAAGGCAGTCCAAGGTGTCGCTTCGTTGTGACTTTATTTTATCGTCAAGGTCTGGAAGTTTTGACGCTACTGTTCCACTCCTGTGTGAATATTTAAAAATATGCAGTGATGCAAATTTGACTTTTTCAATAAACTGACGCGTGAGTTCAAATTCTTCGTCGCTTTCGCCAGGGAATCCTACAATAACATCAGTAGTTATGCCTGCAAGCGGAAAATATTTGCGGATAAGTTCCACAGACGCCAAAAATTCAGCTGTTGTATATTTCCTATTCATGCGTTTTAAAACGCTATCACAACCGCTTTGAAGCGATAAGTGAAAATGTGGGCAAAAGTTTTTAAGCTCTGCAAGCCCGCTGATAAACTCCTCACTCACTAAGGTTTCTTCAAGTGAGGAAAGCCTAAGCCGCTTGCCAAGTTTATCAAGTTCTTGCAAAAGTTTAAGTAATCCAGGCTTGCCGTCAATCTTAAAATCTGTCACATTTATGCCAGTCAGCACAATTTCTTTAATATCGTCGCCAAGTGCTTTTGCTTCTTCCATAATGCTTGTCATGCTTCTTGAACGACTTCTTCCACGCAGATAAGGAATTATGCAATATGAGCAAAAGTTGTTGCAACCGTCCTGAATTTTTATGTAAGCACGAATGCGAGATTGTTTAGCAGTCATATCGTCTTCATAAACAAGAGGAAGTTCGCTAATATCCACGTTGCCGTTTTCAATAACCTCAACAAGTTTAGTTTTTCCTGCAACGCCTGTAACAACTTCAACATCCTTTTCTTTAAATTGGTCGATATTTTTTTGACTTGCACAACCGCAAATCAAAACTCTTGCATTGGGATTAAATTTTTTACAGCGCGCAATCATTTGACGAGATTTCTTTTCAGCCTCAGCAGTAACTGCGCAAGTATTGATAACAAAAATATCAGCAGATTGCAAACTATCAACTGCCGTGTAGCCTTTATCTTCAAGAATTTTTGCCAGGCTGTCACTTTCATACTTGTTCACCTTGCAGCCAAGCGTCATTATACAAACTTTTTTCATTTCAATTCTCTTTAATTATTACTAAGTAAACTTCCCAATCCCATTAAAACAATGCTAGCCGTTTCCGCCCGCAAAATGCGTGAGCCTAGATTAACAGATTTAACATTTTCATGCTTCAAAATAGCATCCTTTTCTTTTTCAGTAAAGCCACCCTCACAGCCAACAACAAAAGCAATGTTGTTAAATTTTGATAATGTAGAAAAATCAAAATCCTTGCCGTCAATCTCGTTTGCAAAAACAACAACATCAAAATTTTTAAGCTGAGCAAGCATATTGTCAAACTTGATTGCGTCAGAAAGCTCCATAACGTGCGAGCGCTCACACTGCTTGCACGCCGAAGAGATAAGAGTATTAAGCCTGTCCAAATTCACACCCGACTTATTCACACAATGCTCGCTAACAAATGGAATAACTTTACTCATTCCAAGTTCAACAGCCTTTTGCAAAACGAGTTCAAAGTTGTCTTTTTTGATAAGTGCCTGAAACAAAACCAACTTCTTTTTTGGGTTGCTTTTATTTAAAGATTTTTCAATAACCTTTGCAAAAGCCTGTTTTTTATCTAAGCGGACAATCTCGCAAACATAGTCAAACTCATCGCCAACCACGCAAATAAACTTATCCCCCTCTTTCAAGCGGATAACCTGCGTCAAATGTTTAAATTCCTCACCGTCAACGATTATTTCATCGCCGACCATTCTTCCAAAAAATCTTCTCATGTAAATGATTATATATCAAAAACCAAAAATAAGCAAGAAAAATCAAAAAATAGAGCATTTTTACTCTATTTCTCGCACTTTCTTCTTAAAATATCGCCAACTTGAAGTGGCAAATCTGTTTTAGCAAACACTCTTGCTTGAACACCTTTAACATCTTCGATTGACTCGTTTTTATCGTCGGTCATTTCGCCAACGACAAAAGGTTTATTTAAAAGATTTTTATCGGCAGAGAGAATTTCAAGCGTTTCGCCTTTCACAAAACGGTTGCGCTGTTCAAGAATTACGCCATCCTCTTTTTTATCAACTACAACTGCAACAAACTCATGCGTTTGTACTGGCATGCTGTCTTCAAGATATTCTTTATCATTAGCGCCAAGATAAAAGCCAGTTGTGTATTGACGATGGCTTGTTTTTTCAAGTTCGCGCACCAGTATCTCGCTTGCTTTCATATCTTTGCTGTCAAGCGCTTGTCGATAAGCGTTCACAACTGTTGCAACATAGTAAGCCGATTTCATTCTGCCCTCAATTTTAAGGCTAACTACGCCAGCATCTTCAAACTCTTTAAGATGTGAAATCATGTTCATATCTTTTGAGTTCATAATATAAGTTCCGCGTTCGTCTTCCTGCATTTCATATTCGTCAGAACGACTTTCTTCGCGAATAAAATATTTCCACCTGCACGCTTGCACGCATGCCCCGCGATTGCTTTCTCTGCCCGTCAAATAGTTTGACAGCAAGCATCTGCCAGAATAAGAAATACACATTGCGCCATGAGCAAACGCCTCTAATTCAATCTGGTTGCCAACCTCTTCATGCATTTTTTTGATTTGAGAGAGGCTCATTTCACGCGCAAGAACAATTCTTTTAGCGCCCAGTTCAGCGTAAAATTTAACCGCCTCGCTGTTTGTGACATTTGCCTGTGTTGAAACATGAATTGCAAGGTTTGGTGCGTTTCTGTGGATATATCTAATAAGCCCAACATCGCTTACAATAATCGCGTCCACCTTGGCTTTTTGAAGTAAATCCAGATACTCATCAAGTCCATTAAAATCGCTATCATTTGCAACGATATTCAGTGTAACATGACCTTTTTTGCCATGAGCATGCAAATATTCCATTGCTTCCACAATCTCATTATCATCAAAGTTTCCCGCAAAAGCCCTTAATCCATATCTTTTGCCAGAAAAATAGACTGCGTCCGCTCCAAAATGAACTGCCGTCTTCAATTTTTCCATATTCCCCGCAGGTGCTAATAATTCCATAAAAACTCCTTTTTCATGTATTACTTTTCTTGCAAGAAAAGTAATCAAAAGAAAACTAAACAAAACGCAACATTTTTTGATATAACAATATCTTCTTTTTTGCAAACTTTTAAAAAATCTTGCGTTTTGTCAAACTTGCTTTATTTGCTTTTAAATGATAACTAAATTAAATTTAGTTTTTAACGCTTTCTTAGTTTTGCAAATTTGCCAGAAAAAAGGTTTCATTTAAAGCAAAAATATGAAAGCGTTAATAGTAAAAGTTTCTTTTGCTTCTTTGCTTTTCAAAGAAAAGAAGAGAAAAGTAACACAAAAAACTTACAAACTTACATTAGGCTTTGCCGAAAGCGTTAAATCAGCAAGACCTATGCCGTCTTTGAGCATATAATAACCCGCCGAGCCTATCATAGCCGCATTATCTGTGCAATATTTTAAAACTGGGCTAAAAACTTCAAAATTATTTTCTTGTGCAAACTTGCGCATTTTTGCATTTAAACAGCTGTTTGCTCCAACCCCGCCTGCAATAACAAGTTTGTTTATGCCTGCTTGCTTGATTGCACGAGTTGCTTTTTCGCAAAGCTCGTCAGTCACGCTCTCTTGAAAGGAACATGCAATATCTGCTTTATTGATTTGCTCGCCTTTCTGCTTCAAATTATGCACAAGATTAACAACTCCAGTTTTAACACCGCTAAAAGAAAAATTTAAACTATCTTTCAAACTGTTTGAAATTGTAAACTTAATGTTATTCTGCCCGCTTTTTGCAAGTTTGTCAATCTCAGGGCCGCCAGGATAAGGAAGTTCCAACACACGTGCAACTTTATCAAACGCCTCGCCAACAGCATCGTCAACAGTTGTGCCAAGAAGTTTAAAGCTGTTATAATCGTCCACCTGCAAAAGCGCTGTATGCCCACCACTAACCATTAAGCAAACAAAAGGCGGTTTTAAAGCTTGATGAGAAATATAGTTTGCAGAAATATGTCCATGCACATGGCTGACAGCAATTAAAGGGATGTCTAAGCTATAAGCCAAGGCTTTTGCAAAATTAACTCCCACTAAAAGCGCACCAATAAGCCCCGCTCCATAAGTCACAGCAATTGCGTCAATATCATTTTTAGTAATTTTTGCCTCTGTTAACGCCTCTTCAAATATGTTCGAAATAGCAGTTATATGATTTCTTGATGCCACTTCAGGAACAACTCCGCCAAAACGCCTATGGATTTCAATTTGAGTTGCAATAATGTTAGCCAAAACCTCGCGTCCGTTCTTAACAATTGCCACACTAGTTTCATCACAAGATGACTCGATTGACAAAATAAGGACATCTTTTTTGTCCCTTAAAGCCTTAAATTTATCTTTCATGCTTTGCTCGTAATTCATAACAATCAAATTGTAACACATCTTTCAAGAAAAAACAAGTAAATTAAAATAACAACAAAAAAAGTGGCAATGCCACTTAAATTTTTTTCAAATATTCATTAATAAAGTCTTGAATATTGCCATTCATAACTCCTTGAATGTCGCTTGTTTCAAAACCTGTTCTGTGGTCTTTTACAAGCGTATAAGGACAGAATACATACGACCTAATCTGGCTACCCCACTCAATTTTTTTGATTTCTCCGCGAACTTCAGCCATTTTTGCCAATTCTTCAGCCTCTTGACGCTCCACAAGCTTTGAATAAAGCATTTGCATAGCATATTCTTTGTTCTGAACTTGACTGCGTTCTGTTTGACATGCGGTTATTATTCCTGTAGGAATGTGAGTTATCCTAACAGCACTTTCGGTTTTGTTAACATGTTGACCACCCGCACCAGAAGCGCGATAAGTGTCAATTTTTAAATCCTCTGGCCTAATTTCTATATCAGGTGCGTCCTCGATTTTTGGCATGACCTCGCAACTAGCAAAACTGGTGTGACGTCTTGCATTGCTATCAAAAGGCGAAATTCGCACTAACCTATGAACACCTTTCTCAGCTTTCATATAGCCATATGCATTTGTGCCAGACACCTCAAAAGTGATAGCCTTAAGACCAGCCTCATCACCGTCAAGCACGTCAACAACTCTCTTTTTGAAGCCAACTTTGTCGCAATACATAGAGTACATCCGATACAGCATATCCGTCCAATCTTGAGCCTCCGTTCCACCAGCACCTGCATGCAAAGTGATTATGCAATCATAACTATCATACTTTCCGCTAAGCAAAGTATCAACCCTTGCCTTTTCAACGTCCTGCTCAAGCTTTGCAAAAGAAGATTCCAGTTCTGCTTCTAATGAAGCTTCTTCGCCAACCTCATCAATAAGCAAAACAAGAGTGTCAATATCCTCAAAACGATTTTCAAAATCAGCAATCAGTTCAAGTTTATTTTCAATAATTCTGATTTTTTTGCCAACTTCGAGTGCTAATTTTTGATTTTGATAAAATCCGTCCTTGCTTTGTTCATCTTTCAAATTTTCAAGTTCAGTTAAAAGTTTGGCCTTGTCAAAGACACTCCTTTATAAAAGCAAAATCTTCTTTCAAATTTGCAATTTTTTCTTTAACTATATCTAAAACCATAAAAACTCCTTTTTAACTTTTTAATATTAACATAAATCACTGCACTTGTCAAATATAAAATCAAAAGTGTGACAACAGTCACACTTTTTTATTATTAAACTCGCTCAAAGCCTTTTTCATTTAGTTTTGCAATAATATCAGCACTAGTTGCTGTCGAAACTCCAGCCATAAAGAATAACTCTCTTTGCATAGGCAAGTCATCCTTCATCCCTGATACTAACCCCCAGTCAGAGAAAGTCCCAGCTGAATAAACTTTGTCAAACCCTATTTTGCCATAGCATGAATCAATAGTGATAACTGTCGAGTTACTTTGTCCAATAAAAATGTTAATTTGTGTAGTTGCCACAGCATCAACAAAAGTGTTTTTTATGCTAATTTTCTTTGCTTGAGGACCAGAATTGCCAATTATCCCAGCAGCATAATTCCCGCTAGCATCCAAAGTTCCACGTGCTATACAATTGTTAATTTCAAGTGTAGTATTAATATTACTGCTATCACCACCGCTATTACCAACAATAAGCCCCGCTGTTGAGCCATTAACACGACTGTCATTTATGCATTTGTCTATTTTATATACTGAACTACCATACATAAAGCCGATTATTCCGCCTACTGAACCTCCAGTAGTACTTGTTATATCTCCATAATTTTGGCAATTAATTACTTCACCTCCAGCGCCGCCACCGATTATTCCGCCAATCCTAGTTCTTCCACTAATATTTCCACGATTTATAACATCTTTAATGATAGAATTATAATCAAATCCTATTACGCCACCAGCGTTGTCTGCTTTAGATTCTATATCACAATCCACTTCACAATTTTCTACAATCAATTGGATACAATCCACATCACCTATAAGTCCTCCAACTCTGCCATTGTCTAAAACTTTTATCTGCGAATTGAGCAATCTTACATTTCTAATTTCAATATTGCAATTTGAATCACCCACAGTGCCAAACAATCCAGCATAATAATTTACATTATCCATATAATCATGAGTTGCTTCCAAATTCGAGTTTATTGTCATGCCTTTGATTATAAAATTTCCACCATCATAATTGCCTACAAATGGCATCCATTCTTCAAAATCGTCTTCATCATATGTATCAAAATAATTTAAATAATATCCAATTGGGACCCATTCATAGCCGCTTAAGTCAATGTTTGCAGTTTGTTTAAAATATTCCCCAACATGAGTCGTCCCTGCGTTAGTCGTTTTAGCAATTCCCGCCAGTTTCTCCGCGCTGTCAATAATATATGGATCATCCTTAGTACCAGTTCCTGACCAATTTGTGTCTGCAAAATCTATCCAAGTTGGATCAGGTTGCCACTTAAACACTGGATAACCGTCATTAGACCCTTTTATCTTCCACACATTTGTAAAATCCCATGGATAAGTACTATTCCAAGTAGTTACTCCAACCGTTTGAGAAGTCGAAGAATACCATGAGCTGTTTTTGGCTTCGCTTTTGCCTGATAAAGTTTGGCCGCGATAGATTCCGCCTGTTTTATTACCAACTCCTGTAACTAATGAGCAAGCTCCGCCATAATAGCAATTTGTTATAGTCACAGTTGTGTCATAATAATGTCCAATAATTCCACCCGCGTCTTTTGGGCTAATAACTTTCCCAGTATTATAGCAATTCGAAATTGGTTCTTCGCCTTCGTTTTCACCAACAATACCACCTGCATACTGAGTGTTTGCAGTTATCAAAGCTGTATTAAAGCAGTTTGTAATTTTTAAACCAAATCCTGCAATACCACCCACACCTGTTTTTCCAGTGATTTTGCCTACATTATAACAATTAGTTATATTCCCATCTGCCGAGCCAACAATTCCACCAACATATCTTCCCGAACTGATAATTTCACCATCGTTATAACAATTTGAAATTGTACTTGTTGAAAACAATTCTCCGACAATTCCACCATTGACTCCACTTCCATTTACAGTTGCTGAATTGAAACAATTGATTATATTACATTTCGCTGCTTCTTTTACAATTCCAGCACCATGTACATAAGAATCTTTTATCCCTAAATTCTGTATTGTAGACCTGGCTGTACCAAAATTAAAAATATAGCCAAATAATGAGCCATAATCTGTACCTTTCTTTGTAAATATACCAGAAATAGTATATCCTGCTCCATTATAATTGCCAGCAAATCGTCCAATAAAACTTGTTGAGACAGGGCTAGATTCCACCCCAATCGGTCTCCACCAATAAGCCGAAACATCAATATCTGTGGTTTGTTTAAAATATTTGCCAGCATAATATGTACCAGATGAGTAATATGCAGACTTTTTATTCCAATAAATTGAATAACTTAATCCTGCCAACTCCTCTGCTGAATTGATAAGCCAAGGATCAGCTTCAGTACCCGAGCCACTCCAAGTCATCCTAACGCGAGAAATATCGTCATCCCAAAAACTATCATTGGTTGGCTCAGGTTTTTGCCACTTAAACGCAGGATAACCGCCGTTTTTGTTTTTATTTATCTCCCAAACATTGCCAAAGTCCCATTTAGCAGAACTAGACCAATTTGAACTATTAGTATACCAATCCTTATTTTTTGCATAATTTGTTGAATTCAAATTAGCAATTTTGGTTGTTGTATCACTGCCAGAGCCTCCTCCAACTCCTTTTGATAAATTACAATTACCGCCATAATAACAATTTTCCATATTATTAGAAGAAGTTCTGTAACCGATTATTCCGCCAGCACCACTATAATTATCTACTACGTTTCCTGTGTTATAACAACTAAATAGTCTAGGATTGCCGTTACCAATAAGACCACCAACATCTTCATTGCCGTTTACATTCCCTGTATTAAAACTATTACTTATTTGAACGGTACTACTTGCTCCAACAAGCCCACCAACATAATTGTTTTTTGTATTAACAAATCCTGTATTATAGCAATTGGTTAATATTGTTGCATGACTATATCCAACAATGCCACCAGCATTTGAATAACTGCTTACTTCAGCTTTATTATAGCAATTAGTTTCTCTTGAATAACTACTAGCATAGCCAACAATGCCGCCAACATATTGATAGCCCTCTATTTTTGAATCTCTAATTCCTAAATTCATAATATGCGCAGTAGTACCTGAGATAGCTTGTAACCGGCCAAATAAGCCTTGTCGACTTTTTGCATAACGTTGCGCATCTGTGGTATCAGACGAAGTATATGCTTTTGTAAATATCCCAGAAACAGTGTGACCATCTCCATCATATATGGCAGAAAAATATCTCGAAGCGAAAGTTCCATTTTTGTCATAATCAAAACCTATTGGTCGCCACCAATAAGAAGAAACATCTATATCTTCTGTTTGCTTAAAATATTTATATAAATAATAATAGCTACTGTTTATCAAATATTCAGATTTAGTATTGTTTTGAATAGAATAACTCAAACCTGCAAGTTCGGCTGCTGAGGTGATTAGCCATGGGTCATCTTTAGTACCTGAACCTGCCCAGTCGGTGTCAACGCGGGAGACGTCCTCATCCCAATAGCTATCATTGGTTGGCGCGGTTGCACCTTGCACTAATTGCTCAGGTTTAGGCTCATTTTTATGCGAAAAATCAGCCAGCCCAAGGGGCAGACCTATTGCAAGCACTATTGCACATACTGCGGAAGCTATGCTTGTCCAAATTTTTGCTTTTCTTGAAAATTTCACTTTATTTTTCATATCTGCTCCTTTGTTTTTTAGCATATGCAATGTAGTAATTTTTATTTTTTGTAATTTAACTTTTGGGTCTACGCCATAATTAAGTAAATTGTATATTTTTTGATAAAATTAGTCAAATATTTTACACAATTTACTCAATTTTGCAGTAATTTTAAGAAGTGACATTGCCAACTCAAAATTATTGTAGCAAATTCCCCCCCCCGTGTCAACTAAATCTTGAACAAAATTAAATTATTTTCAGTTGACACGGGAACAAAGCCAGACTTCGCAAGATTTAATCGGACAGAAACTTATCTTTATCATTTTGCAATTAGTCAGCAGAACTATTCATTAGGGAATTATTTCATAAAAAATTTTGCAGTTTTTTATCACTTCCAACATACACTTTTGCATAATATATATTGTAGCAAACTTTTGCTGGCGGAAATATTTTGACGCCAAAACCTAAAATTTGCTAAATAAATGGAGGTTTTTAATGTCATTTTATATTAACAACACGAATCCGAATCGTCCGGGTCCAATTCAAGGCAATCCGCTTAGCGGAATTTGCGAAAAGGTTATGATTGAAACAACAAAAGTTTTTGATGCATGTGTTTGCCAAACAACAGAAACAGGCGTTGTGCTTCAAGTAACCGATTTAACCCCTGAGAATCCAACTCTGCCACTTACATATGTGTCAGCGCAAAGTTCTCAAACCAACCCTGCCACAATATCAGACATCACAATTGATAGACTTGACCAATCGCCAAATTATGCTAATGTTACAGCAACAATAACAATCCCAGTTGTAGTAACTTATCGTGATGCCAATGGTGTTTTAGGAACAGGCAATGCAACAGTAACAGTTCGCAAAGAAGTTATGCTCTTTGTGCCACAACCATCACTCAGCCCAGTGAATATCACCGCAACAGCATTATTCTCTAGCACAATAGGAACTTTCACAGGAGACAGCAGCTTTACAGTAACAGCTTGCATCCAAATTCTTATGAAAGTGACTTCTGTTGTAGATATATTGTTGCCATCATATGGCTACCCAGTAATTCCACCATGTCAAGCGGCTTCATCTCCTTCCGTTTGCCCTGGAATTGGCGACTTGCCACTCTACCCAACGGCATCAGAAACAATCGTTCGTTAACAACGAACATTACATATGAAAAACATAGATTATCTAAAAAAATAGGTTGAATAATATTCTCAACCTATTTTTGTTTTAATATAGAAATAAAAGAATTTTTATTTTAACATTTCGCAAAATTGGCGAACAATAAATTCGAAGATTTTAAACAAAAGCCAATTTTAGAAATGTTAATAATTAGAAGTTTTTTGCTTCTTTTTTTCAAAAAAGAAGAAGTAATATAAATATAACTTTTATTCAAGAGAAACAAGGTAATAATAAACTGGTTGTCCGCCAAAAGCAACAGTGATTTCACAATCAGGATACTTAGCAGCAAGCTCTTCTTGTAAAGCATTTGCATCCTCTTCACGAATATCTTCGCCATAGAACAAAGTCACATTCATGATTTCATCGCTCATAAGTTTTTCAATCAAACGAATAGTTGTGTCCGATACAAGTTTGCCTTTTGCCAAGATAGCTTTATCGTCAAGTCCAATAATTTCGCCAACAGCAAGGTCAAAACCGTCAACATGGGTATCACGCACAGCATAAGTTACAGAGCCAGATTTAACTGTCTTAATAGCCTCATTCATAGCCTCTTGATTTTCTTCCACACTTGCGTCAGGATTGAAAGCAATCGAAGCTGTTATGCCTTCTGGCACACTGCGAGTTGGGATAATAATCAGATTTTTATTGGTCAAATCGTTGGCCTGTTGAGCGGCAAGCACAATATTTTTGTTGTTTGGAAAAACAATAACATTTCTTGCAGGCACTTTATCAGCTGCGGCAGCAATATCAGCAGCAGACGGATTCATAGTTTGTCCGCCAACGATGACCTCATCAACGCTTAAATCTTTGAAAATAGCAGCAAGGCCCTCACCAGCAGCAACGGCAACCATGCCAATCTCCTTAGTCTCTTCCAAAGTATTCGCACGCTTCAAAAGTTCACGATTTTGCTCTCTCATGTTCTCGATTTTGATGTTATAAATCTCGCCAAGTTCAAGCGCGTAGCCAATTGCTTTGTTAGGGTCATTTGAATGCACGTGAACTTTAACAAGATTAAGGTCTCCAATACAAATAACACTATCCCCGATTGCCATAAGCTTCTCGCGGAGCTTATCAATATCAGCCTCAGTTGTCTTTTTATTCATATGGATAATCATATATTCTGTGCAATATCCAAATTGAATTTCGCCAAGATTATTGATATCAGCAATCACGTCGTCAACTGATTGAGTAGGACGTTCATAACTAAAATCAAACTCAAAGTTCTCTTCACCCATAAGATATTTATAAAAACCAGTAAAGATAACGATAATTCCGCGTCCGCCAGCGTCAACAACGCCAGCTTTTTTAAGAACAGGAAGCATTTCAGGAGTTTGACGCAAGATTTCTTCACCCGTATCAAGCACGCGTTTAAAGAATTCCTCAAAATCGTCGCATTTTTTTGCAACGTTAACAGCGTTTTCAGCCATAACACGGATAACTGTGAGGATTGTGCCCTCTTTTGGCTTAGTCACAGCTTTGTAAGCAATGTTAGCCCCCTCTTGCATAGCCTTGGCAAAAACCTTGGTAGTGATTTCACTAACCTTAGCAGTTTCAGTACAAAATCCCTTAAAAATTTGTGAAGTGATTACGCCGCTGTTTCCTCTTGCGCCGCGGAGAGCGCCTTTGGCAAAAGCATCACTAAGTGAAGCAACATTATTATCAATACATTTAGAAACCTCTGTCACAGCAGATTTCATTGTAAGAAACATATTTGTTCCAGTATCTCCGTCTGGAACAGGAAAAACGTTGAGTTGGTCAACGTATTTTTTATTTTGTTCAAGCAAGCCAGCACCAGCCACAATCATCTTGCGGAATGATGCTCCATTAATAGTTTTTATCATGATATCTCCTATACTCGTACACCGACAACATGAACATTAACTGCATCAACAAGCATACCGGTGAAATTTTCCACGGTATACTTAACTGTGTTTCTAAGACTTTCAGCAACAGCGCTAACAGAAACACCATACTTCAAAATACAATACACGTCAATATAAATTCTGTTGTCGATGTGGTGTATCTTAATCCCTTTTGAATAAGATTCTTTTTTCAACAATTGTTTGGCACTATCTTTGATAGAACGAGCCACAAGGTCAACAACGCCATAGCAGTCAAGCGCAGCAAAACCAGCCACAACTTTGATAGTGTTGTCGCTGATGGAAATGTTGCCATAGTAGTTATTAGTATCAACTGTCAAGACCTTAGCCCTCCAAAATAATGCATGCACAAAAGACAAGACTTGTGTGCTTTAATATAATATACTACAAACAAAAAAAAATTACAAATGATTTTTTTACTTTTTACAAGAATAAATAAACTTTTTATAATTTTTTTGAAAAAAGAGTTGATTTTTTTGTTTAAACATGATAAACTGCTAGTGCAAAGTAATGGAGGATAAAACTATGAGTAGAGTTTGTGAAATCTGCGGAAAAGGCAGACAAAGTGGAAAACAAGTTAGTTTCTCAGAAAGAAAGTCTAACAAAACATTTGAAGTTAATCTTCAAAAAACAACCATCGAAGTTGATGGAAAACCTACCACTGTAAAAGCTTGCACAAAATGTATTAAAAAAGCAAAAAAGGCATAGGGTGACAAAATTTAAGCAAGGCGCGCCTTGCTTTTTTGTTGCCTATTTTTTAGTCTTTTTTACCTAATCTCCTCAGGAAAAATGAAAGCCATTTTGGAGCTTTTATGCAAATAATTTTATACTTTGCTTCTTTGTTTTCTTTGCTCATATTATAGAATATGCAACGCCAACGTTTTTTGCTAAAAATTTAATAAACAAAAAAAATGCGCATATGCGCATTTTTTAAACCTTTTTAACAAATCCCATAGCTTTCATTCTGTCAACCATTGCAACACTGTCATTTGGAACTTGCTCTGCAAGTATATATAAAGCTTTTTGCATTGGCAAATCCTTGTTCATGCCACTCACAATGGCAAAATCAGCAAAATCTCCGTCTGAATAATATTTAAGTTCGTTGACAACAACATAACAACTGTCCATGCTTTTAATGCCAAAAACTGTGTTTGTGCTATGTGCAAAATCAAAATCACTGATTCCAACAAATGAACAGTTTTTGGAAGTGTTGTTAGGCATATAACCGGCAATAGCATTAAAATTTAAAGAATTTGCTCCATTTGCAAGTAAAACACCATAAGCAGCACAATTGTTTAAAGTTCCGCTTCCAGCACCAACAATGCTGCCTGCATAACCAGTTCCATCCCCTATCCAACTTACTGTGCCAGAAACAATACTATCATTAATAGTTCCCTTTCCATTTAACATGCCAACATCACCAACTAAGCCGCCAACCAAAACTGCGCTTATATAGCCAGAAAAACAGCATTTATTCATAGTTCCATAACAAGACCCTGCAATTCCACCAGAGCCTGCAAAACCATCCTTTTTGACTGAAGTAACAGTTCCAGTAAAAGAACAATTATTGATAGTGCCCTGAGATTGCCCCACAATGCCACCAGTATAATAGCCATTTCGCACAATTGCATCACTTGAGCAGTTTTCAATGATTGAACTATTTCCAAGCCTGCCAATAATTGAGCCTACACTTGCGGTAAGATTAGAGTTCGCTTCTTTATATTCAACGCTAGAATCCAACATAATTATATTCTTTATAACACTAACGTTGCCTGTCAAGCCTCCAACAAAACCAAACAATCCGCCATATTTAGTTTCAGATATAACCCTCATGCCAGAAATAGTAAAATTCCCACCGTCATAATTCCCTACAAAAGTTGACATGTCATCTTTTGCTATTGGAGCCCACAAAAATTTGCTTAAATCAATATTTTTTGTTTGTTTAAAGCAAACGTCTTTAAAATTCAATCCTCCACTTATTTGTTTAGCAATTCCTGCCAACTTTTCAGCGCTGTCAATAATGTAAGGATTTTCTGCACTTCCACTGCCAGCCCAATTAGTTACTCCAACGGCTGGCCAATGGGTTGCCGTCCATTTCGCGATTAACACTCCGTCAGAAGTTCCAAAAGTATAAGTATTTGTTGCGGCAACATAAGTGCCACCACCGCTAAGAGTCCAGCCAGCAAACTTAAAATAATCACGAGTTGGAGTCTTTATAGTCACAGTTGTGCCGTTATTTTGAGTAATAGTTGTAGAGCCAAGATAAGCCCCACCATTTGTATTAATAGTCAAAGTTGGAGGAATAAGATATTTAAATGTTGGGAACCCGCTATTGATATTTGCATTAATTCCCCAAACTGTAGCAAAATTCCAAATTCGAGTTTTATCCCAAGCAATACTGTTAGGATTATAAAAAGCAGAATTTTTTACATCACTAATCAATGTTTCAACACTTTCAGTTATGCCTTCTTCGTCCTCCTCATTGCCAATGCCTTGGGTGGCTGAGCAAGTGCCTCCATAATAACATTTTGAAACATTTGTATTATATCTAGAGCCTATTACGCCGTAAACTCCTGAACCTATGTTAAAGCAGTTTAAAACTTGAGCATAACCACAATTCCCAGTTATTCCAGAGCCACTCGTTATTGTTGCATTATTATAACAGTTAAAAATTTTGCCATAATTTGTCCAGCCCACTATTCCGCCAGAGAAAGCACTTGCAGAATTTACACTGCCTTTATTATAACAATCTTGAATTATGCCTCGGCTTTCGCCAACAAGACCACCTGTTGACGTGCCTCCTGAAACTGTGCCTGTGTTATAACACTGAGAAATTACATAACTTGTACCTGACGACTCATAAAAGCCAACCAAGCCACCTATATTTGTAGCACTAGAGCCGTTTACTGTGCCAGAATTGTTTGATTTTGAAATATTTGTTGATGTTGAAGCATATCCAAACAAACCGCCGACATAAGCCTCTCCGCTTGACATTGAAGTTTTAACCTGGGCTGAATTTACGCAGTTAGTTACAGTGCCATATTTAATATAGCCAGCAATTCCACCCAAATGAGAGTTCCCTTGTATAATTGAATTTTGTACTGTAATATTAGATAAATGGCCACAAGGCAAAGCACCGCTTGGCGCTCCCACATAACCAAATAGACCTTGGCCACAGTCTTCATCACTTTTGCCAGCCTTTGTGAAAATACCTGAAATAGTATATCCATTTCCGTCAAAATTGCCAGCAAAAATTTTAGAATCATTATATGACCCAATAGGTGTCCAATAATATGCCGACACGTCTATATTAGCGGTCTGTTTAAAATATTTTCCATAATAATAGTAATTTGTGCTGGTTGGAGTAATCATATTTGCATATATATTATAACTTACAGCAGCAAGTTCGGCAGCTGAAGAAATTAACCAAGGGTCATCTTCTGTGCCGCTGCCCGACCAGACAAAATCCAATGAACTTGGATTTTCATGCCAATATGTAGAGTTTGTTGGCGCAGTTGCACTATCAAGTTTGTCTGGCTTCGCCTTTGATGAAAAATCAAGCATGCCAAAAACCAAGCCCAAACTTAAAGCAAAAACCGCAAATATACAAGCGCCTATCGTCCAAAACTTGCCTTTTCTTGTTAATTCTCTCTTTTTTGTTTTCATAAAATTTCTCCTTATTAAAAAAATTTCAACAAAAAAATCAGCTTTACTTATTATTTCATTCAAAACATCCCGGTTTTAGCCAATTTTAGCAAGTAAAAACAACATATACATTTATATAGTAAATTGTACAGAATAATAAATTTAAAGCCAAAAATTTTACCTTGTTTATGAGTAATTCTGTATATAATAATAACTATAATTTAAGAAATTAAGCAAGATTTTTCAAAAATTTTTAATAAATTTTATATAATATCATTGCTTTATTGCAAATTATAAATTCAGTATAGCAAATCCCCCCCCCGTGTCAACTAAATCGTTAACAAAATTAAATTATTTTCAGTTGACACGGGAACAAAGCCAAACTTCGCGGGTCTTTTATGTTTTTTTAAGTTTAATTCTATCTTTTAAAAATAAGATAAATTCAAAACAAGAGCGTTTAAGAAAAGTAATTTTCTTAAACGCTCTTGTTTTTAGTCTTCTTTTACTTACTTTTCTTTAAAAGAAAAGCAAGATATAATAACAAAAACTAATTAATTACAACAAAATACAAATAACTCCGCCTTTGCCCTCGTTGACAATTCTGCCAAGCGTTTTGCGCATTTTGCGTTGTGCTTCAATCGGCATTGTTACAATTTTTGAACTGATATTATCGCCAATTAAGTTATAAAGACTGCGTCCCAATATATTTGTATCCCAAATTGCCTCTGGATTTTCATTGAACTGTTCTTGAAGATTTTTAACAAGGTCATTGCTTTGGTCCTCAGTTCCAACAAGCGGAGTAACCTCAGTATCCACATCAACGCGCATGATATGAAGCGATGGTGCTGTTGCTTTGATTTTAACTCCAAAGCGGCTGCCTTGTTTGATAATTTCTGGCTCGCCAAGTTCAAAGTCTTCTTTTTTAGGCTCAACTATGCCGTATCCAGTTTGGCGAACTTCTTCAAGTGCAGTTTTAATTTTATCATATTCAGTCTTGGCAACAGCAAGCTCTTTGATATAGTTGATAAGACAGAAATCATCAGTGATATCATAGCCACACTCGCGAGAAAGCACTTTATAGAACAAATCATCTTTTGGAATAACATTAAAGCGAACAATGCCCTCGCCAGTTTGAATATTTGAAACTGTAATCGGCTCAAAGAATTCACTTTCTGTAAAAGCTAAAACCTCGCCACTTGCGTCACTAAGTTTTAACAACTTTTGACCAAGTTTTTTCACTTCGAGCGCAATTTCAGAGATAATATCGCTTGTAAAGGACAAAGCTTGAAGCCAAGTTGGCAACTTGATTTTGATAGACTTGATAGGGAACTCCATTAAAAGACTTTCAACAATCTTGTCAACTTCACTCTCTTTAAGTTCTTGTGCGTTTACAGGAATAACAGGGACTTCATATTTTTCTGCCAAAGATAACGCAAGTTTTTTAGCTTCTGTTGTGTTTGGATTTTTGCAGTTCAAAACGCAAACAAAAGGTTTGCCTGTCTTTTTAAGGTCAGCAACAACTTTTTCTTCTGCTTCAACATAACTTGCTCTTGTTAAGTCAGTGATAGAGCCATCAGTTGTCACCATAATGCCAACAGTTGAATGCTCGTCAATAACTTTCTTAGTGCCAAGCTCGGCAGCCTCTTCAAAAGGCATATCCTCCTCTGCCCAAGGAGTTTTAACAAGACGAGGTTTGTCATCTTCCACCGCGCCAAGCACGCCAGCAACAAGATAGCCAACGCAGTCTATCATGCGAACTTTCATTTCAGCATTTGCGATTTTGATTTTAACAGCTTCGTTAGGCACAAAGTGAGGCTGAGTTGTCATAATTGTTTTGCCGTCGGCAGATTGCGGGAGTTCGTCAATAGTTCTGTCTTTTGCGTTTTTTTCTGTGATATTAGGAAGCACAAGTTTGTTCATAAACTGGGTGATAAAGGTTGATTTGCCAACTCTTACAGGCCCGACAACGCCAATATAAATGTCGCCGTTTGTGCGCGATTTAATATCATCATATATTTCAAATTTTTCCATAAAAAACCTCCATATTATGATGAGATAGCTGAAAAATGCTACTCAAAGTAATATATGGAGGAAAAATTTTCTTTATTACATAAATTTAAAATTCTTTTTATAACTATTTCTTATCATTTGCGTTTTCTTCATTATTCAAATTTTGTTGCTTTGAAGAAGTTTGTTCTTTACTGTTATTTTCATAGTTTTTGTCTTCTGGGGCTTCTGTAATTTGCTCTTTTTTCTTAAACATTTTCATGAAAGAGGCTTTAAAATTTGCTTTGTTTTCTTGATGAGTAAACAATCTATAAAAGTTTTTGCGATGTTTGACCACAATCAAAATGCAAATCAGCCACACAAGAAGAGTTATCAGCCAGGCATAAGAAATATTTAAAACAAAAACATAAATTGTTGTTGCAATGCTTACGCCAATGATAAATGCCATTGAAGAAAGAAATCCATATTCAGTAACAGCTATCAAAATTATACCAACAACAAAAAGAGCAAGAGCAACATACCAAAGTTCGCTAAACATAAAAACGCCAAAAGCTGTTGCCACACCTTTGCCACCTTTGATTGTTCCCAAAAGCGGAAAGCAAGAGCCCATAACAAGAGCAAATCCAGAGAAGAAAAAGACAGTCATATTATAAGTCACTTCTGGAGTGTTATAACCTTTCAAAATAAAAGCACAAAGCCAAGCCGTCAAGCCAGATTTAATAGCCTCCAATGCAAGCGTTGCAATTGCAGCCTTAAAGCCGTAAGTGCGAAGCATATTCATCGTGCCAGGATTGCCAGAGCCCTGTTTTTCTATATTTTTATGCCAGCCATGCCAAGACAAAATTTTTGAGAAATTGATGCTTCCAACAAGATAAGAAACTATAAAGACAATGACTAATGCCCAAGAAATACTCATTCTTTATCCTCCTTTCCGCGAATAATAATTTTGATTGGCGTGCCAGAAAAATCAACGCGTTCGCGCAGTTTGTTTTCAAGATAACGGCTGTATGAAAAATTGATAAGCTTTGCGTCATTGACGAACAAAACAAAGGTTGGCGGAAGAGTTGACACCTGAGTTATAAATTTTATCTTTGCGCGACGTCCGCTTTTTGTTTGAGGTTCAAAATATAAAATCGCATCGTGCAAAATATCATTCAAAAGTCCTGTTGTGATACGTTTGTTTCCATTCTCATAAACTTTTTCAACATTTTCCATAATCTGTCCCATGCCCGCGCCTGTTAAGGCTGAAACATAAACAGACTGATAATAATCCATAAAAGCAAGTTCTTTTGCAAGCATTTTTTCAAACTCAGGCTTGTTTTTAGATTTTTCATCCCATTTGTTTACAACAACAACGCTAGGCTTGCCTGCCTCGTGAACAAAGCCAGCCACGCGAACATCTTGCTCGGTCAACTTTTCTTCGTTGCCTGACACAACAAACAAAACAACATCTGCCTCGTTGATAGCGTTCATTGTTCTCAAAACGCTGTATCCCTCAATGCTTTCTCTTTCAACAGAGCGTTGACGCCTTAACCCTGCCGTGTCCACAAGCGCATAGTCTTTTTTGTTAAATCTAAACGGAACAAGCACGCTATCACGCGTTGTGCCCTCAATATCACTCACAACAACTCGTTGCTGACCAATCAAACGATTGACAATCGAACTTTTGCCAACATTAGGCCTGCCAACAATCGCAACCTTTGTGAATGTGCTGTATTCTTCATTTTCATTCTTTTTTGGAAAATGTTCAACAATAGCATCCAAAATATCGCCTATCCCCTTGCTTTGCAAAACAGAAAGCGGATATGGCTGACCAAGCCCAAGTGAATAAAATTCATAAGTGTTTTCAACTTCAAATCTGTCAAGTTTATTAACAACAAGCACAACTGGCGTTTTGCTCCTTTTTAAAAGAGTAGCCACTTCCTCATCAGTGGATGTCACGCCTCCTCTGCCGTCAACCATAAACACAATCACATGCGCGTCGTTGATTGCAATTTCTGCCTGCTTTCTGATGTCTTCCTGAAAACGGTCGTCACTTTTGGAGTCCAAGCCGCCAGTATCAACCAGCATAAAATCATGCCCACACCATTCTGCGTCAGCATAAATTCTATCTCTTGTCACGCCAGGAGTGTCGTCAACAATAGATATTCTCTTTCCACAAATTTTGTTAAAAAAAGTGCTTTTGCCAACATTTGGCCTGCCAACAATCGCAACAATAGGCTTGAACATAATTCTCCTTTACAAACCTAAGTTTAACACAAAACTGCAAAAAAAGCAAAAGGTTTTTTGCTATAAAATCACAATAATCACCTTTTGCTTAATTTATTTACAATTTTTATCACAATTCTTGCAATAATGGCATGCTTTTTTGCCTTTAATCTTTTTGATAATATAGATAAAAGAAAATAATATCAAAATAACAACACCTAAAACAAGCAACAATTTCAAAGCTCCAAGCTTTTGACCTGCAAGGCAAATTGTGTAAATTATAAATGCCATAACATAAGCCACAAGAAGTTCAATTATGCATCCGATTATTGTCCACTTCTTGCCAATCTCTTTGCCAAGCACTGCAATGCTTGCAAGGCAAGGGAAATATAATAGACAGAACACAAGATATGCCACAACGGCAAAAGGCGAAGAGAAATACACGGCACTTGTTGGGTCTTGAAGTGCTGAATATAGAAAGCTTTCACTTGCGCCAGAAAACATTGCGATTGAAGACACAATAACTTCTTTTGCAATCAGCCCAGCAAGCAAAGCGCTGACCAAGCCCCAACTTCCAAAGCCGAGTGGAGCAAATATAGGAGTTAAAATTTTGCCCAAACTTTCAAGCATGCTTTGCCCGCCACTGTTTGGAACAAACTTCATTGTAAAAGAAAAATTGCTGAGAAGCCAAACAATCACATTCATAGAGATAATAAGCGTGCCAACTCTGACCAAGAATAATTTTACGTTATCCCAAAGTACAAACAAAATTCGCTTAAAACTCATTGAATGATAAGGCGGAAATTCCAAAATAAATGTCTGACCTTTGCTTTTTAAAAAAGTCTTTTCAAGAATAAAACTTAAGCATACTGCCACCACAACACCAAGAAAATATAGCCCTAAAATAACTAAAATATTTTTTGCTCCAAAGAACGCTCCGCCAAGCACGGCATAAATCGGAAACTTGGCTGAACAACTCATATAAGGCGTT
This sequence comes from uncultured Clostridia bacterium, assembly GCA_947649575.1. Lineage (GTDB taxonomy): Bacteria > Bacillota > Clostridia > Christensenellales > UBA1242 > Caccovivens. Next base: position 44,523 of record CANSRZ010000004.1, on the reverse strand, counting down.
AAAAGTGCAGTTTTTATCTTAGAGTTTTTATCCTCCATATTTCGTGCAGTTAAAACAGCAGTTGTGGAGCATCCAAAGCCCATCAATAATGTGTAAACGCTTTTGCCAGACAAGCCAACTTTTGATAAAATATCATCAAACACAAATGCCACGCGAGATAGATAGCCACTGTCCTCTAAGATTGATAAAAACAAGAACAATAACGCTACTTGTGGCAAGAACCCAAGGATAGAGCCAACGCCACCTACAAGCGCGACTTCAATCAAACTGACCAACCAACTGCCTGGGAAAATTTTTTCAAACAAAGCAACCAGCGGAGAGCCTATAAATTTATCGAGTAAAAACACAAGTCCGTCACTTAGCCACGCCCCGACAGAAAAGAATGTCAGATAAAATGCAAGAGCAATAAAGCCAACAAAAATCGGAAACGCAAGCCACCTGTTCAGCAAAATTTTGTCAAATCGGCTATATCCATACACTCTTTCGCGTTTTGAAGAGCATTTTGCCATAACCTCATCAATAAAACAATATCTTGCCTCCGCAACTTTTTCAAGACTGTTTTCTTCCACATCATAAAAAGTTAAGCCAAATTGCTCAAAGAGCCTTTTATCTTTTTCTAAAAGTTTTATTGCACAAAATTCGAGAAGAAAATTATTTTCTTTTATAATTTGCCTATCTTTTGCAGAAAAAACAGAATTATTCAGGTTCAAATTTTTTAAATATGCCAACTTGTGCATTTGTGAAGTTTGATAATTCACAATTGTGTCGTTCAATTTGTCAATCCCCTCTTTTGAATTAGGATTGATTGGCACAACAGGAATTCCCAAGAGTTCACTTAATTTAGAATAATCAATTTTGCAAATCTGCTTTTTCTCAATCTGATTAACCGCCAAAATCACTTTTGCGCCCATTTCCAAAAGTCCAAGCGTGAGATATAAATTTCTCTGCAAATTGGAAGCATCGCATATATTCAAAACAAGTTCATCATTATGTGCAAGCAAATATTTTACGCCTACCTCTTCTTCATAACTCAGACTTGTCAAAGAATAAATTCCTGGCAAGTCCACCAGCGCAATTTCTTTATCTTTATATTTATAAACCTTTCGCTTTTCTTCCACAGTAACGCCGTGCCAGTTGCCCACATGTTCATGTGCGCCAGTAAGGCAATTGAAAAGCGTGGTCTTGCCAGTGTTTGGATTGCCAACAAGATTGATTTTTATCATAATTTTTCTCCTAACAAAACAGCCTCTGCAACGGTTGTTCTAAGTGATAATGTGTATCCTCTTATTTCAATCAGAATTGTTTGACCAAGCAAGCTTTTTCTGACAACTTTTATGGATTGCCCTTTTGTAAATCCAAGTTCAAACAAGCGCCTAACAATTTTTTCAGAAGCATACTCACTAAGCGATTTTATATTGTATATTTTGCCGATTTTGGCATTTTTGAGGTTTAACATAAAATAAAAATATGGACAAAACAAAAAAGTCATGACAAAAATCGCAAAAATATGCCAAATTTACTTGCAGAATTTTTATACAATATGCTAATATATTGTAGAGGTAATAAATTATGAAATGTATATATTGTGGTTGCGAAGAAAGCAAAGTTTTAGATTCAAGAAGCACTGACGAAACAAATTCAATTCGTCGTCGTCGCGAATGTTCAAATTGCGGCAGACGTTTTACAACTTATGAAACTGTTGAAACAACTCCAATTTTGGTTATCAAAAATGATGGTTCTCGTCAACCATTTGAGGCAAGCAAAATTAAGAGCGGGCTTATCAAAGCTTGTGAAAAACGCCCTGTAAGCATGGTGCAAATTGATAATGTAATCACAAACATTGAGAAGAACATCCAAAATCAACTTTTGCAAGAAATCAAATCATCTGAAATTGGTGAAATGGTTATGGATGAGCTTAAAAAGCTTGATGAGGTTGCATATGTGCGATTTGCGTCTGTATATCGTCAATTCAAGGACATAACATCATTCAAAAAACTTCTTGAAGACATGTAGCAACCAAATGTTGCACGACTGTCAGCAAACTATATTTTAGACAATTATTGTATCCGTTCTTAACAAATAAAAAGTGCCATTGATACACAAAGCTTAACGCTTTCGCAATGATTTAGGAAATTTAAAAATTAATGTCAACAAAGCCCGTTACTGTTACAATTTTAACAGTAACGGGCTTTGTTTAATATTCTTTTGTTACTTTTCTTTAAAAGAAAAGTAAACAATAAATCACTTATTCTTTTTTCGGACTTGATAAAATATATGGGTTTTGAGGTGGTGCTGAAGAATGCAATTCCACCAAAATTGTATCATCCCCTATTTTGCAAATGCAAGAAAAAGGAATAAACAATTGATTGCCATTCTTGAACACATTCCAAAAAGATTTTTCACCAGGCACAACAAGCCCCAGAATTCGTGCTGACGCCAGGTCAAAAACCATATCAACAATATGTCCCAGCCTTCTGCCGTCAACAACATTTACAACTTCTTTACACCTTAACTCTAAAAATGAACTTTCCACATCTTAATTTTATGACATGTTTAAACATAATATGACAATTTTTTATTAAACTTCAGTAACCTTAAGATACTGCTCAATCGATTGAAGCGCATTTTTTTCAAGACGCGAAACCTGCGCTTGGCTTATGCCAATCTCTTCGCTGACCTCCATCTGCGTTTTACCAACATAATATCTCATCAACAAAATTTCTTTTTCACGAACTGACAAGGTCTTAATAGCATCCTTGATTGAAATTTTTTCTTGCAAAGCCTCGTCAGTGTTTTTTGTGTCTGCAATTTGATCCATAAGCGCAATTGTATCTCCGCCATCGTTATAAACAGGGTCGCTTAAAGACAGTGTTTCGCTTATTGCATCCAAGGCAAAGGTCACCATTTTAGGAGATACCTCAATATGCTTTGCAATCTCTTCAATACTTGGCTCGCCAGAAGAATTGTTTTTTGAAAGTTCTTCCTTTGCTTGCAAAGCTTTGTATGCCACATCACGCAAACTCCTTGATACCCTAACAGAATTGTTATCTCGCAAATATCTGCGGATTTCGCCAATAATCATTGGCACCGCATAGGTGGAAAATCGCACATTTAAGGTTTCATCAAAATTGTCAATCGCTTTCATAAGTCCGACACAACCCACCTGAAACATATCATCAGCTTTTTCACCGTAACCGCCAAATCTGTGAACAACAGAAAGCACAAGCCTTAAGTTTGCCACCACAAAATTATCCCTAGCAACCTGATCGCCCGCCTTAACCTTTTTCATCATTTCAATCAAATCATCATTTTTAACCTTTGGTAGTTTAGAAGTATCAACGCCCGCAATAAAAACCCTGGCACCCATAAAACCCTCCATATCAAAAGATATGTTTGGCTTCTTTTCAAAAACTATACAACCGCCTCCCCAATTCGACAAAAAAAGTGCTTATTTTACATAAGCACCTTTAAATTTAATGTTTAAACAACTGAAAAACTCATACCACTTTTATGCGACCTTAGTAAATCCGTTTTCTGCAAACCAACCAACATCAAAAGTAGGAGCAACCTCAGCCATAAAGAACAACTCTCTCTGCATAGGCAAGCCATTGTTCATGCCAGCGACAATTCCAAAACCTGAGAAGTCTGTACCTTTATAAACTTTTGAGGTATTCATAATTCCATAGCAATTATTAATTGTTGGCACTGTTTCACCGCCATAGAAAACTTCAATATCAAAGTTGCTTCCACTCAAAACTGAACAATTTGTAATTGTTGTAGCTCCAAGCAAAAAGCCAACCACACCACCTGTACTAATTGAGTTATCATCAATATAAATATTTGTTCTAATCAAAGTGCTTTCAATAACGCTGTTTGCACGAGACTGTCCTGCCACACCTCCAACTCTACTAAACCCCTCAATAGCCACTCCAGAAAGCATACAAAGTTTTACTTTTGAGTTTTCTCCTAAACTGCCAACAATTCCACCGCAAGTTCCACCTGTGATACTAGCACTCGTTACATTACAATTCTTAATATAATTATTAACACTATCAAAATAGCCTGCAATTCCACCTACTTGAGAATTTGCTGTCATAATATTTATAGTCCCAGTAAAAACACAATTTTCAACATTTGTGTCAGTTCCTGCAGCGCCAACAATTCCACCAGCACATACATATGTTGCCTCACTACCTACTTTTATTTTTGCATTTGATGAACAGTTTTCAATAATTCCACCTTGAGCTAAATATCCAGCTATTGAGCCAACTGTAACATAATCAGATGATTGGTTTTTTAAATAGCATTCAACTATATTTACATTTTTAATGATTACAGAACTTACATATCCAAACAAACCTAAGTCGCCTGTACTTAATTCATTCAAAATAATATTACTTATATGATAGCCGCCGCCATCATATATTCCCTTGAATGCTTTTGAAGAATTTAGTCCAATCGGAGTCCAGTCATAGCCGCCGAGCGAGATATCGGCAGTTTGTTTAAAATATTTACCCTCCAGCAAATCATTGTTAACGCACTTAGCTGCCAGCCCCGCCAACTTTTCAGCCGAGTCAACGAGATAAGGGCTTGCCTCAGTGCCTTCACCAGACCATGAAGTGTCTGCAATTTCATTCCAATTTGTTGGAGGTAAAACATTCGGAGCTATTTTTGTCAAATTGAGATGAAGCGCTGGCCGTACAGCATAAGAATTATGTACATAAACACTATAAAGTGATAGAGCATTTGTTGCAATCACAGAGTTTCTAAAAGCACTATTACTGCCACCAGAACGCAATAATGAGCCTGGGAAAGATGATTTTTGAAAAACGCCTACATTGCCAATTGAAGAACTTGTAGAACCATCATAATTCATAAGTTGATCAGTAGAAACTCCCCATATACCCGTCGTGTAACCTGGTCTACCTACCTCAGTAATACTTGGTAGCCAAAGTTTGTCATTTTTCCAATTATCATTACCATTTTTATGAGCATAATTACAACTAGATGAATAAAATCCATTATCTGGCATACTGTTTGACCATGCATCATTTGAATTATTATTGTTAGTGTTTTGCGTATCTTTACCGCTTTGATATTCTTGCCAAGATATATTCTCTGGTGTTACAATATATTCTGCAAGTTCTCCCATTGTAAATGGTGCAAAAACACTGCTATAGCTTTTTTCTGCTTCATAACTATTAATGTTCGTTGTGTTACCAGAGCCCTCTGTCCATAAACCACCATTATTTAATGTAATTGCTCGAACATAACTTGTTCCATACATATTTGACGGATATGCAATTGAAGCATCTTCATTATACCAGTTGCCTGACCAACTTGAGTAAAGCCCTCCGTTAATAAAACCATGATAATTCCCTTCTGTTGAATCTCGTTCTACAAATGCAGCTTGATTACTATTAGATAACCATAATGTCAGTATGTCATTATTATCTTTATCTTTTGACAAATACATAGCCTGCCATTTCAAACCTCCCAAAGTTACTGTAATATCTAAACCAGAGGTTTTATCTGCTATAGCCTTATCACGAAAAACAGAAGCATTGCTTTTTGTTGTTGCCATTGTCGATATTTTATTCATATTTGATGCCGATGCCGTTGAATCTCCCGAAAGATACTGCATTAACTGATTAAAACTTGAATTAAATTTGTTATCTCCATTGTATAACTCACCAACAAATACATTTGACCATGTGTCAAATTCAGTTATTCCATTTGTTTCTTTTTTATCCAAAGCCTCATCCAGACCAAAGACTAAGCCACAGGTTAAGGCCAATACACCGAGGGCTGATAGTCCGCCTGCCAGCCATGAGGTTAATTTCTTTTTATTTAAAGATTTTTTCATAGGTTAGACCTCCAACTTTATCATAAACCAATTGTAGCATTTTTATCAAAAATTTCATAATGAATTACGCTATTTTTGGATTATTTTTACAATTGAATTATATTTTCAAAATCAGTATAGCAAATCCCCCCCCCGTGTCAACTAATTCTTAAACAAAGTTAAATTATTTTCAGTTGACACGGGAACAAAGCAAGGCTTCGCAGGTTATTTATGGATTTTTGACACGAGGGAGTCGTTAACTAAAATTAAAAGAAAGTTCAAACTTTTTTTCGTTTCCGCCAATATCAGGCTTCGCGGGTTTTTTATTAATTAACGTTGGAGCTATGTGTCAATGCCACTTTCTTTTTATTCCCTAAAATGTGCCATTGGCACCTTGACAGCAAGAAATAAAAAAAATGCCGATTGGCAATTTTTAATAATAATAAGATTGTTTTTCAAGTTTAGTTTTCATATCTGCTAAGATTTTTTTCTCAATACGAGAAATGTAACTTTGGCTTATTCCAAGCTTATCCGCAACTTCGCGCTGAGTTAGCTCATCCTGTCCTGCAAGTCCAAAGCGGAGAATCATAATCTCTTGCTCACGTGTGTTCAAATTTGAAATCAAGTCATAAACAATTTTTTTATCAGCCGATAAATCCATTGATTTATCCACGCTGTCTTCCTCATTAACAATTACATCCGCCACAAGCATTTCATTGCCGTCACCGTCATCGAACAATGGTTTTTCCAAACTTATATCCTGCTTAACTTTGGAAAGTTTGCGTAATTGCATTAAAATTTCATTTTCAATACAACGCGAAGCATAGGTTGCAAGTTTGATTTTCTTGTCCATATTAAAAGTTTTAACCGCCTTAATCAATCCAATTGCACCAATCGAAATCAAATCTTCAAACTCAATGCCTGCACCGTCGAACTTTTTAGCGATATACACAACAAGCCTCAGGTTGTGTTCTACTAGTTTTTCAATTGCACCTGGCACTCCATTTTCTTTTTCTAAAAGCAGTTTAGTTTCGTCATCGTCACTAAGCGGCCGAGGCAATTCCTCATTGCCACAGACAAAACAAACTATATTTCTTAAATTTAATTTTCTGCCTTTGTGAAAAAGATTATATAAAAATATCTTAAATTTAATCCAAATTATGCTCATTTTACCTCCTTTTTAAGCAAATTCTCGATGTAATAATATTTTTTTGCCCAAAGCTTTATCAAATCCAGAAAAACTTAACCCTACCGAAACATTTTCAAAATTACGCTTTTGCTCCCCCTCAAAAATCTCTAACTGCTTTGCCGTAAACACCAAAATGGATGTTCCGCTTGCAACCGTGTTGATTTTAACATAATGCGCATTGCCTATTTTTTTGGTGTCAACCTGCTTACAATAGGCAGTTACATAGTTGATGTCCGAATATAGTTGACTGAAAACATCATAGGTTATCAAAATTATTGGCTTGTTTGTAATTGGGTCATAAAGCACATTGCCACTATCCAAAAAGCCCTCTTCCTCAATAATTTTTTCACCAACATGCAAAACGACCTTAAAAGAAAACTGCCTAAGCCTCTTAATTTTGTTTTGATATTTGATTACAAGTTGGCTGATAATATAGCCAACACCTGCTACGCACAAAACTGCCACAAGCGGAATTTGTCCGAACACATTGCTGACAGCGTAACATGCTCCGCCAAACATAAAAGTATAGCCAAAGAAAATTGCATAAGTCACCAAGAACTTTTTAAATGGCTTGATTTCAAAACAAATCAGGCACATTGCGCTTGACAGCAAAACTTGAATAATTAAATTTACTACAACGCTGATGTTGAACATTGGAACAATCAAAGCAATGATTGCGCCAAGCATGGAAGAAAGAAAAGCAAACTTACACTTAATTTTCAAGCTGGCACTTGTACATTTAAGGATAAAAAAATTGACCAAAATATTTATAATCAAACTAAGTTCAATCAAAATTTTCATAATTTCTCCTTACATAGCAATTATACAAAATTATAAACATCGCATCCTAAGCAAAAATTGACGAAAAAAAAGTTAAAATCACTTATCTTGTTAAAAGTCAAAAAGTTTTAGGCAACAAAAAAAGTGGCATTGCCACTTTTTATTTATAAAGTATTTACATTTATAACTCGTCAATCGCTTGGGTCTTTCATAAACGGATTAATTTTATTTTCAAACATAACAAATCAGTACTTTGTCTGGTCGCTAATAAACTAGCGCAACAAGCTTATTCCCTATTCATTCTCGCAATCGCCAAGCGTGTGCCAATGGCACTTTCTATTTGTTTAGGCATGCAAGAAAACAGTTATGTTTTCTTTTAAAGAATAAATTAGGTTTTTTTAAAATACAGTATGCAGACACTCGTCAAACATTTGGTTCGCGCCAAGCGTTAGGCTTGTTATGAACGAACAAAGTTTTTGTCTGAATCTGCCCATAAGACAGTCGTGCAACAACTGGTTGCTATGAACGAATGCGGTTTGGATTTAAAAATAGCTATAAGACAGTCGCCAAGCGTTAGGCTTGTTATTTTTTGTTTTTGTTTCTAAGTTTATCAATCCATGGTGGAACAGAAGTGTTTACGTTCACTCTTGAAGAAGTTGTGTCATTTGCAGGATTTACAGAAACCTCTGGCTTCTCTTCTGCTTTGGCTTGCGCCATTCCAGCAAAGATATTTCTGCCAGTGTCCTTTTTATCTGTTGCAAGATTGCCAAGACGTCTTGCGTTTTCAACTTCTTTAGACTTTTCCTCCTCCAAAGTTGCCAAAGGGAAACCTGTTGCAATCAAAGTGATTTCAACCTCGTCATGCATATTTTCATCAATACTTGTTCCAAGAATAATGTTGCAGTTTTCGTCAACAACTTCACGAACAAGTGCAGCAGCTTCTGAAAGGTCATCTTGGGTTAAATCATTGCCACCCTTGATGTTGATAAGAAGCCCAGTAGCGCCCTCAATTGTTGTTTCAAGAAGAGGACTTGCAACAGCTTGCTTAACAGCGTCAAGCGCTTTGTTATCGCCAGTGCCATAGCCAATGCCCATATGAGCAAGACCTTTGTCTTTCATAATAGTTGAAACATCAGCAAAGTCAAGGTTGATAAGACCAGGGAAAACGATAAGGTCAGAAATGCCTTGAACGCCTTGACGAAGAACATCGTCAGCATAACGGAAGCTTTCAGTTAAAGGAGTTTTCTTAGGAACAACTTGCAAAAGTTTTTGATTTGGAATAACTACAAGTGCGTCAACATATTTTCTCAGATTTTCAAGACCCTCAGCAGCGTTTTTAGCTCTTGTCGGTCCCTCAATATCAAATGGTTTTGTAATAACTGCAATTGTCAAAATGCCCATTTCCTTTGCAATCTGAGCAATAACAGGAGCAGCACCAGTTCCAGTTCCGCCACCCATTCCAGCAGTGATAAACAAAAGATTTGTGCCTTTAAGCATTTCAGTGATATTATTTTTGCTTTCTTCGGCAGCCTTTTGACCAATTTCAGGCTTAGCGCCCGCTCCAAGTCCGCCAGTGAGTCTGTCGCCAATTTGAAGTTTTGTTTCAGCCTTGCTAAGCAAAAGAATTTGCTTGTCAGTGTTCACAGCAACGAACTCTGCTGAACTAACGCCAGCGTCAATCATACGATTAATAGCGTTGTTTCCTGCTCCGCCGACACCAACAACTTTGATTTTAACAAATGAAGTGTTGATTAAATCTCTATCCATAACATATCTCCTTTTTTGATTAACATTTGTAAGTTAATCGCTTTTACACCCTTATTTTATAACATTTTGCATAAATACGCAAGAAATTTTTAACATTTTCAGAAAATTTTTGCATAAATTTTCATATTTTTTGAATTTTATGCATCAGAATTATGCAATGCATAAGCTACTAATGACAAAATCGACGCATTTTGAGGTTTTTCTTTGCCTGGCAATGGAGGAACTCCATAAGATATATTTCTGCCAAGGCATTTAGCCAAATAGTCACGCCCGCCCTTGATAAGGCTAACCCCACTTCCTGTTAAAGAAACTGGAAGATAAGGAATATATTCCTTTGAGAACAACTGCAAACACTGTGCAATTGCTGAGCCAATGGCATCTAACCTGTATCCCACAACCTCATTGGCTGTGTTAAGCGGAATTTTTAATATTTTCCCGCTGTCACTCATGAGTTCATAAAAATCGTTCTGTTTGCCTTTCAATGATAGCACGACTTGTCTTTTAAGCTTGTCCGCTTCTTGAAGAGAAAGTTCGAAAGCCTCTGAAAGGTCATTTGTTATATGCCCGCCACCATAAGAAAATGAATATAAATTGACAAGTCCGTCGCCTTTCACAAATGAAACTGAGGTTGTAAGATCACCAACATTGATAATCATATTTAAATCTTCACGCTCGTCAGCGCTCAAACAGAAAAGTCCCTCGCTGAGCGGTTCTGAAATATATTCCACGCTTTCAAAGCCAAGATTGCCAACAACTTGATTGAATATGCTTATAAAGCCTCTGCCAGCATAGATAACTGAAAGTTCTGCTGAAATTGAGGAAGCTTGTTCACCGATAAGATTTGAAACAACCCTGCCCTCATCCAATCTATATAAAATTGGACAAACTGTCAAGATTTCAGCATTTTCTTCTTTTGCCTTTTCGCTTGCAGAATAGAAAAGTGTGTCTATATCACTCTTTTTAATTTTCTTCTTTTCTCCAAAATTGATTGATGCCGTTGTATTGATAACAGAAGAGAATTCTGCTGGCACTCCAATATAAATTTTATCGTTATTCTTGCCTGGAACAAAATCAAGCATATCCAACACTTCATTAAATGTATCTAATAAGCCCTCTTCATCCAGAAAACGCCCCTCATAAAAACCAGCATAGTCAAGATTTGCTTGTGACTTGATAATAAAAGTGTTATTCACACCCTGACTTGCCACCATTGCCCTGATTTTTGAAGAGCCAATATCAAAAACTAAAACATTGTTATTTTTTGCCATAATATCACCTTTAATATGATTTTAACAAAAAAAAGATAACTTTGTCAAACATTTACACAAAGTTACTTTGTTTTTAAGTATATATTTATATAAATATATACAAATTTTTACATTTTTCGCGTTTTTTATATCAGTTTATTCAAATTTCACTCTTTCTCAGCAGGAAAAACATTTGCATAACAACTTTTGCTTTCACTTGTAACATTATAATAATTGTTTATAACAACATATGCACTATCAAGCATATCAGCCGTCCAAACTTGCCCATAATATTCAGAAGCACTGTCCTGGGTGATTGGCTTGCCAATATATTCATATAGATTTGAATAAGCAGAAAGGAATTTTGCCATTTTTACTCTTAAATATTTGTCTGAATTGTAAACTCTAAACTCATGATTGTCAAATGTGTTTATCACAAAACTTGTTGCTTTTTTGTTTGTGTTGTTGTCAACTGTTGAAGAAAAAATTATTTTTTTGATAATTGATTGTTGTTCAAAAAACAGTCTGTTATTTTCAACTAACGCGTCATAAACATCAACATAAGTGGCTGAAACAAGTCTGTCGCCAACATTGATTTCTTCGCTGCCAAGCTCAAGCCCCTCAATCAAAATAGAATTCTCTTGCGATGAAAGATATCCGCTATTGTCTACAAATCTTAGCACAACAAGATTGTTATCACAAAAATATGTTCTCCCGTTATGAATAAAGGCATAGATTTCTTGGCGCTCTCTTATGTGAACAATCAGTTTGCCAGGAAAACGCGTTTCAATATTGATAACTTCCACATAAGGGAATTTTTCTTCTATATTCTTTTTATATGATTTTTTGCTGAGAAAAAACACAGGCATGCGATAAGAGAAATCTCCTGCCTCAACAATCTCTTCTTGGCTTGGAATATTTGCGTCAATGCTTGTCCTGAAATTAACTTTCACGCTTCTTAAAGCAAAAAGTGTGAAACAAAGGATAACAAGAAGCGCAATGACTGCAAAAACACTTCCAAAAATAATCAAAAGCTTTTTCTTCAATCCTCAATCCTTTTTATATCAGCTCCAAGTGCGGTCAAAGTATGCTCAAGTTTAAAATATCCGCGGTCTATCAGCTGAATATTGCTGATTGTTGTATAACCCTCTGCAACAAGTCCCGCCATAACAAGGCTTGCGCCGCCTCTAAGGTCATGAGCAAACACATCAGCGCCATAAAGTTTGCTTTTGCCTCTAACAACGCAAACTCTATCTCTGAAACTTATATCCCCGCCCATTTTGATAAGTTCTGGGATATGCTTGAACCTTGCCTCGAACAGATTTTCAACAATCATGCTTGTGCCGTCACTAACGCACTGCAAAGCCATTGCCTGAGCCTGCAAATCTGTTGGAAATCCTGGATAAACAGCAGTTTCAAGTTCTCCAAAAGCTTTTGCTCTGCCATTGGCTTTCATCTTGATTATATCATTTTTGATATGGATTTGGCAAGAAGAATTTAAAAGTTTTGATATCAATGCTTGATTATGTGATGGGTCTACATTTTTTAAAGTAATTTCGCCTCCCGTCATTGCACAAGCAAGCATGTACGTGCCCGTAATAATTCTGTCAGAAATTGTTTGATATTCACAACCGTTAAGCCTGTCAACTCCCTCAATTTCAATAACTCCACAGCCTGCGTTATATACTTTTGCTCCGCATGCGTTCAAAAAGTTTTGTAGGTCAACAATTTCAGGCTCTTTCGCACAGTTGAATATTCGCGTTCTACCCTTTGTCAAAACTGATGCCATAATAATATTTTCAGTTGCACCAACGCTTGGAAAGTTAAGGATAACATCTCCACCTTTCATATTTGCCCCGTTGCAATAAATATATCCATTCTTTTCAACAACCTTAGCCCCCAGCGCCCCCATCCCAGAAAGATGTAAGTCAATCGGCCTTAGCCCAATCTCGCACCCGCCAGGATAAGCCACTTTTGCAATTTTATTCCTTGCTAAAATCGGCCCAAGCATATATATAGATGCTCTTGCTTTGCTTGCAAGTTCCACAGGCACATCATGACGCTTTGGACTTGTCATGTCAATAGTCACACTATCATCTTGCCACTCCACCTTTGCACCCAAATGCTTTAACACGTCAAGCATTGCAATAACATCAGAAAACGCTGGCACTTTATGTAAAACGACCTTGCCGTCAATCAGATTACATGCCGACAGAATAGGAAGCAGCGCATTTTTTGCACTTTCAATTTCAACCTCGCCACGCAGTTTCTTTCCGCCGTTAATAAAAAACTTAGACATTCTTCCTCCTAAGCATGAACATATAATCATTCTATGTTTTTTACACGGCTTTGTGCTTAACTCAAGCATAACGCTTGGCGATTATCTTATAACTGCATCCAAATTTTAACTCCAAACGTTCATGACAAGTCAAAACGTTAAGCTTGTTGCGAACGGATAAAATATGCTTTAAAAAAATATTAAGACAACCGCCCAGCGCTTGGGCTGGAAGTCTAACGCAAGGCTTGCTTCCTAACATTCAATGCAATGCCGACAGCGCCCATAAACACGGAAACGCTTGTGCCTCCGCTTGATATGAATGGCAGAGGCAGCCCGGTTGGCGGAATTGAGCCTGTCACAACGGCAACGTTCAAAAGTGTTTGCACTCCAATAACAAACGCCACTCCAGAAGCAAGCATACTCCCCAAGCGGTCTTTTGCGTTCAGTGCAATTTTGATTAATAAAATTACAAGCGTTAAGAAAAATCCAAGAAGAATAAGCAAGCCGATAAAGCCAATTTCCTCGCCAATGATTGAAAGAATAAAATCGCTTTCAGCAAAAGGCAAGAAAAGATATTTTTGACGAGAATTGAAAAGTCCTGTTCCAAACCAGCCTCCTGAGCCAAGGCTGTAAAGGGACTGAATAAGTTGAAAGCCCTCACCTTGCGGAGTTGCCCAAGGGTCAATAAAAGCCATGAGGCGCTTCAATCTGTAAGGCTCAAGGATAATAAGCAACGGCACTGCAGGCACAACTGGAATTGAAAACATCAAAGTGTGTTTTTTGCTAATTCCGCCAATTATCAGCATAAATAAAGTTACAAAACATATGCACATTGTTACACTCATAGACGGTTCAAGCATGATAAGCAAGCAAAACGCACCCGCCACACAAAGGATTGGAAGCAGCCCTTTCAAAGTTTTTGTTTTGTCATGATTTTCTGCCATATATGAAGCGCAAAAAATAACAAGTGCAAATTTGGCAATTTCAGACGGCTGAATAGAAATCCCTAGAATAGAAACCCAACGTTTTGCGCCATAACTTTCAACTCCAAGCCCAGGGATAAAGACCAAAACAAGAAGAACAAGTGACGCGCCAACAATCCACCATTTAAGTTTAGCCAAACGATGATAATCAAAAAAGTAGAAGAACGCCATTGCAAATATGCCAAGTACAACGCCAAAAATTTGCTTAAACAAAAAGAAATATTGATTGTTATAATGATGCTGAGCAGAATAATAACTTGCGCTGTAAACCATTAAACAGCCAAAAGATGCAAGCCCAATCACAAGCAAGACTACAAAAAGACTTTTGCTGTCAAAAGCAATTTTTTTATCAAAAATATTCAACTTTTTTCTTGCAAAAGCTTTATTCTTTGCCAAAAATATACTCCTTAAATCTTTCACCTCGCACAGCATAAGAAGAAAATTCATCAAAGCTTGCACATGCTGGGCTTAATAAAATTATTGTATTTTCACATGCACATGTTTTCACATAATCACATGCATTTTGCAACTTCTCAAAACAAACACTATCATAGCCAAACGCCAAAGCACTTTTATTGATTTCTTCGCCACACTCGCCAAAGCAAACAACTTTTGAAATATCATAATTCTTTTCAAAAAACTCGTCAAAAATTAAAGCCTTGTTTCGTCCGCCCATAAGCAAAATAATATTCCCGCCTCGCAAAGCAGTCAAAGCCCCCTCAACAGACGGAATATTTGTAGCCTTGCTATCGTCATAAACAAGCGCACCGTTAAATTTGCCGAGATATTGCAAGCGATGAGCAGGCGGAACAAATGTCATAATTGCAGATTTAATAAACCTCGGCTTAATTTTGTTAACGACTGAAATTGCAACAGCAGCCAACACATTTTCAAGGTTTTTCTCGCCCAAAAGCGGGATATCGTTTAGCGAAATAATCTTTGTTTTATTATGATAAATGCAGTTATTTTTCACAAAAACGCCTTTATTTAGCATTTTTTTTGAAAAAAACATATTTTTTCTAGAAATTATTGATGTCTTAGAATATTCGTCATCAAAATTTAAAACAACTTTTCGAGCGTGTTTTGAAGAAAATATTTTTTTCTTAACTCGCACATATTCTTGCATGCTTCCATGCCTATCCAAATGGTCAGGCTGAATATTTAGCAGACACGCAGTTGAAGCAAAAAAGTGATTTGAAAGTTCAAGTTGAAAGTTTGACACCTCAGTTATATAAATTGTTCGCTTGCTTCCCTTTTCAATAGCACTGCAAACAGGCAAGCCAATATTTCCGCAAACAACACTTTCCTTGCCAGCCTCTTTAAAAATTTTGCCAACCAAGCTTGTCACAGTTGTTTTTCCGTTCGTGCCAGTTATACCAACAAATTTCCCTTTTCCAAACAAATAGCCGATATCAAGTTCGCTAAAAATCGGTGTCTTGTTGATTATAAAATGCGATATCAACTTATTGCCAATAACTTTAACCCCTGGGCTTACAACAACCATATCATATTGACTTTGAGTTGGACTTTTATCAAAGTTAAAAAAAGTGCCAAAACGATTTTCGTCATCATAGAAACTTACACAAGCGCCATTGTTATGCAAAAGTTTGCAAACGGCTTGACCAGATAAGCCCATTCCATAAACCAAAATCTTTTTGCCACTTACTTTCATTAAATCACCCCTAGTGCAAACATATAGCCAAGCGTGCATCCCATGCCCAGCACAAATGTTATAACTATATATATGGTGACAATTTTGTTTTCATGCACGCCAAGCTGTTCAAAATGATGATGAAGCGGCGCCATTTTGAAAATTCTTTTCTTTGTCCGCTTGTAATGCAAAACTTGTATAATATCGGAAAGTGCAGTTAGCACAAAAAGCAGTCCCAAAATTGGCAGAATAAGTTCAGTGCCAGAGAACACTGCTATTGAAGCGATAAATCCTCCAAGCGCAAGCGAGCCAGTATCGCCCATAAATATCTTTGCAGGAAAGCCGTTAAACAAAATAAACGCAATCAGCCCGCCAACAACAGCAAAGGAAACAAGTGCTAAGTTCCCCCAACCGAGAAAAGCTAAAATAACCCCCATAAAAGCAAGATAAATCATGCTAACTCCGCTTGCCAAGCCGTCAAGCCCGTCCAGCAAGTTGACCGAGTTTGTAACTGCTACAAAGAAAAACACAATAAATGGAATTATTCCCCAATAAAGATTAAGTTTAAGTCCAAAAAAATCAAGCGTTGAACCAACTTTAAAATAAACATAAAATGCAATCACAAGAGCTATGCCAACTTGTCCAATTATTTTTTGATAAGGTTTCAAGCCCTCGTTTTGATGAAACTTAATCTTGATAAAATCATCCAAAAATCCAAGAACGCCATAAAACAACATAACCAAAAGACAAAGCATACTCCAAAAATAGTCACCGCGCAAAAAGAAAGCAGAAGCAATTATGCTTGCAAAGATAAAAATCAAGCCACCCATAGTTGGAGTTCCGCTCTTGCCAGCATGCTTGTCCACATAATGGAGGATTGTTTGGGAAAATTTAAGCTTTTTGCAAAGCTTTAAAATAGGAAATCCCAAAACAAGTCCAACCCCTAACGCAGTTAAACAAACAGCAAAATATTTAGCAATCATTCATTTTCTCCTAGATTATTTTTACGCTGGCGATAGTGATTATATACCACATCAAAATCATTGTACGGAATTTTTTTACCGTTAATATCTTGATATTTTTCACCAGCCTTGCCAGCAATAATCAAAGTATCTCCCTTTTTGCACTGATTTAACCCGCTATTTATGGCATAAGTTCTGTCAGGGCAAATTTCATAACTTCCGCTGACACCTTTTTCTATCTGCTTGATAATATCCATTGGCTTTTCAAAACGCGGATTATCACTAGTCAAAATAACATGGTCAGAATATTTGCTTGCAATCTTGCCCATGATTGGACGCTTGCCTTTATCACGATTGCCGCCGCAGCCAAACACAGTTATCAACTTGCCCTCAGTCAACGGTCTTGCTGTTTTAAGCAAATTTTCAAGCCCATCAGGTGAATGAGCATAATCAAACACCACATGAAAATTATCCATGCCAATAACATTAAATCTACCCTCAACAGGAGTGACCTGCTCAAGCGCAGAAAGACATTCTTTTATTGGCATATTTTCACATGCGCACACAAGCATAGACGCTAAAATATTTTGAATATTATACTTGCCTATAAGTTGAGATTTTGCACGAACTATTTCGTCAAAACAATTCATAATAAAAGTTGTTCCACTCATGTCTGCGTCAACAGCCGTTGCAAAACAATCACATAAATGGTCAACACCATAAGTGACAATTGGAATATTACTTTCTCTTTTCAAAAACTCTTGAACTCTTTCATCGTCCTTGCAAACAACACCATATTTGCAATATTTTTTGTCAAAAAAACTCAACTTTGCTTCCGCATAATTATCCATTGTTTTGAAAAAATCTAGATGGTCTTGGGTTATATTTGTCAAAACTCCTGCTTCAAACTTTATCCCATCAAGTTTTTTAAGAGCTATTGCATGTGCCGACGCTTCCATAACAACATATTCCACGCCTGCATTTTTCATGTCATAAAACAGTTTATGCAAGATATCTGGATCAGGAGTTGTAAAGCCTGTGTCAATCACTTTGCCATCAAACTTTGCACCTAGCGTTCCAATAACTGCCACTTTGTGACCAAGCCTTGAAATTATACTTCCCAAAATATGAGAAGTTGTTGTTTTTCCATTAGTGCCAGTTATTGCAATAATTTTCAGCTTTTCGCACGCTTTTTCATTTAAATTTTTGCATAAAAGTGAAAATGAACTTCTTGCATCTTCAACAACCACTTGATTGCTAAGGCCCAAATCCTTTTCTGAAACAATAACTTTTGCGCCATTTGCAATAGCTTCATAAACAAACTTATTGCCGTCCGTTTGCCCGCCGTTTAACGCAACAAAAACATCCCCCTCTTCAACAAGCTTAGAGTTGATTGCAACTTTGTTTATTTCAAAATCTTTGATATTTTCAATTTCCTCATCCTTGGCAACATTTTCAAATAATTTTTCAACTTTCATAACACCTCTTTTTGAGTTTGTATAATTATTCATTATTTTGTAAGTTTATTCGATTTGCTGATTGTGATATAATGCTTTATTGCGTCACTATTAAAGCTATAAATCAAACTGTTTTGCTCTTCATTTTTTGAAATTGCGTTCTCAATCAGATTTGCAATAAGGTCGCTGAATTTAACATTTTCAAACAGATTAAAACTAAGCGAGCCAGGAATTGTATTGATTTCGCATACATAAAGCTCTTGCCCTTTTGGGTTATATAAAAAGTCGACACGCACAAGCCCTGCAAGTTCAAGTTTTTGATAAACATTAATAGTCAACTTTTTGATTTGTTCCTCTAACGCTTTGACTATTTTTTTGTTGTTGTTTTTATCAGAAAGATACTTTTCTTCAAAAGTGTACATCTCACTTTTATCAACCTCGTTTACAGCAGATGTGAAAGGCTTATTGTTAACTTGCACACATGCACAACAAAACTCTTTACAGCCAGAAATAAATTTTTCAACGATAATTTTATCGTCATATTCTTTCGCTATTTCAAGAGAATCAAAGAACTCTTGTCTGTTTGCGCATATGTGAATGCCAACACTGCTTCCAAGTCTTGAAGGCTTAACAATCATTGGATAGCCTAAATTTTGTTCGCACTTTTCAATAAAATAATCTTTATTTTCAATAAAATTTAAGAATGAAAAAGTAACAAATTCAGGAGTTTTTATGTCCTCGTTTTGCATAACAAGTTTTGCAAGCACTTTATCCATGCACACAACACTTGCCTGCATATCTGGGCTTGTAAATGGAATTTTGCACATCTTTAACAACCCTTGCAATGCTCCGCCTTCTCCGCTTCCGCCATGACAGCACAAAAGTGCGCAGTGAATAAAAGTGCTTTTCTTAAATTTGCCTTTCTTTACTTCGCATAACATACTGCTTCCAGCGGTCAAAGTGCAAGCACGCTTGTTTTTCACGTTTTTAGAAAAATCGATATATGTATGAGCGTCATCCAAATTATCTGCCAGCCACCAATGTTCATCCTTGTCAATATAAACAGGAATAAAATTGTAACCCTTAGGCAAATTTTTTAATGCCTGCATAGCTGTAATAATAGAAATATCATGCTCAACACTTTTCCCTCCAAAAATCACCAAAACATTTTTCATAACAACTCCTTTTATTTATAATTATCTGGCAAATCGTTTTCAAATAAAATTACTGCATTTTCACAGGTCAGTTTGGTCAACAATTCTTTTTGCTCCTCTCTTGTTGTGGCAAAAAATATTTTTTCATTGTCAAAATTATGAGAAATTAGGCCTGACAAAATATAATTTTTATTAAGTTCATTCATAACAATGACATAATCAGCAACATCCGCAATCATAGTGCCAAGTTTAAAGTTTGTAGTACTTTCTTCTTTGCCCATTTCAACAAAGCCTGGAGTGACAACAATTTTTCTGCCTTTGAAAGTTGACAAAACATTCAATGCCTCTTTTGCTCCAACAAGATTGCTGTTATAAGCGTCATCAAGCACGCAAACAGTGTTGTTTTGTATCAGTTCCAACCTATGAGCAGTCGGCTCGAGCTTTTTGATAGCCGAAACAATATCCTCCAAACTGACGCCCAAATAATATGCCAAAGCTGACGCTGTAACTATATTATCAATATTACAACGCCCCAAAAGCAAAGTTTTGCATTTAACTTTATGTCCTTCAATATTTAGTGTGAAAGCACTGCCCTCACTGTTATAATTAATATCAGTCGCATATGCATAAGTTTGAAATCTGCAAGTTGCAAATTTGTTCTTTTTGCACTTCTCATAAATGCGATTTGAAGACAAAGTGTCACAATTTATGAAAATTGGTGCGTTTTTTTGAGAAAATGTGATAATTTCTGACTTTGTTTCTTCAATTGTTTGCAATGAGCCAAATGTTTCAAGATGTTGCTCGCCAACTGATGTGATAATAACATAGTCTGGACAAGCAATTTCGCATAACTTTTTGATATCGCCCTTATGTCTTGCTCCCATTTCAGCAATTAAAAAATCCTCGTCATCAAGTTTTTCCAAAATAGTCTTAGTTAGCCCCATTTCAGTATTATAATTAAGTGGGGTTTTGCAAACTTTAAAGCTCTTTTCTAAAATGCTTGCAAGAATGTTTTTTGTGCTAGTTTTGCCGAAACTGCCAGTTATTCCGATAATTTTTGGATTTTTCTTCTTTAATTTGCTTTTTGCACGCTTGATATATGTTTGTTTTATCAAGAGTTCAATTGGCAATATGATTATATGTGCAAGCATAAGAAGCACAGGCGAAAACAGATAAATAACAACCGTGTTTAACAATTTCAGCCTTGCATCAAACAGCAAAAGATAACTACAAAATAACAAACTTGCGCATATAAGCATATGCAAAATTATCAATCTAAGCATGCGTTTGGTCAATACAAGTTTATTTTTATTTCCACTTGCCAAACCTTTTGAAAAAACCGTATCAACAAAGTTTTTTGTGTTATATCCACATAATTGAAAGGTTTTATAAATCAAATAATTGCAAAAAGGCAACAAAATTGAAAACAAAATTGCTAAAAAAATATTCATTATTCCTCCAAAAATTTATCAACCAGTCTATAAAAGGTCATAAGATTGTCAATAAAGCAAAAATGTCCTGCCTCAGGGATAATTTCAAGCCTGCTGTTTTTTATATGTTTATGTAATCGTTTGGCCATATAAACAGGTGTTTCTTTGTCTTTTTCGCCATAAATAATCAAAGTCTTTTGTTTGATGAGTGGCAAATAACCATCAAGATGTTCGCTGACAACATTGACAAAAACTTTTTTCATATCATTTGACAATTCTTTATAATCATCCGAGCCAGCATTGTTGATCATAAAGCCAAAATATCGAAGCAGTTTATAACTATAAAGTTTAAAATGATATTTTAATGTTCGTTTAGGTTTTAAGCCAGCTGAGGAAACCAAAATACATTTCTCAATCAAGCTCGGTCGCAATGAAGCCAAAATAATAGCAACTCTGCCACCAAAAGAATGCCCAAGAACATTAACTTGATCTATTTTTAAATGTTCACATAAACTTATCACCATATTTGCATATGTAAATATGTTCCAATCTTTTGGCTCAATATTGCTTTTGCCAAAAGGAGGAAAATCAAGGATAATAAAATTCCTTTCAGGCATCAAATCAACAAATTTATCAAAAATACTGCCACTAACTCCCCAGCCATGCAACAGCAATGTATAAGGGCCTGTGCCATTATTTTGAATTCTATAAAAAACTTTCACCCCACAAAAATTAAAGACCATATTAAACTTTATGAAAAAACAATAGCCGTGTTGAAAGAAAAAACAATAAATTTTTAAAAAAATTTATAAAACTATCAAATTTATTTGATATATTTTGCGAAAAATAGTATTATATAAGTAGCTTAAATATATCAGTTTATGCTGATTATCAAATTATTAAGCTAAGAAAACTAAAAAAGGAAGGTATAAGGACTTGAAAATCACAGATGTTAGAGTAAGAATGGTTTCTAAGGAAGATGCCAAACTTAAAGCAGTTGCTTCTATCACTATTGAAGATTGCTTTGTAGTTCATGACATCAAAATCATCAGTGGAAAAGACGGTCTCTTTATCTCAATGCCATCAAGAAAAACTCCTGAGGGCGAGTATAAAGATATCGTTCACCCAATCAACACAGAAACACGCGAACTCATTAAATCAGCGATTATGGCAGAATACGAAAAAGTTTCTACGGCTGAGTAATTTGTTTACACAAAAAAAGCTATCTAACTCAGATAGCTTTTTTGTTTTTATTTATTCTTCAACAGGGATTTCTGACAAATCTTTTAAAGTCAAATATTGTCCCTCTTCACCGCTTACGCCATAAATATTCCAAATATTGCTGTCAAAGCCTGCCTTAGAGAATTCTACAAATGAGCTTGTGCCAAGTGCAACATCCTGTGACACAATTGTAAATGAGCCTTTGTTATATCCCATGCGAGTTTGAATTTTTACAGTCTTTATATCATCGCGTCCATAAACTTTTGTTACAAAAGTATCTCCTAAAATTCCATCTCCGCCCTGCATTCTGCCAACAACGATATTATTTTTAAATTCACGATTTGCCTTGTCGCTTCTAAACTTTGTTGCAGTTTCGCAATAAGCATCGCCAGTTCCAGTGTATGAGCAATAGTTATAGCAATATCTTACACTTGCATTAGTGTTCAAATAAACAACAAAGCCTGCCTCAATAGAAGAACCCTTAAGAGTTGCAAGTGAATATGAATTTCTCAAAATGCCGTGGCAATCATAGCTGAGTCCACCTGCAAAATATCCGTCTAAGATAACATTTGCCATAACTGCGCATTTGTTCACTTCTCCATATTGAAGACCTACTATTCCAGCAACTCTTTTAGCTGTAACATTACCGTTATCAAACAAACAGCTCACGATTTCAGCATTTTCGCCTAAAAATCCAACAAGTCCGCCTGAAATAGCTTTGTCACTTGCAAATGACAAACTTGCTTTATAGCCAGAGATAAAACTGTTTTCCAAAACTCCTCCGTCCATATAGCCAACCAAGCCACCGCAATAACTTACTCCTTTCAATTTGTCGGCAGTGATGTTGAGATTATAATTTGAAACGCCAGACACAACGCCACCATTTTGCTTGCCGATAATTCCGCCAATATAAATTGGCTTATCGCTTTCAGAATAAACAGAAACATTAACCATGCTGGCTTCAACGTCTGTTACATGTCCGCGATTTTCTCCAACAACAATGCCAATAGTCAAATCCTGCCCTGAAAATTCATCGGCTTCAATTATGCAATAGCCTCCGCCAATGTTAGCGCCACCGCCAACAATGTTTCCATTGTTAAAACCAACAACACCGCCAGCAATATTTGTTGCTTTCATTGTAAAACTTTCAGTTGAGCAGTTCTCTATTGTAGCGCCATTATTATATCCTGCAATGCCTCCTATGCAAGAGCCTTGATAAGTGCCACCCATAAACTCTATATTTTTGATAAGTGTGTCGTTACCTTGGATAACTCCAAAAAATCCTGCATATTCTTGTGTTGTTACAATATTAAAATTTCTGATTCTTACAGTAACGTCATCAGCCGCAGTCAATTTCCCAACAAAAGGATTTTCAATGGAGCCGATTGGTTCAAAAGTTGCTCCCTCAAAGTCTATCAAAAGATTTTTCACAATCTTAAATTCAAGATTAGCACCTGGATAATCTCGCAAAAGTTGGATTGCAGTCTTAACACTTGCCACAGTTGAAAGTTCAGTGTTGACAGACGCCCTTTCAGGAAGAATAGGATAAGAGCCTGCACAATGTTCATAATTAATGAACAAATCACTATTATTTATAGCCCAAAAATCTTTAAAATCCCAAATAGAGCCATCAACACCTGTGAAAGTTGTTCTGTTTGTCAAATCTTCAGGTGAAATATTTGCATAGTAACCTACCGATGAAGAGTTATCTGTAGTCAAACCATAATCATTGCCATGCTCTCCAATAGGAGAATAACTCCCTGCTGAGCAAGCCAATATCATGTCATAATAAGTAAAGCTTGTTGGCATTGAAGAAAGTACAACGCTTTTTCCGATTGCTGTATAATATTTGCCAAGCTCGCTGACATTGTTCATTTGAATGATATTGTTAAGATATTTTGAGTTTATATATTTTGTCAAGTCGTTTATAACAACATTGCTGTATGTGTTAAAGCCAGCAATTCCTCCGAATACACTATCTTTTGAAATTAACAAAGCGCTAACCTTACCATAGCAATTATCAACAACTCCGCCCTCACTTTTGCCGACAAAGCCACCGATATAGCCTTGTGCTGAAATCGAGCCACTAAAAGTAACAAGTGTAAGTTGTGCAAATGCACCTAAACTTTTGTTAAGCCCAACAACTCCGCCAGTGTAAGCGTCCCGCCTGCTGTTGTTGATAACAGCATTCAAAACCTCACATTGACCAATAAAGCCATAGTTAATACCTGCAATTGCACCTGCATAATCAAAGCTACCGCTCACAGAGATATTTTCAAACACAATGCGTTCAATTCTTGCAGAAGAGCCAATTCCTCCAAAGAAACCGCCAACATTTTTATCACTTGTAATATTGATATTAGAAATCTTATGCATAACTTCGCCACCGAAGAAGTTGCCTATAAACAAACTGTTAGCGTCGCCGATTGGAGATAAAGCCTCAGTCAAAGTTATATCCTCAACAAGTTCATAACTTGAAGAGAGTGTCCAAGTTGAAGTTTTTCCAACCTTGTTAAGGTCTGCTTGATTTCTGATATAGAATGGATTATTAACTGAGCCATTGCCGATTTTGACTGTAAAAGTGATTGCTGAGAATTTTGACTTTGATGGAACACATGTCACAGTAGTTGAGCCTACTTTAGAAGCAGTAAACTCTTGTCTAACATCGTCATAAACAAGATTATTATTAGATAAACTAACATTCACAACGCTATTTTTAGCTTTATGCTCATGAATAACTGGCGACTCAAAAACCTCGCCAATATTAACATAGATTGTTTCTTTATCGCTAACAGTATAAGCGACCGTTTCATTGTCCCTTACAACATAATATGTAGAAAATCCGATAAAAAGCAAAACTACTAAAGAAATAATGCCAAATAAAAACTTTTTCATTTAAAAACTCCTGAGTTTATTATACAACAAAAGTTTCCATAAGTCAATATCCAATTTTTGAGCCAACTGCTCAGCGAGTGTCAATAAACTGCAATTAAATATTCATTACATTCGTTCATAACAAAAAGGAGGTGCCAAAGCATTGTCATTTTTACCGAAGCCCGTCAGGGCAAAGCGGAGAAATCTCTGCTTTATGCAGTTACAAGCCCCTGCGCTTGGCGACTGAAAATAATCAATTCTTGTTTTTAAAGTACTGTGTCATAACAATTTCATATCGCAATATTCTAAAAATTACAAAAAAAAGAAGCATTTTGCTTCTTTTTTTTGTAAATTTTTGATTTTATAGCAATTTATTGCCTTGCTCTGTTTTGATAACTCGAAGAATATTTTCATCGTCGCCAGTTTTGGCATTGATATAGAAATAATATTCGTTATCATCATTCATGCAAGCAAACTCATAACAAAGCACCTCGCGGTTATAGTCAAGCGGAGCAAGCACAACACGTTCGCTTTGAATAACAAAGCTTTCTGGCACTTTAACTCTTGCGCTGTCTTGGCTGTATGACGCTTTTTCTATATTTCTTGACGTGTGATTTGTGAAATATGAAGTTGAATCATAACCCACAACTGTTCTGCTGTTTAAGTCCACCTTAACTTTAACAAGGTCTGGATAAAGCACAACTCCATTTTGGGTTGGCGCAATATTGAAATAGCCTTGGCTGTCAACTTGGTCAGTCCAAACTACAAGCGGATTTTCTATGCCATTAGCTTTGGCAAAATCCACAGCCAAAGTTTGAGCATCCGCCATATCCATAGTCACTTGACCGTCATTTCCGCTAGCACCACTAACCGTCAACATATGTCCACCAATCTGAGTAACCTGAACATAAAGCAATGTGTTATCAGAAGTTCTAAGACGATAGTTATATGTTTCAAATCTTCCAATAGTATCTTGCTCAAAGTCAAGCGAAATAATATTTTTGAAAAGTTTTGTAATTTTTTCTTTAACGGCATCTTTGCTGACCTTGCTTCCTTTCAAGCCTTTGACAGCAACATTTGTAACACTGTCGGAGAATGGGCCATCATAAATCATTGTTGGATATTCAACATCAACTGTTTTGATTTTTGATAAATCAAGAGTAAAATTGTTATCAGTGTCAACATTCAAACTGTTATCAAGAATGTTATAACCCTCTCTCATCTTGATTGAAAGCTTGTTTAAATGTGCTTTAATTTCAACAAGCACGCTGTGAAGTTTGTCAAGAGTTTCAATTTCTTCGTTAGTCAAGTTTTCGCCTTTTGCTAGCTTTTCAGTCAAAGTTTTTGTATAGCCACCAAGTTGATTCAAAAGCCCCGATGCATCGTTCAAACTGCTTTGAGTGAGTGGCAACGATGAAAAACTAACTTGTGCGTTAGATGCATTGTCAGCAACCTCAGTTAACATTTTCTTTTGAAAACTTGAAGTGCTTGACGCCAAAACTTTGGAAAGTTTTATCTCTGCATTGTTAACATTATCCACTAAATCATAGAAAGATTTTTGATAAACAGCCTCCAAACGATTGCCATAATCTTCTGCTTTGTCAGCAGTTATGCCTGTCGAAATTGCAAGACCGATTGTGGATGCTCCAAGCACGCCAGTTGCAATTGCAAGACCGATAATAACTCCATTTTTAGCCTTTGCGCTTGCAGGTTTATTTTGCTTTTTGTTTTCTTTTTTATCGTTATTTTTAACATTTGGAAAGTTATTTTGTACTTTTTCTTGATTTTTACTTTCTTTTTTGCTAATTTTTTGCTCTGTCATAACTTAACCTCCTACACCGCAAACACATGTTGACCAATTGTCACAGTTGTTTTTCTTGAAAAAATCCAACTGCTTGTAGCCGTTCTTGGGTTATAATAATAAATTGCTCCATAAGTTGGATCCCAACCATTCATAGCGTCTTGCGCCGCTTTCATTGAGGTTTGATTTGGGGCTAAATTGATTTGCCCGTCGTTAACACAAGTGAAAGCCCATGGTTGATAAATTACGCCAGCGATTGAGTTTGGAAAGTTTTTGTTTTTAACTCTGTTTAAGATAACAGCAGCAACAGCCACCTGTCCAACATAGCTTTCACCTCTTGCCTCGGCGTGAACGCATCTTGCAAGAAGAGCAAGGTCAGAACTTGACTGATTTGTCCCACTGCCACCACTTGTTGTTAAACTAATCCCCATTGCAGCAGCTGTTTTTTTGCCAACAATCCCGTCAACAGTAAGCCCGTTTTTTCTTTGAAAATATTTCACAGCTTCTTTTGTTTTAGGTCCATAAATGCCGTCAACATTGCCCTTATAATATCCCCAGTTTTTAAGCTTTGTCTGAACCTGTTTGTTTTGCGAGGTTGTTAAAGTTTCAATAACCTCCACATTGCTTTTGTTTGCATATGTAAATCCAACACCTGCACCCGCCATTGCTAGTACAAAAAACATACAGCAAAAGGCAATTAAAAATTTTTTCATTTCTCCTCCCTTTTTTAAAGATAACTTTGCTTTTATCTTATTACATTTTTAATGATGTCCCAAATTTGCGAAATATATACAATATTGTCGGAATTTTTTGTTTCCAGAAAGCAAAAAGCTGGATAAACCACACACCACCAATTGTTTCCACTGCCACTGCCAAGGTTTAAAATAAGGCTATCATATTCGCCCTCAGGCAAAACAAGATTGTCATAAACACGAGTCGGAAAAAACTCCTTATCAAATTTTGCATGAGAAGTATAGTCAAATCCACAAGCCCCAAGCACATTGTTTGCAACTTTTTCTATATATGAAAAATTCTTTTTCAGTACTTTGACCGCTTCGCTTTTATCTTCACATTGGGCAAGGATTGGAATAAGCGCTTCAACAACTGCATCTTTAACTTTATATTTCACCTCTTGGTCGATTGGCTTGTCAGAGTTGGCTCTGATATGAATTCTCAAATAATTTTCTGGCAAAAGAGTCTCTTGTTTTGGGCTTTTAAATCCGCATAAGCATAAAGCAAGAACAATTCCAGCAACGCATAAAAATGACAACATATATTTCATAATTTTTTCTCCTTGGTCAATAATTAACCTAAAAAGCATAAAAAACTCAATAAAAAGTTGAAAATTTTAAACAATAGCAACAAAAAATGTCGACTGAGATTTTCAGCCAACATTTTGTTAGGAGGAATGACTTTGTTTTAGCCATTAACTTTTTGATAGAATAAAACAAGTTTTTCATCGTCTTGAAGAGGGAACACAACCTCTGGATTTTGAGCGAGCAAAAGATCCTCTTTAACCCTTGCCTCTTTTGCAATATCCCATGAAGTTTGCCCAGCTTTTGCAAACACAAGTTCCATGCCATAGTCTTTTTCAGCATACGCCTCAACAGCTTCGACCTCTGAGATAACACCAGACACTTCGTCACAACTATAATTTACATATGCCTTGATTTTTGCATCATAGAAAAGTTCGCGTCCACGTTTAACAGCCACATCAACGTCACACACAATTGCTGAGATGTTTAAAGTTCCGCCCTCGTTTTCAACATCAAATTTATCAGTTATCACGAAAGGCACTTCCAATGCAACTGAATTAAGAGAACTATCTTCATCATTAAGATAAACAACACTTGTTCTGGCAATGCCCTCGATTGTGATTTCGCCGTTTGATAAGAATGAATTTGTCACAACAACACTGTTTCCGCCAACAAACATAATTTTATCAACACGAGGTCTATCATCGCCGAGAGTTAAACTGCCGTCAATCTTGCTTTCAATAACGCTTGCAGGACAAACGCAAGTCATATCAAATGACATAGTTGTGATTTTTAAGTCATTTTGAGTTGAATACAAATCTTTAACAACAAGCGCTTCAACTTTTTCATAAGCCTTAACTGATAACGCAACAGGAATTTCAAGAATAATCTTGCCACCTTTTTCTTCTTGTTCAAGAGAAACTTTTACGCTGTCTCTTTTGATACAAGCATGAGCTTCAACTTCGCTTTCACGAGTTGCGCCCTCAAGTTCAAGTTCTTGCTTAAAATTTTCATAAATATATCCTGCCTCGAACTTATCATTTTCTGTCAAATATAAAACTCTTGAAACAACTTCGCCAGAAATTGAAACAAAATTGCTTCCGCTTTCAACAGATTTTAAAAGCACCTGGCTTTCAGTTAAAATCACACGCTTAATTGGCTCTCGCAAACTAAGCTCGCTTGTGATTTCTGCCGTGTCATTAGCCTCGCCAATAAAACGATTAACGTTAATCACTTCTTCTGCACAGCAAACATCTTCGTCACTACTCTTAACAGACTTAACTTCAACGTTCTCAACAACAAAAGCCTCTTCTTCAATGTTGCAAACAGCTTTAACATTATCTCCGCTTGCGCTTTCAACAGAGCAATCGCTGACTTTTAAATTGATAACTGCTTTTTGTCCGTTTTTAATGCTTTCTTTTGAAATTTTGGATGAAAAAGGACAGGTTGAGTTAACTTTGCCAATTTCCCCCTCATTATTAAGATAAACAATGCAAACATCAGCATAAGCGGAATAATTGATAACTCCGTTCAAAACTTCGCTTCCGCTGACACAAGCCTCTGCCGAAACAGAAAGCACTTTTGTTATTTCGTCAGTGATTGAAATATTACATTCAACATTGACTTCGCTCTTTGGTAAAACAACTTTTCTAGCCACATTAAAATTATTTGCTTCAAATGCCATATCATTCCCCCTGAAAAAAGATTTTCGCTATATCTTACTCGGCAAAAATCAAATGTATGACAAAAATTTGTATAAAATTTCAAATTCTTGGCAAAAATTTAGAAAATTAAAAGGATAGGTCAAAATGAGAAAAATCAATCTTGGACTTGAAGACGTCAAAAATCAAATTAAAGCACTTAAAGGCGTGGAAGTTGCTATGAACATAAACAGAGGAAGAAAAAAGATAGACAAAATCAACTGCGTGATTAAAGATGTCTATCCAAGTGTGTTTACAGTAGTGCCAACCGAGCAGGACGGCAATTTGCAAACCTTTTCATACTTTGATGTGCTTTGTGGCAATGTTGTGATATTATAGATAAATTTTTTATAATAGTTATTATTTTTATATGTGAAACATTTTGTGCAAGTTTTTCACAATTTGTTTCACACTTTTTTATTTGGTGCAATTTTTTAATGTGCTTATTGCGGCAACTCTATCTTTGCTATTATAAACATAGCTTCCGCTTACAAGCATATCTACGCCGGCGTCAACTACTATTTTAGCGTTTTCCTCTGATATGCCGCCGTCAATCTCAATCTTAAAATCAAGATTATTGTCAACCCTAAACTTTTCAAGTTCTTTAATTTTATCAATAACCTCTGGCATAAACCTTTGCCCGCTTAAGCCTGGCTCAACACTCATCACCAAAACAACGTCAATGTCATAAAGAAACATTTTAAATTCTTTAAACTGTGTTTCAGGCTTGATTGACAGCCCAACAAGAGTATGCCTGTCTTTTATATCCTTTATCAGCTCTGGTAAAATGCTTTTATCTTTGACTGCCTCATAATGAAAGGTCAAAATATTTGCACCCGCGTCAATATATTTTTGATAACAATTTTCAGGCTCTTCCACCATAAGATGAACGTCGAGCATTGTCAAGCAATTTGAGTTGATTGATTTAACAACCACATCATCATAAGTTTTTTTGTTTACAAATTTGCCATCCATAATATCACAGTGCAAAAAATCAGTCTGCCCTTGAAGCTCTTTTGCATAGTCCACAACTTTTTGATAATCATTTATTGGGTCGGTTGAAACTGAAATATAAATATTTTTTTTCATAAACACTCCTTTATCGTTTTTTAAAGTTTTCAAGACTGTCAATAATTTTTAAATAGTTCTCATAACGCATCTTGGCAATATCACCTTTCTCAACATGGTCAATAATTGCGCAATCAACTTTAAGTTTGTGCAAACATGAGCGATATTTGCATTCGGCAAGATAAGGCAAAAAGTCTGGATAATATCTGCCAACTTCTTGCGGAGTTAAGTCCACAAGCATGCCAAGTTCGAGGCTAGAAAAGCCTGCCGTATCAGCGATATAACCTTTGCCAAACTTATACAAACTAACCAATCGTGTTGTTTGTTTGCCCCGCTCAATCTTTTTTGAGAGGTCGCCAACAATTTCTTTTTTATCGCCAAACAAAGCATTAATTAAACTAGATTTGCCAACTGCACTTTGACCTGCAAATGCACATATGCCTTTAATTTGTTTAGTCAACGCTTCAACATCATTTTTATGCGCGCTGGTTTTTATGATTTTTAACACTTTTTTGTAAGTTTTTTGCACATTTTTAACAAATTCTTCATCAATTAAGTCGGTTTTATTTATTACAAGCACTGGCTCAATGCCTTTAACAAAACAGCAAAGTATCATTTTGTCAACCAATAGAAAATCTGGTTTTGGCAACGGAGATAAAACGATAAATATTTTATCAAGGTTGGCAAGAGGCGGTCTTATCAAAATATTTTTGCGTTCCAACAGTTTATCAATCGTGTTAGAAAATTCAACTTTGTCGCCTACAAATATGCCATTCTTTTTTAAAGTTCCTTTCGGCTTTAATTCAAAAATTTTATCTCCGCTTTCAATCGTAAATAAGTCTGCATTCTTTTTTATCACAAGCCCTGTCATATTTTGCCCTCCAAATAACTATTCCTAAGTTGTCCGCACGCTCCGCTTATATCTTCGCCCATAGTTCTTCGCACGGTTGCAGAAAGTCCAAGCTTTGAAAGTGTTTCGCAAAAGGCATAAGCCTCATTACGAGTAACCGTTTTAAGCGAGCGCTCTTTAACTTCATTCAAAGGAATAACATTCACATGACAAGAAAGCCCTTTCAAGCGTTTTGCAAGTTCTTGCGCGTTCTCTTTGCTGTCGTTGACGCCTTTTATCAATGTATATTCAAATATAACTCTACGTCCAGTCTTATTAAAATAATATTTGCACGCTTCCATGATTTGGTCAATTGAATAACGATTTGCAATTGGCATTGTTTGTTTTCTTATCTCGTCATTAGGCGCATGCAAAGAGATTGTCAGTGTTATATTAAATCCGTCATCTGCAAGTTTATATATGTTTGGCACAAGCCCGCAAGTTGAAATTGATATATTGCGTTGGCTTATATTCAGCCCGTCTTCGCTTGAAATAAGTTTCAAAAACTTAGAAAGATTTTCATAGTTATCAAGAGGCTCTCCACTGCCCATTAAAACAAGGTTAGTTATTTTTCTGTCGTTCAGTCCTCCGCCCAAGTCATTATTCACAAGCAAAACCTGTCCCAAGATTTCGCCCGCTGATAGATTGCGAATTAAGCCGTTCAAGCCAGAAGCGCAAAACTTGCATCCCATTCGACAGCCCACCTGCGTTGAAATGCATAAAGTATGCCCATATTTATATTCCATTAAAACACCCTCAACAACCTGACCGTCACCCATTGCAAAAATATATTTCTTTGTTCCGTCCTCTTTGCTGACAAGTTTTTTAACAATTTTATATTTTGGATACTCTTTTTCAATAATTTCAAGCAAATTTTTAGGAAGATTTGAAACTTCATTCAAACTTTTGCCGTTATAAATCCCGTCAAAAATCTGTTTGCCGCGAAATTTTGGCAAACCTTTATCCTTTGCATAATCAACAATTTCCTGTAAAGTCAAATCTGATAAAATCATTGAACCTCTTTTATTTCATCTTTCCAGCCGTTCAAAAAAGAGCATGCGTCAACAGTTTTTCCGCTCAGAGCCTGGCAAGTTTTGATTTCAATAGCCTTGTCTTTGCAGGCAATCACAAAACGCTTTTTGTTTAAAAGCACTTCTTTTTCTTTGCCTTGCATATCCACAATTTGAATGTCAAAGATTTTGATTTTTTGACCATTCAACAAAATATAACATCCCAAACATTGGCTTAACGCTCTAAATCTGTCGTAAATCTCTTTTGCAGTCAGAGAAAAATCTAAGTAGCCGTCCTCTTTTGTAAGTTGCCTTACTAGGACTGCTTTGCTTTCATCCTGAGGAGTAAAAGTCTGTCTATTTTCCGCAAACAAGTCCAATGCCTGAGTTGCCAAATCTCCGCCAAGTTCAGCAAGCTGATTTTCCAATTCTAAAAATTTGATATTTTCAGA
This sequence comes from uncultured Clostridia bacterium, assembly GCA_947649575.1. Classification (GTDB taxonomy): domain Bacteria; phylum Bacillota; class Clostridia; order Christensenellales; family UBA1242; genus Caccovivens. The sequence continues at coordinate 11,509 of CANSRZ010000004.1, read as the reverse complement.
AAGTGGCAAAGCCTCTTGCAAAATAATATCTCCTGAGTCAACCTGCTTCACAACTTTCATAATAGTAACGCCCGTTATAGCGTCGCCATTCAAAATTGCAGATTGAATAGGAGTTGCTCCGCGATATTTTGGAAGCAATGACGGATGAACATTGATGCACGGCTTGTTATCCAAAAATTCTTGTGTCAAAATTTGACCGAAAGAAGCCACAAGTGCAATATCATATTCTATCTTTTTCACTTCTTCAAAACTACGGCTTAACTTTTCAAAAGTATAAACAGGGGTATTGTTTTCTAATGCAAACTCATGAACGCAGGTTTTTTGAAATTTATGTCCACGTCCTGCTTCGCGAGGTGGCTGAGTGATTACAGCACAAACGCTGTGCTTTGATTTCAACACTTTTTCTAGCACAATTTTTGAAAACAATGAGCTTCCCAAAAATAAAACTTTCATTATTTTCTTTTGCCTTTTAAATATTTTTCTTTGTTTTCACATTTGTCTACATATAAAATGCCGTCAAGGTGGTCAACTTCATGACAAACACAGCGAGCAAAATATTTCTCGCCAGTGATTTCAAACGGATAGCCATATCTGTCAAAGGCTTTGACAGTAACCTTATATGGACGTCTAACCTTGCTATTAAAATTAGGCACGCTTAAACAACCCTCAGTGTCAATGTCTTCACCCTCTTGGCTTACAATTTCAGGATTAATAAGTTCAACAAACATCCCGTTTGCCTCAACGATAACAACACGTCTTAAAACTCCAACCTGAACAGCAGCAAGTCCCATGCCATCATTTGCGTGCATGGTTTCTTTCATGTCATCCAAAAGCTGGTCAAGGTCATCATCAAAATCCTTAACTGGCTTAGACTTCTTTCTTAACAGTTCATCTCCGTCATACACAATTTTTCTAATTGCCATACTTTCTCCTTTCTCATCTCTCTTCTCTTCTTTTTTGAAAAAAAGAAGCAAAAAACTTTTAATTATTAACGCTTTTTAAATTTGCTTTTAAAAACTATTTTGTATAATAAACTTGCAAATTTTGCAAAGCGTTAAGATTATAATATTTTTATATCTCTTTCAGAAATAAACAAAAGTAAATCCATTTGCGACGCGAAGATAAAAATCTTATCGAGCGTCGCAAATTAGTTTTCTTTATCTTACTTTTCTTGTTAAGAAAAGTAAGATAATTAAAAAACTTAACTCATATTACTTGGATTAATTTCAAAGAAAACGCTGTTCTTTGATAACTTGTCAACAATTTCAAACGCTTTACTTTCAATCTCGTCGGCTTTTGAAAGTTTAAGCCTCATCAAAATTTGATAACGAAATTTGTTTTGCATGCGCTTGATTGGCGACTTCATAACATCAAGATATAAAAACTCGTCTTTGAATTCTTCTTTCAGTTTTACAATCTCATTATAGCACATTTTTACAAGTTGTCTAACATATTCTTCATCAAAATCTGCAAAAAGTATGCGAACAATCCTTGAAAATGGCGGAAAAACTGCCGTTTGACGAATATTCTCTTCTTTTTTGAAAAAGCCTTTATAGTCATAATTAGCAACAAATTTGTAAACATAGTGCCTTGGCGCATATGTTTGAAGCACAACTTTACCTTGCGTTTCTCCGCGCCCAGCTCTGCCTGCAACCTGAGTGATAAGTTGAAATGTCCTTTCCGTTGAACGATAGTCAGATTGATATAAACTTTGGTCAGCATCAATAATTCCAACCAAAAGCACATCTTCAAAATCATGCCCCTTTGCAATCATTTGAGTTCCCACAAGAATGCACGGCTTTGTGTTTCTAAACTCTTCCAAAATTCTTTGATGCGCGTTCTTTTTAGAAGTTGTGTCATTATCCATTCGCAAAACTTTAACATCAGGGAAAATTTCATTAAGTTTTTTCACAACTTGTTCAGTGCCAACTGCTCCATGCTTGATATGCTCGCTTCCGCAACTTGGACAGCGGTCAAGCACTTTGAACTGCTTGCCACAATAGTGACATTTAAGCCTGTTATCCTCTTGGTGATAAACAAGACTGACATCGCAGCCAGAGCATTTTGCAACATAGCCACAATCGCGACAACGCATAAATGAAGAATAACCTCTTCTGTTGATAAACAGCATTGCCTGCTTTTTGTTGTTGATTATATTTGACAAATCTGCCAAAAGCTGATTAGAAAATATTCCTGAATTGCCAGAGCGAATTTCATTAATCATGTCAACAATCTGAATTTGAGGCATTTCTTTGCCATTGGCGCGTGTTGGAAGTTCAACAAGTTCAAACTGACCAAGCTTGGCTTTTTCATAACTGTCAACGCTTGGAGTTGCACTGCCTAAAACAAGCGGGCAATTGTTAAAATTCGCCCTAAACTTGGCAACTTCATGAGTGTTAAAACGAGGATTGCTTTCTGAAATATAACTTTGCTCATGCTCTTCATCGATTATGATTATCCCAAGATTTTCAAGAGGTGCAAAAATAGCTGACCTTGCTCCAACCGCAATTTTAGCCTCGCCTGAATAAAGCCTACGCCATTCGTCAAAACGCTCGCCTGCCGAAAGCCCGCTGTGAAGAATAGCAACTTCTTCGCCAAAACGCGCCTTAAAGTTTGCTAAAATTTGAGGAGTTAAAGAAATTTCTGGCACAAGTAAAATTGCAGTTTTGTTATTTTTTAACTCACGCGAAATCAAATTCATATACACTTCAGTTTTTCCGCTTCCAGTCACGCCATGCAAAAGATATGTTCTATTTCCCGCAATCTTTTCAATTGCACTTTCTTGCAATTTGTTAAGATTAACTTTTTTGTCGTCCTTTATTTCACTTAAAGGTTTTCTGAATTTCTCCTTTTGAGTTTCAATCAAAACGCCTTTTTCAAGCAAAGCTCTGACTGCGCCGTTGCCAAAAGTTCCGTTTAAATAAACAGAACTCCCCTCGCCATGTTCTTTCAAAAAATCCACAATTGCAAGTTGTTGTTTTGCATTCTTAACAATATTAATTTCTTTATTGCTCAGCGAATAAATTTTTTCAAACAGTTCTTTTACTTTGCCCTCACGCATTTCAGCGGGAATAAAAAGTCTCAAAATTGACGCTTGTTTTAAATGGAACTTTTTAACCATAAATTTCATCACTTCAAGCATTTCTTTTTTAATAGCAGGTTGCTCATCAATAATAGAGATAATTTTTTTAAGTTTGCTTTCATCGAAATCGCATTTTTCACTAACTTCAATAACAAAACCTTGAACTGTTCTTGATCCAAAGCCAACATAAACACGCATCCCTGGCACGACCGCTAAATTGTCAGGGATAATATATTCAAAAACTTTATCAATTGCTTTCGCATCTTGGTCTATGATAACCTTAGCAAACAAAATACTCCTCCTGCTGCAAATAAAAATCCTATTGAATCTTCAATAGGATTATTTTATCACAAAATATCAAACTTGTCCACAAAACATAACGCAAACTTAAAACTTTGCTTAAAAAGTTGTCATGCCACTATTATCATCAGTGTCACTAGGAACAACTTTACCAGCAACAATTTCTTCGCAAGCAATAGTAATAGCCTTTTTATCCTTATTAGCAAGTTCAGCGCCTCTAACGCTTTGGATATTATTAGCACGCTTTGCAACCAAATTGCAAGCAATATATTTATTGCCTGCCTTTGCAACAAGTTCGTCAATAGCTGGTTCAATCATCATAACATTCACCCCTAATATAAATTCTTGACTATTATATCACAAAATTTCACATTTGTAAAGTGGTTTTTGTTTATCTTTTATAAAAATATTGCAATATTTTTATGATTTTATCAAAATAAATTCAATTTTTTCACAGTTTAACTATGAAAACCTAAACTTACAAGCTTGTCATAAACCTCTTGTGAGGTTGAGAAACCGCCAAGGGCAAACAACGAGTTTTGTATAGGATAGTCATTGTTTACGCTAGGTGCCAAACCCCAGCCAGTCCATGCGGTTGAATCTCCATACATTATTTTTTGTCTAGTTCCATTTATTGTATAATCAACAAAGTTACCCATATTGTAATTTGTTCCTCCGCTGATTTCACCATACATACCGCCGTCACACTTTGCAGCTGTTATTGTTATTCCATAAGCTCCATTATCTTTCAATATGGTTGTGCCACCACCTCCGCCTTGTCCATAAATTGCTCCACCTTTTGATGAGGCATTGATAATAGTGTTTTTGACCAAGCACGAGCTTATTCTTGAATTCCAACTCCAGCCACAAATTCCGCCAGCGTTAGTTCCCCTTATATTTGAATTTTGAACAATGCAATTGATTATTCCACAATTTTCACTTATCGCATCAACCAAACCTGCAATTACACCAGCATAATCTCCGACAGAAACCGTTGCATTATCCATAATCAGGTTTTTAACAATTCCGTCCCATAGCACAGTTGCAAATAAGCCCGCATAATCTCCGACAGAAAATTTTGTGCATTTCATGTTTTTTATAGTGTAAAAGTTTCCGTCAAAAGTTCCTTGTAATCGATATGTTTGCGCAATGCCAATAGGCACCCATTCGTGTCCAGCTAAATCAATATTAGCGCCCAACTTGTAATGTCCAGTGATTGCGCTAGTTTGCCCCTCCTGCGCAAGTCTTGCAAGTTGCTGAGGAGTTTTGATAATATATGGATTACCCACACTGCCGTCACCACCAGCATAGGAATCAGCTGCATTACATAGCCAAGTATCTTCCTCCCACATTGCAACCAAAGTTTGATTGAAAGCTCCAAAAGTATATGCTGTTGATTGTGAAAGATTTGACATAATTGTATCAGTATTCAATCCCATACCTGTACAGTCATAGACACTTGCATAAGTTAAATACCAGTTGACAGGGTTGTCTGGAGTCCCCGCATTCCCCACCAAGTGGAAAAAGTTTGTTGTGCTATAACTTCCTCCTGTGCTTGCTGGCCAGCATTTTATATAATGTGCATAAGTTTCCCACTCACCAGTTCCTTTCCGTGAGGTTAACCATTCATTTTTTATACCTGCCCAGTTTGTTCCACCGCAGTTGTTAGATTTAAACTGCACATCATATCCAACTGGTATTTTAGCCTCAAATATCGCAATAAATTCAGCATCCGCATATGCTTGTGTAGCAAAGTAAAAACCTCCTAAGCCAGGGTCAGCATTGCCAGTATTGGATATCTTCAATATTTTAGAATTATAAGGACTGTGACTTAAACTTGCATTCTCTCTTGTATGAGTAACATTGTTGCCATTATTTTCGTAGTTATAAACATTTAATGGACTATCATTAGTAAAGAAAGTTGTTCTTAAACAAGATTTTCCCAAATTTCCAATCCTTTCCCCCTCAACAAAACTTTCGCTTCTCCAGCCCATAAACTTATATCCCTCGCGAGTTGGAACGGGCAACGATTTTGTTGTTCCACCTTGTTGCGTAAAACTTTGATTGCTTAAACTCCCGTTCCATGTTCCGCCATTTGGAGAAATAGTTAAAATACATGGTTTAACAAAAACAGGATACCCATTATTCAATGCTGAATCTAAAGCCCAAATATTTTCAAAATCCCAAGGCCATGATGAGTTCCATTTGCTGCTATCCTGATACCAGCTTAAAGTTTTCGCATTTGTTGCCAAACTTGTATCCCTTGTTGCTGTTGAACCTCCCGTTCCAGCAGGGCTTGTCAACGTACAATTTGCACCAAAATAAGTATTTGTAAATGCGCATTCTCCATAATTTTGTCCAATAATTCCACCTAAATTTGCGCTACCCGCTACACTTCCAGCATTGTAACAATTATAAAATTTAGCAGCTCCGCCAGAGCCTGTAAGTCCACCAACATAGTTTGTACCCTCGATTACACCATTAAAATAACAATTATAAAAATTTGCATCATAAGAACGTCCAGTTAATCCACCACTATATTGACTTCTATTTTTAATTGTTGCACTACTATAACAATCTTCAAAATTATAATAATCAGAAAATCCTGCAATAGCACCCACATATGTGTAACCTTGTGATATCGAATTAATAATTCCTAATTTTTTTATAGTTGCAGTTATTCCACTTGTCTTAATATAGCCAAACAATCCTCTATAATTGTATGCAGGCGAATTTGCACTACTAGTAAATATCCCAGAAACTGTATGACCATCACCATTATAATTACCTGCAAAATACCTTTTCATAGAGGTTGTTGTTCCACGTTGATAATAAGTGCCTATTGGCTGCCACCAATATGCTGAAACATCTATATCACATGTTTGTTTAAAATATTTACTCTGGTAATAATAATTGCCTGATATGTAAGCACTTTCTGTGGTATTTTTAAAAATTTTATATGATAATCCAGCCAATTCCTCAGCACTTGAAATTAGCCATGGGTCAGTAGAAGTTCCACTGCCTGCCCAGTCAAAGTCTAGGGTTATATCACCTGCGTCATGGGCTGAATCCCACACTTTGTCATTTTGGGGCTGTGTCGCACCTTGTGTTTGCTCGGGTTGTGCTGGTTTTGGTGAAAAATCTACAAGGCCAAAAACTAAGCCGAATGTCAGGCCTAATACTGCCACGGCTGACATAGTGCTTGCCAGCCATGTTTTCACTTTTTTGTTTAATGATTTTCTCATAATCCACCTCCTCAAGCTTTACGCTTGGCGCAAACCAAATGTTTGACGATTATCAACTAGTTTTATCAAAAAGCAAGTTGTACTCGTTCAACTTTATCATAAACCAATTGTAGCATTTTTATCAAAAATTTCATAATGAATTACGCTATTTTTGGGTTATTTTTGCAATTGAGTTATATTTTCAAAATCAGTATAGCAAATCCCCCCCCCGTGTCAACTTTTTGAGAAAGAAAATTAAAACTTTTTTTCGTTTCCACGGGGAATGGTCTGGGCTACGAAGAAATATGGATTATTTTAGATAGCTAGCATGGTGTGCCATTCGAAATGACAATATATTGTTGCTAAACAAAAAAAAGTGCCATTGGCACTTTTTTATAAATAAATTTAAAATTATGATTATTTTTTGATAATGCGTTTAAGGTCAATTCTGCCTTTTTCGTCAATTTTGATAACTTCAACTTCAACTTCATCACCAATTTTGACAACATCTTCAACTTTTTCAACACGCTTGTCTGAAAGTTTAGAGATATGAATCATACCCTCTCTTCCAGCGCCAAGGTCAACGAACGCGCCAAAATTCATGATGCGCACAACTTTTCCGTCATAGACATCGCCAACTTCAGGAACTTCAACGATGCCTTGAATGATTGCTTGTGCTTTTTTACACATTTCCATATCTTGTCCAGCAATGTAAACTCTGCCGTCATCTTCAATATCAATCTTAACGCCAGTTTGGTCAATGATTGAGTTAATCATCTTTCCGCCTGAGCCAATAACATCTTTGATAAAGTCAGGATTAATTTGCATAGTCAAAATCTTAGGAGCATATTTAGAAAGCTCAGGTTTTGGAGCAGAAATAGTTTCAAGAAGTTTATTCATGATAAACATTCTGCCCTCTCTTGCTTGTTTAAGAGCAGTTGTAAGGATTTCTTTGCTAAGGCCATGAATTTTGATATCCATTTGGATTGCAGTTACGCCAACTTCAGTTCCTGTAACTTTAAAGTCCATATCGCCAAGGAAATCTTCAAGACCTTGGATATCAGAAAGCACTGCAACTTTGCCAGTTGAGTCATCTTTGATAAGCCCCATAGCAATACCTGCAACTGGACGTTTAATTGGAACGCCGCCATCCATAAGAGCAAGGGTTGAACCACAAACGCTGGCCATTGAAGAAGAGCCATTTGAAGAAAGCACTTCGCTCACCAATCTAAGAGCATAAGGGAATTCAGATTCATCAGGAATAACAGGCTCGAGTGCGCGTTCAGCCAAAGCGCCATGCCCGATTTCGCGACGACCAGGAGATTTAAGATTTCTAGCCTCACCCGTTGCATAAGGAGGCATGTTATAATGATGAACATAACGATTTACTTCTTCATCATCAAGACCTTCAAGCTTTTGCATATCAGAAACAGTGCCAAGAGTGAGTGAAGTAAGCACTTGAGTTTGACCACGAGTAAACACGCCGCTTCCATGAACGCGTGGAAGAAGTCCTGTTTCACACCAGATAGGACGAATTTCAGTGAGTGCTCTGCCGTCAGGACGAACGCCCTTGTTCAAGATTTTAGCTCTTACTTTTTCTTTAGTCATCTTATAAAGCACATCGCCAATTTCTCTTTCACATTCAGGGAAAATTTCAGCAAAGTATTCTTTAACATCAGCGTCAACTTCGTCTTGACGAGTTTGTCTTTCTTCTCTATCAAAAGTGTCAAGAGCATGGTCGAGTTTTTTATCAGCATATTCTCTAACAGCCTTGTCGATTTCTTCAGGGATCACATAGTAAGGAAGATCTGGGCAAACTGGCTTACCAATTTCAGCCTTAACTTTCTTGATAAATTTAACAATTTTCTTGATTTCATCATGAGCGAACATGATTGCGTCAAGCATTTTTTCTTCAGGAATTTCTTTAGCACCCGCTTCAACCATTAAAACAGCTTCCTCAGTTCCAGCAACAGTAAGGTGCATAAGGCTTTTTTCGCGTTCCTCGCCAGTTGGGTTTATAATAAATTTATCGTCAACAAGTCCTACATAAACAGAACCAGTAGGCCCCGCAAAAGGGATATCACTGATTGACAAAGCAAAGCTTGAGCCAAGCATTGCAAGAACTGATGGTTCAACACCGTCAGGGTCAACAGAGAGCGCTGTTGCAACAACGCAAACATCGTTAAAGAATCCTTTTGGAAACAAAGGTCTTAAAGGTCTGTCAATCAAACGAGAAGTCAAAATAGCTTTATCGCTAGGACGTCCCTCCCTCTTTTTAAATCCGCCAGGCACTTTGCCGACAGAATACATTTTTTCTTCAAAATCAACAGCGAGTGGGAAAAAGTCAATTCCTGGACGAGGTGCTTTTGCCATTGTTACGTTAACCATAACAACAGTTTCACCGCATTTTACAAGGCATGAGCCGTTTGCTTGTTCGCAAAGTCTGCCAGTTTCGAAAGAAACTTTTTTACCGCCAATTTCTAATTCATAAATTTTAGCACTATCTTTCATTTTAATCTCCTATTTTAAATTATTTACTTTTTGCTTTTTATTAATCTAAGCAAGTTTGTGTCAACAGCACTTTCTTTTTGCTTTGAACGAAAAAATCTAAATATCCAATCCGCCTGCTGACTGCCGTGCAACATTTGGTTGCCTGAACGAATAAAACATAACTTCAAATGCAGTTATAAGACATTCGTGCAACATTTGGTTGCTATGAACGGATAAAATTTAATTTTGTTCATCGTCTGCTGACACTCGTCAAACATCTAGTTACCCTGAACGAATTCAAAATGCATTTCTATTCAACTATAAGACAAGCGCCAAGCGTAAGGCTTGAAAAAAGGGGTGCAAAACGCATATCCCCCTTTTTAATATTTATTTAACGTCACGAATGCCAAGATCTTTGATGATTTTTCTGTATGCTTCAATATCTTTGTTTTTAAGATAAAGCATAAAGCCCTTTCTTTTACCAACCATTTGAAGAAGTCCACGACGAGAGTGGTTATCATTTGGGTTAGCTTTCAAGTGCTCATTTAAGTGATTGATTCTTTCAGTCAAAAGAGCAAGTTGAACTTGAACAGAGCCAGTATCATTTTCAGAAAGTTTGAATTCATTGATTAATTCTTGCTTGCTTTTCATAATTCTCTCCTATAATTAAATTTTCTCCTGCAAACGAAGCCTAGCGTCAAGAGAATCTCGCATAGACCGCGCCTTGGAATTTTATCGACATGTTGATTATATCACAACAAAAAGCATTTGTAAAGCGTTTTTTGCATTTTTTTTAATAATTCACAAACTTTGCCTAATCCATTTTGCTAAACCCGCTTAGACATTTTATTAACAAAATCCAATTTAAAACATAACAACATTCTCGCAAAACGAATTTAGACTTTTACAAAACCGTTTTCAGCAAACCAGCTTAAGTCCAATGCTGGCGCAAACTCTGCCATAAAAAATAGCTCTCTCTGCATAGGAAATCCGCCGTTCATTTCTTCAACAAGTCCAAAACCTGCAAAATCTCCTTCCGAGAAAACCTTTTTGTTGCCAAGTTTAGAATAGCATGACTCTAAAGTTATAGTTCCAGTATAACTATCACTGTTGCCAACAAAATCTACAGGCTCACCATTTGTTGATGCATTAACACTACAATTTATCAACTGGACAATTCCACTTGCACAATCTGCATAACCTATTATGCCGCCAACATTAGTCCCAGTTGAGTTTTTATTATCCAAGTAACCGCCCGCAAAACAGTTTTCAAACTTAATTGTATTTGAAGCGCCCGCATAACTATTTCTTCCAATAATAAGCCCTACAAAATCATTACCTTTTACACGACCATTGTTAATAAGTTTTTTCAAATAAATATTAGAACTAGAATCAATAAGCATCAAAGTTTTACCACAGATACCGCCAACATAAGTGTCCCCTTCAATCTCTCCATTATTTATACAATCGCTTACAAGATCAACACTTCCGCCAGAAATACCTCCAACAAATTTATTGCCTTTTACTTTGCCATTATTATAACATTTAATTGCATTGCCACTATCATCTCCACCGACGATGCCTCCAACTTCTTCTTTCCCAACAACTTCTCCATAGTTGACACAATTTTCAATTTTTTGAGTATAGCCTGTAATTCCGCCGACATATTTTGAATTTGGTGCATATATATTGCAATAAGAAACGCAATTATCTATTGACTTTCCGTCCGCGTTTGAATAACTTTCTCCAACAATCCCACCAACATAACTTGCTTGAGCATTTGGGAGATAAATAGAAGAATTCTTTAAAATAACATTTTTTATTGATCCTTTGAAACAAATCCCAAATAGACCAACGTCAAGAACAAGTGAGTCATCATCTATAAGCATGCCTTCTACAACATAATTATTACCATCAAAATTCCCTCGATAAACAGTTCCGGCATCACTACCAATTGGAATCCACTGCAATCCATTTAAATCAATATTTTCAGTCTGCTTAAAATACTTCCCAGAATACTGTTCCTTGTTGAGTACGCGATAACTTATTCCTGCAAGCTTTTCAGGAGTGTCAATAATGTAAGGGTCTGCTTCAGTTCCTGCATTCAAATTTTCAAATGACGTGTCGGCAAGCTCAATCCAATTGGTTGGTGGAGGCAATAAATTTTTAAATGTAGGATACCCATCATTATAATCTTGATGTATTCCCCAAACACGCTTAAAATCCCATGGATATGTACTATCCCAATTTGATGAATTTGTATACCAAGTTCTATTTTTGGCATAATTTGTTGTATTTAAATCAGCAATCTTTGTTGTTGTGTCAGTTCCAGTTCCAACACCAACCGTTAAAGTACACTCACCACCATAATAACAATTTCTGACTGTGGCAGAATAATTCTGCCCCACGACTC